>NZ_JBSSEL010000003.1:0-364791 GCF_054061655.1 Pedobacter sp. UYEF25 | reverse complement strand
TCCTGTTGGATATCCTGAATATATGGCTCTGCCATATTTCTTACATTCTGTTCAAACTCTAAAGAACAAAGAGACGGGAGGTTATATCTTTTACGCAGCATAGTTCTAGACTTGCTTAGGATGCCAACTCACTCTCTCGCCTCTTCACTTATTTCTATAAATTTGATGATAAATTATTATTATTCAAACATAGGAGGATGCCATTCCCATCGTTAGCGCAAGACCTAGCCTGTGTGTATTGCTTGGAAATCCTTTTTGTGAGGAACGAGCAAAAAGATTGGAACGGAAAGCGCGACCCTCTTCAGGGGAACACCCAAAATCCCTAAAATATTTTAGTTTTTCAAACAGTTTGATATTTATTTGGGCGCTTTTACACGCTGTACATTGTATCTTTAATTGGCTTTTAAAGGCCAATTAAAGATGCCAGGTTTTTAAACGGCTTCCTTCTAGAATAATGATTAACAGACTACGTTAGAAATTTAAGTTTGGTTATTTTTTGTGCGGTTTCCCAAAGTTTCTTAGCCACTTTTTCATTCATTGCGTTTTCTTGAATGTTGGCCAAAGTTGGATAACCTCTCAATCCATCCTCTTCAGGTTCGTACATATTCCCTCCGTTTACATGCTAAGAAACTGCTGCATAAAGTACCGATAGAGCACCCTGCCAAGGCTCCATAAATACTCCCAGCCGTTCTTTCCCTATGGCGATTGCTTCGGCACTCAAATGCCTAGTCAATTCGGTATTATTTGCACCCGGTTGTGCAGCAATTGATAAGACGTGGTGTCCATTGGCTTTAATTCTCCTATTCAATTCTATTGAAAATATCAGATTTGCCAATTTGCTTTGCCTGTATTCGCGCAAAGCATCATAATCTTTTTCTAATTTTAGGTTGTAAAAATCTATTGCCGCAGTTTGATAACCATTGCTGCTGAGCGTTACGATGCGCGAATTTTCAGTTTTCAAAAGTAGCGGATACAATAAGCCCGTAAGGTAAAAATGACCTAAAAAATTAACGCCAAATTGCATTTCAAATCCTTCGTTGGTTTTAGATTCGGGAGGTATGGCTAGCCCTGCATTATTTATCAACAAATGCAGTTGCATATGTTGCTGCGTAAAAGCATCGGCAAATTGTTTGACAGACTCTAAACTCGACAGATCAAGTATGCCAACTTCCAAGGAACCTGAGCCTTTTCGTTTTTTCATCTCAGCAACAGCTTGCTCAGCTTTCTCTTTATCCCGACAGGCAATAATTACATTTGCACCGGCCTGAAATAATGCCAATGCTGTTTCGAAACCGATACCGGTATTGCCTCCTGTTACAATTATAGTTTTACTTTTTTGGCTGAAAATATTTTTGGTTGACCACATATTGCTTAATAACTGTTTGAGAACCTGACAGAATTTTTTATCAGTTTAACGATTACAACGTTGCCATATCGATTACAAACCGATAATGCACATCATTCTTTAATATTCTCTCATAGGCCGTTGCTATATCTTTAATGTCAATAAGTTCTATATCAGCAACAATGTTGTGCTCCTCACAAAAATCTAGCATTTCTTGCGTTTCGGGTAAGCCGCCAGCGCCAGAACCTGTTATGGTACGGTTGCCACCTGATAACAAAAATGAAGAAACCTGTAACGGTTTTACAGGCATCCCAACAGAAATAAAAACACCATTGGTTGCCATGGATTCGATATAGGTTGTAATATCATGGTCTGCAGCAACGGTATCAATTATAAAGTCGAAACTTCCTTTTACGCCATTAAATTGTTCTTCATTGGTGGTAACCACAAACTTGTGTGCGCCTAAGTCTTTTGCATCTTTTTCTTTAGACGGCGAAGTGCTTAATACAGTGACCTCTGCGCCAAAAGCTACCGCAAATTTAACGGCCATGTGTCCAAGTCCGCCGAGCCCAACAACTGCAAGTTTATGCCCTTTGCCAACCTTCCATTTTTTAAGTGGCGAATAGGTAGTGATTCCTGCACACAATACTGGTGCAACTGCGGCCAAATCCAGACTTTCTGCCACTCGGTGTGCAAATTCTGCTTTTACTACAAGATTGTTAGAATAGCCACCATAAACAGGGTCACCATCGTGATCTTTAAAATTATAGGTCTGCACTGGAGATACCTGGCAAAATTGTTCCTGACCGTTATCGCACTCTTTGCAATGCCCGCAGGAGTCTATCATTACGCCAACAGCGGCACGATCGCCTTTTTTAAATTTAGTAACGTTTTTACCTATCGCGGCAATATGGCCTACAATTTCATGGCCTGGTACCATTGGAAAAATGCCCGGACCCCATTCGTTGCGGGTTAAGTGAATATCGGTGTGGCAAACCCCGCAAAAAGCAATGTTTATCAGTACGTCATCGTCACCAACTTCTTTACGTTCAAATTCCCATGGTTTTGGTGTAGTTTCAGCATCCATCGATGCATATCCTTTTGAAGCTATCATACATTTATTTTGCTTAAAAATCAGACTTATTTTTTAATAAAAGCCATTGGCAATCGATTTATTTATTCCGATAGAAAGGATTCCCTGTATCAGTTGTTCATCTGGAATGCTCAACTATTTTAGTTCATGTTTGTCACAATTTCTTATTTTTGATTATAGACTGCCGCAAATTCCTTTGCAAAATCCTTCAATTTTGTCGGGCTCATTTCTGGTTTGTTTTTTTCATAGTTTTCCGCCAGTTTACCAGTGTGGATACTTCGATATAGATCTCTTACGGCATTTGCAATATGTTCTGGCACACCGTAGCTCATCAATTTTTCTTTTTGCGCATCATCACTAATCAAATTCCATTTCAATTCTGGTATTCCGATTGCTTCACCAATAATTTTAGCAGATTGATTTGCAGTCATTTCATCACTCGCCACGTACTTTATTTTTTCAATATCATCTGTTTTCAGCAATTCCTCTGCCGCAATCGTTGCAACATCATTTGGGTGAACCCATGCAATTTTATCATCGGCACCATAATTTGCAGCCATCTGTGACGCATTTTTTATCATACCCATAAAACTGTATAAATTATACATTAATGACACTGCGCGCAAATGAGTTACTTCAACATTTTCGAGACTATTCAGAATTTCCTCCACGTTATGAGAGCCAATTATCATTCCTGTTCCTTCGCTTAAATGTGCCCCCCAGCTGCTTAAATGAACCACGCGTTTGATGCCTGTTTTCTCAATTGCAGATCTATAATTATTTCCTATTTGTTTATAATAGGCTACTTGATCTGTAGGAACTGCGTTTGGCGGAATCATACAATACACTGCATCCGCGCCGTCAAAGGTTATTGAAACAAAATCTGAATCTTCCAAAGATCCGATTGCTGCTGTGGCCCCTAATCCTTCTATTTCTTTTCGTCTTTCCTCGCTTTTACTTACTACAGTTACATGGTGTCCTTGCTTAATCAATTTTTCCGCAAGTGGTTTACTCATATGACCCAAAGAGCCTGTTACTATAATTTTCATATTTTGATTTCTTATTGATAACTGATTGATTGGCATAATTGTTTACAACTCATTAAGGCATAAATCCCACACATCCAAATCTGTTTACCACGGGCTGATACCGGTTTCTTTATTATTATCATCGCTAAAAAATGTTCCTGTCAAGCCATCTTTATCGAGTGTTGACGCTTTTACAATCCTTGCCGCTGCATCTTCTACTGTTCCCGGACCGCTGTGGTGATTAAAGTCAGTTGCGGTATAACCTGGATCTACTGCGTTTACTTTGAACGGAAGGTCTCGAAGTTCGTATGCAAGCGTAATGGTATACATATTTACCGCAGCTTTTGAGCTATTGTAAGCAGCCAGTTTGACTGGATAATATGGCCAATTTGAATCTTTATGCATCGCAAGGCTACCTAAACCAGAAGTTACATTTACAATACGTGGTTCGGGTGCTTTGTGCAATAGATCTAAAAATGTCTGTGTTACGCTAATCAATCCAAAGAAATTTGTTTCAAAAACTTCTTTTAATAATTGAATATCCGCTGAGGCCGCACTTTGAGCCATGCCGCCGCTAATGCCAGAGTTATTTATGAGTACATCTAAAACTTCCGTTTTCTCGCCAACCATAGCGCGGGCATCTCTTACAGATTCTGCATCTGTTACATCGATTTTTATGGTCTCTACATTTGTGAGCCCAGCGTCAACTAACCGTTTTACGGCCTCCTTTCCTTTCTCTACGCTTCTACTACCCAAGTAGACGTAATAGCCCTTTTGTAGTAATTGTTTTGCTGTTTCGAAACCAATACTTTTGTTGGCTCCCGTTATCAATACATATTTCATTTAGATAATTTTATAGATGTAAAATATTAGCGGCAAAAAAGTTAAAGCTTCTATCCGCGGCGGTTTAGATTGAAATGTCAAGCTTATGAAAATAAACTTTAGAGAAGGGTCAATACATTTTATAAACTTTAGACATTTATAAATGTTTTGTTTATTTCAGTTTTTAGCCTATCCATAAAGACGAAAAAGTGTTTGTTTAAAAAAACCTTAACCAAATAACGCACAAGCAACTTAAAATTTCAAATTGCTTGTGCACTAAAAATATTTCTTAATTTAAACCGCTACCGATTCTACTTCTTCAGCAACCTGAATATTTGCTTCAAGTTTAATTTTCTCGCCAAGTCCCAAACCACCGGTATCGGTAAGTTTGTTCCAGGTCATGCCAAAATCCATCCTATTTACTGTTCCAGTAACCTCAAAACCATGTTTCAGAACTCCATGGCCGTTATCTTCGGAGCCGCCATATTCTACATTTAATTCTACAGGTTTTGTAACACCTTTCATGGTTAAATCACCAATCATTTTATAATTTTCATCATCAGTCTTGGTAAATGAAGTAGATTCAAAAGTTATTGTGGGATATTGCTCCGCTTCAAAAAAGTCTCCACTTTGCAAATGTCCATCACGCATTTCTTGACCTGTGTCTACACTTTTAACTTCTAATGAAAGTGATACTTTCGCATCGTTAAAACCTTCACCATTGGTAGTTATCTTACCATCGAATTTTTTGAAGCTTCCCGTAACCGTTGAAATTACTAAGTGTTTAATTTTGAAAAGTACTTCAGAATGCATTGGGTCGATCACCCAAGTTGTGGAATTGTTCATATATTAATCTTTATTTTAATCTGTATCGCAAAAATAAGCCAATTTGCTATCCAAAATATAGTTGTTACCCAAAAGTAAGTAGTTACCTCTAAGTAAGTAAATAAAAAATTTACAATGAGTCAAAAGGAAAAAATTTGCCAACTAAAATTATTGACGTTAAGAGATGCCCTAGAAGTAATTCAGGGAAAATGGCGTCTACCGATAGTTATTCCCCTAAATCATGAAAACGAAGGATTGGACAAATACAACGAGACATTGCCGATACTTCCGCTAAAATGTTTTCACAGCGGCTAAAATCATTTAGTTCAGTTTCCTAAATTACCCCCACCTCAATTAGAAAAGAATTTTGTGTCGCGGTAATTTCAAGGAGAAGACAAACGAAAATGCTATAAAATTGCAATGCTTTAAAAAGGGTTAACGGCTGGTGGTCTGCTGACCGATTCATTCCAGCCTACAAATCGAAATAAATGCGGTGTTTGTAAAGAAAAAACCCTCAGCATTAGCCGAGGGTTCGCATGTTAGTTCTCGTTTGGGACGTTAACTTGTAATAGTATGGGTTATGCTATTTGTTTATTAAAATTAAAGAAATCTTGGTGCTCCTCCAGTAACTTGGCAATCGCTGCCGCTTTTGTATCTGTAAGCTTAAATTCGACTAGCGGAGTTTGATTTTTTTTGCTCTTTACCATTTTTTCGGTATAAAACCTGTAGACCAAACCATTTGTTAGCAAACCATACTTAGCCTTAGTTTTTCGGAAATAATTTATCAGGCGAGATTCATCCAATCCTAAGTAATCTAAGTGATGCTTGCACTCAACTAAAATAGTCGGCTTGCCATCTTTCATGATCGTATAATCTACCTTTTTCCCTTTATTAAAACCAAATTCTGCAATGGCATCTGTTTTCACATCATTAATGTCGTAACCCAATAATTGAATAAAGGGCATTACCAAAGCATTTCTTGTTAAGTCTTTTGACTGCACTTGCGGCAACATCTTTTTAACACGTAGTTCGAATTCCCCAATTTCATCTTTTAGTTCCATGATTTTATCCTCCTTCAGATTTCGACAACATCCTTTGTTGAACAAACTTTCTGATAAAAAACGGATTAAAAGCATTTTTTACACGAAACCCCCAGTTTATTACACGAAACCCCTTTTTTTTCTAAAACAATTTTAACTGTTTGTTTTTTGCGACAGCATTTTGCAGATTCTTTTAAAACAATTTTTATTTTATTTACCTTGGCAAAAAATAACAGCAGTAGCGATGGATTTAAATTGTGTAGTTGTAGATGATGAAGATCATGCAATAGAAGTATTGACAGACCACATAGCAGACATGCCGGGCCTGACACTTCTAAAAACATATGATAGCCCGATACAGGCCTTGGCGGGAATAAGTGAAGAGGACGGTATCGATTTATTATTCTTAGATATAGATATGCCCGGTATAAGTGGTTTAGAACTTGCTAAAGCGGTTAGAGAAAAAGTGAAGTATTTGGTTTTCACAACTGCTCATCCAGACTATGCGCTACAGGCTTTTGACGTGCAGACCGATCAGTATTTACTTAAACCAATTTCTTTTGCAAAGTTTGCTTTAGCACTAGATAGAATTCTAAAGAAAGAAGCTGCACAAGAAAAAAGAATTGAACCTAAAGAATTGAAGATCTCAGAAATTTTCATAAAAGGAGATCATAAACATGCGTTCTCAAATATTTCGTTAGATAGCATTCTCTATATAAAGTCTTTGACCAATTATATACAGATTTTTACGCAAACTGAAGCGCATACAACCTATCTTACATTAAAGGAAATCGAAAAAGCATTGGAAAATCACCCGTTTATTAGGGTCAATAAATCGAATATTGTTGCAAAATCTGCCATTAAAAAGGTGGATGGCAATATGGTGAGATTAGTGAATAACGAGATGTTGCAGATTGGAGAACCTTATAAAGATTCTTTTTTCGAATATGTACAAAAGAGCTTGTTAAAATCGAATAGAAGTAATTAAATTCTCTATTAATTTAGCTGAGAGAGATTGTTTTACCATTGAGGTGAATGGCGTTTTGTATGCTGTGATATTTAACTCTTGCAAAATTGGCGCTCGATTTCAAGTTGCTATTAACTATCAATCAGGTTAAGCAGTAGAGATTAACACCACTTTAGGTAAATTTTTGCTCCCTTAAATTTACCTTCGCCTAAACTTAATGCTATTTCTGGAACATGATTGCCATCGAGCTTAAAATGGTCTTTACGGTAGCGGTACTTGGATCAAGAGTCGGATCTGTCTTGAAATCATTCGCAGTTTTAATGTTTCTGTAAATGAATACTGTTTTCTTAGTTAATGAGTTGTTTGTAGTTACTTTCATAATAATGGCTTTGCGGGGTCTGTTACGGGTATATAAAAAATTCTATTTCTGGAACATGATTGCCATCGAGCTTAAAATGGTCTTTACGGTAGCGGTACTTGGATCAAGAGTCGGATCTGTCTTAAAATCATTCGCAGTTTTAATGTTTCTGTAAATGAATACTGTTTTCTTATTCAATAAATTGTTTGAAGTTGCTTTCATAATATTGGCTTTGCGGGGTCTGTTACGGGTATATAAAAAATTCTATTTCTGAAACATGATTGCCATCGAGCTTAAAATGGTCTTTACGGTAGCAGTGCTTGGATCCAACGTTGGGTCAGTCTTGAAATCATTCGCATTTTTAATGTTTCTGTAAATGAATACTGTTTTCTTAGTCAATGAGTTATTTGTAGTTGCTTTCATAATAATGGCTTTGCGGGGTCTGTAATGAGTATAAAAAAGAATCTATTTCTGGAACATGATTGCCATCGAGCTTAAAATGGTCTTTACGGTAGCGGTGCTTGGATCCAAAGTTGGGTCAGTCTTGAAATCATTTGCATTTTTAATGTTTCTGTAAATGAATACTGTTTTCTTAGTCAATGAGTTGTTTGAAGTTGCTTTCATAATAATGGCTTTGCGGGGTCTGTAATGAGTATAATAAAAATTCTATTTCTGGAACATGATTGCCATCGAGCTTAAAATCGTCTTTACGGTAGCAGTGCTTGGATCCAAAGTTGGGTCAGTCTTGAAATCATTCGCAGTTTTAATGTTTCTGTAAATGAATACGGTTTTTTTTCCTAAGTTCGTGTTGCTGTTAGTCTTCATAATTGTTTAAATCTTAATACTTAAATATGTGTAACGATTTGTTGAAACAAAAATGCGAGTTCAAAATAGAAAAATATAAAATTTTACACCAAGCATTTAATTTAGAGGAAGAAAGATGTTTTTTCGTAGATTTATGACATTTCAAGATTTAATTTCTGCATTTCATGCGACTTATAAAAAACATCAAATCCATCTACTTGCTTGGGGATGTTTCATTATTTATGATGTTTTCATTTCCGGTTTAATAGACAGGTTCGGTCAACCCGGAATCTATATAATTTCCTTTACAGCAGCAATATCCGTCTTTTATTGCCATGCCTATCTAATGGGATTTGTTGCGTCAAGAAAGAATAATTCAATTGCATTTTTGGTTGCGATTGTGGTGATAACGTCTGAGTTGCTGGGTTATTTATGTCTGGTTTACCTACTTAGATATGTTTTTGCAACACTAAACCTAGTGGCGGTTGCAGACCATACCTCAGTAACCAAAGCTTTTGTATTAAATAATATCTGGAGAGCTTTGTATTTTGTTGGCTTTGGAACAGGCTATTTTTATATTTTAAAATCTATAGATAATACAAAAACAGTTGAGGAATTTAAGAGAAAGAGCTTAATAGATCAAATAGAGCGACACAGTTTGGAAAATTCCCTAATTCAAACACAAAATAATTATTTAAGGAGTCAGATAAATCCACATTTTTTATTCAATACGCTTAACTTCATTTATAACGATGCGAGGAAAAAAGCTCCAATCGCTGCAGAAGCGATCATGAATCTGTCTGAAATGATGCGTTATGCATTGAAAAGAAGTGAGGCGTTAGAAATAGTGCCAATTACAGAAGAAATTGCGCAAATTGAGCATTTGATAGACTTACACAAGCTCCGCACAAAAAACGCAATCAATTTAGAATTTATTATTGAAGGAGAGCTTATGGGTGTGCGCTTCCCTCCGCTAATACTACTCACTTTGGTCGAAAATATGTTTAAGCATGGAAATATTTTGCATCCCACGCAACCTGCTGTAATTAGGATGAAAAGAAATCAAAATATTTTGGAAATCAATTTTTTCAATTTGATTGGTCCTACGCAACAAAACAATGACAATTGTCATAAAGTTGGGGTAATTAATACTAAAACGCGGTTAGAAAATATCTATAAAAGCAATTGCGTGTTTAATTGCTTTACCGATACTCAAAAACAAACGTACCGCACAGAAATATCTGTCAATTTAGATTTTACGCCGAAGAAATAATCACCTTGCTTTGTTAATTGCTTGAACGCGCTGAGCATCTTTGAAAAAGAAATAGTAAAAAAGCATTTCGTGGCTGCGTTGATGATTGCTAAAAAGTCTATTAATATGCATGTGCATTAAACTGCTTAATAATGATGCGCGCTTTTCAATTTCTATATCTTTTAATATTGAAACCATACTTTGAGAGAACTGGTTAAATTTTTGCGTTTGTTCAGGGGTTTTCTCCAAAATCTCGTAGCTACGATAACTTTGATATTTTTCATTTAATTTTTTAAAATCCATCGACTCCAAATGATGCTCGCTATTGAAAGAATCTGAAATCTGTCTAACCAACCTTATAAAAAATTTGGGTTCAAAAATCTCAGATTCGGCGATTAATTCAAGCACACAACTGCAACATTTATACTTATCAAAATCGCTAGGATTGCTCGCAAGAAAAGCGAGTACAAATTCGCTGTCTATTGCAAAATGCTTTTCTATTTCTTCGATATTATTGGCCCCATACCGTTCTAACTCTCTCCTGTACATTTTAGCTTGGACATCTGATACGATCCCTGACTGCAGATATGAAGATAAATTTTCTGTCAGCGCATAGGTCAATTCTTGAGATTTTTTAGGATCATTTAACAACATTCTGAGTCTAATGTGATCGCCATTTTCATTGTAGCGAATGAAAAACCAAAAGGCTATTGCATCACCGTAGTTAGCCACAAATTTGCCAATCACATTTAACAAAATTTCATCCGCTCGCTGCTGATGGCAGTAAATTTCTAAATACAGCCACTCCCCTCCTAAGGGAAAATACTGTGCTATCGTTGGCTTTCGGTCATCATCAGTAGATTCTTCCCCACTAAATATTTTCTCCTCATGATATAAATTTAAATTAAACTGCGCAAAATATGGCTTCCCTTTTTCATCAACGACCAAGTTTTTTTTAGGCACAGCGACCTCCTCCACATATAGCTCTGTTTTTTTATCCAAAAACTGCATAAAAGCTTCCAAATCCTCGTCAATCTCCAGATTAAAACACAAAGTCTGGTCGCCCAAACCTGCTTTAAAATAAGGAGAAACTCCCTTTTCCTCCAAATACCTTCTAAAAACTTCTATCGTAGGATTCTCGTTGGCCTTGGTTAAATATTCCAATTTTTTGATTTTCCATTTCGCCGCACTCAGCACCACGTTGTGATATTGCAAGCGCGGATAATAATTTAGTTCCGGAAAAATATTAGAAAGTGAAAAAGATAGGCTCGTTTGAACATGGTGGTGTTGCAAATCACATAACAATCTAAACGCCGACAAATCGGAACGCGAGTAATTGTATGCGCTTGCCATGCGAGGTATCAGACGTTTGTTTATTTTTTTAGACCTTATGATAATTTCTGAGTTAACCACGGAAATCATAAAATCATTTAGATTAAGGGGTTCGGCGCTGGTATCAAAGTTGAGAATTGAAAGTTGGTAATCGTAAATTTGCCTTCTTCTGTTTATATTATCGACATTGTTTTCTGCAAGATAAGACACGTCAAAAAAAAGTACTTCTGGATTGGCTTTCTGCTCTAACTCCGCCATTTCCGAACAATGTTTTTCGATCTTCTCATTTGCCAAAGTAAACCTGCCGGCCAATGCGTTTGCAGTTGCACCTCCTATTGTCTCTGCAAACACAAGTTCATCAACAACGGAAAGCAACACACTAAATGTATTGGGAAGTTTTGGCTCCCTGATGTCTTGTGGCAACTGTACCCTATTTAAAAAAACCGGTTCGCCTATTTTAAAGCTGCTTTCCGAAAGGCTATTTTCGATCTGTTCTTTCAAAATACTAAGGCCTTGCTTCATTTTACCTTGCCGCCCAGCAAATTGCGCCACAAAATCTTCACTGCCTCCACCTTGTTCTAAATCTTCGTAGCCAACGCCCATTTCTGGATCTAATGCGATAAGAAAAGGCACCTCTTTTTGATCAAACTTTTTCTTGAACCTTTTGATAAAATTTGCCAGAGGAGGCCTTTCTTCCATGGGTAAAAGTTGATTTACAAAGTGTACCAAATTTGGCAAATGCTGAAGCAATTTTGCATCTATTTTTCCACTAATGACTTCTCTTTGGGCAATGATATATTGAGGTATTTCCGGAGATGAATGTATTCCAATTCTTTTAAAGTAGTCTTCGCCGATGCTGTTTTGATCCCGCTCCACAAAAATAAGTTGAAGTTCATGCATCTGAATCAGTAAATCTGTTAAGTTTTTTACCCCATCCTCAGAAATTTTTAGGAAAGTCACTAACTCACTAACTTTTATGGGTTTAAAACAAGCGCCCAAAATACTTTCAACGAGTTTATTTTCGTTGATTTCAGAAATTTCGAACAGATTATTTGAGAAGGAAACATACCGCAAACCTTCATTAGTTCTGTAATAAGTACTATTGCTAAAAAGAAGTGTATCTGCTAAAATTTCACTTTGTAAATCGCGCGGTAAGTTACTTTTATAAGGCCAATCGATAAAACTTCCTAATTTTTGAACTTCGTGAATGACGATATCACTATCTCCAGCAGCTATGCAATTTTCTAAAATTCCAACACTGGCAAAAGTGCCGTAAGGGGTAGCTCTAAATTTTGCCCTATTAAAATATTTCCAGATGGTAAACTTTATTTTTGGAGGTAATCCATCTAAGTCTTCCGTAGTAACGTCCTTAATAATTTCGTAAAAGGAGGATGAAGAAATAGAAATCGCCTCTTTTAACGCAATCCAAATAGACGGCAAATCGTCTAAAAAAGAAAACTTAGGCGTACGGAAAATTATACTCGGATGAATTTTAAGTTTCATAAAATGATTGTTTGCAACACTACGCTCACTTTGATTTGGAAAAGCTGTCTCCAAATTTAGCAATTACACAATTAAAAGAAAATGTTACGTTAAAGAAGATCCTAAACGATTGCCATAGAAGCCAGCACCATTTTTATCTCTCCGTAACTTACCTCATTACCTAACAAACCTTTAATTTCTACAAAACTTCTGCTATCGAGTTTTTTTGCCGCAGCTACTATTTTTTCAACTTTTTCTGCTGCAACAAAATCCGTTAATGACAGTTCGTTCTTGGAAATATAATGTGCCAGATGCCCTTCGATGGTGTTAACGGTAAGCTTGCGTTCAGCTGCAATCTGCGCAATACTTTTGCCAAGTTTGTTTAACTCAAAAGAAAGTAATTTCGTGTCGACTTTTGGCGCTTTACTTTTCTCAGATTTTGCTTTAGCCATATTTTCTTTGGCTGCGATAATCTCTTGCAACTGGTTTTTCCGAGCTTCAGGATCTAAGAGCTTATCTAAATCTAACTTATTAAAGGTGCGTCCTTCTATAAAAGCATCGAGCAGGGCGTTAGATTTTAAAATCTTTTTGTGCTGTTCATAGATGCCTATTTCTAGTTCTAGCAATTCTCCTAAATACTGCTTTACCTGTTTTTCTTCTTTTAGTTTTTCAATGTGTTCAATAAATTTCTTTGATAATCGCAAAAAGTATGGTTCGAAATAGGAAACCGCAGCTTTTGTTCGAACGGCTGCATTACTTAAAGTAAATTTATTTTGCGTCGCGAAAATACTTTGTAGTTGTTTAACAAAGCTATTTCCGGTGTCTGCTACTTTCTTAAATTCCTCATATACCTCCTTCGCCCATCCTTCATATCTCTGTTTTGCAGATTTGCTTTCGGTTTTATCATAACTTTGAAAATGTTCTTTTAAGTAGAAAAGCATCGTACCAAAACTAAATGCGTTAAATAAATACTCCTTTATAAACACCAGGCTCTCCTTATCAATAGTAATGTCTAGCTCCTCGGCTGTTTTTTTTGTGTTTGAAAAGTAGTAAATATTTTCATCCTGCCTTAATCCACCTTCTCGCAAGTTAGAAGTCAACACTAAACCGTCCAAAGCCCTGAGCCGAGATAAAGCGACGTACGCTTGACCGGGCGCAAAGGCGTCGCCAATATCTATGATCGCCTTGTCGAAAGTTAACCCCTGGCTTTTATGCACCGTGATTGCCCAAGCCAATTTTAACGGATATTGGATAAATGCACCAACACTATTTTCTTGAATTTCATTTGTCGCCTCGTTTAAGGAATATTTGACATTCTCCCAGGTAAATGGCGATATTGAAATGATAGATTGGTCTTCAGGAAGTTCTATTTCGATTACATCTTGATCTAAACGTATAACAACCCCAATTTTGCCATTAAAATATCTCCGCTCACCACTTGCATCATTTTTAATAAACATGATTTGTGCACCGACTTTAAGCTCTAAATACTGCTCTGTTGGATAGCTATTTGGATTAAATTCTCCTTCAATTTTACACTCAAAGAAAACCGATTTTCCTTCCAGTAAAGCCAATCTTTCTCGGTTGATGGCATCGGCCTTGCTGTTGTGTGTAGTTAATGTAATGTAATTTTCGCCCGCATCGGGTTTAAAATCCTGGCGATAATGGCTTTTTAGCAGCTCATTGTCAGCCGCATTTATTTTATTATTGCGCAGGTTATTTAACAGATTTATAAAAACCTGATCTTGTTGGCGATAAATCTTATCCAATTCTATATAAACTGGAGGATTATTAGCTAAAGCGAGTGCGTCGAAAAAATAAACGCTTTTATAGAATTTCCCCATCAACTGGGCTTCGTTTTGTTTAACGACCGGCGGTAACTGATGAAGGTCGCCAATAAAAAGCATTTGAACCCCACCGAACGGAACATTTCTTACTCGCCTTACATATCTAAGCGCAAAATCTATGGCATCGAGCAAATCGGCCCGCAACATGCTCACCTCATCTATAACCAATAACTCCATTTCTTGAATCATCCGCCTTTTATTGGCCTGCATATTTAAATGTTTTACCAAAGTTTTAGAGGTGTTAACTCCAAAATCTATGTTGCCATCAATATATTTTAAGCCGGCATCTGGTATAAAAGTACCAAATGGAAGTTGGAGAAGGGAATGAATGGTCGTTCCTTTTGCATTAATTGCCGCAATGCCAGTAGGTGCAACAATTATGGCTTTTTTATGTGTAGACTGGATTAAATTATGTAAAAAAGTTGTCTTACCAGTTCCGGCTTTTCCAGTCAAAAACACATGCCTAGATGTGTAGTTTACAAATTTAGATGCGAGATCGGTAGGGATAGATGTTTCGTAAAATTGTTCCATAGTTGAGAGGGCGCTTTATAATTTTACCACTGTGGCATACAGCTAAAATACAATTGTTGCCGCTAAAAAGCTAATCGGCTACTTTCCAAACAAGGTTGTGTAAATTGAGTAAACGTAGTTTGTTGGGTTTTTACTTGCTTTAAAAGGAATGTTTACATTAAATAGCTCAGTTAATTTTCGCTGCGTCTCTTCTAAAAAAAATGCTTTTTCTATTGCAAGAAATTCCTCTTTAAGATGTCCTGTATTATTTCTAAACAGCGTCTCCCCCTTTCCCATGGTTTTCAGTATATAAAGGTTTGGTTCCACATTGTCATTTTTAGACATTTGTTCATACACATAAGTATAGAAGAGCGTTTGTATTAACGCCTTGTTAATTTTGCCACAATCTGTGTCAAAGCAATCTTGTATCGTTCTATATTTAAGCAAATCGCTGCCAGTTTTATAATCTATAATTCTATAAACGCCGTTTTTAAAATCTACCCTATCTATAATTCCATAAAACTTTACTTGCTCTTTCACTCCATTAAGCTCGAAAGAAAAGAGGGCAGTTCCGCGCTGTTCGAGGCCAATTAATTTAAATGGAGCTTCTTCAGTATCTTTCTTCAAAATAATATTAACATATTCCTCTATGATGGCAAAAACAACTTTTTGCATCGCATTTAGCGTTAAGTTATCTGCTAGTTTCCGTACATTCAACAACCTATGCTCTTTGGGTTCTCCATACTTTCGACCGTATGAATTATCGGCGAAACCTTGTTTAATCAAATCTGGAATTACCTTTTTTTGTGCTCTAATCCGCTCTGCTGTAATCTCGGGATCTATCGTCAATAATGGCCGATAGAAATGCTCCATTACATAGTGTAAAATCGACCCTAGATTTCTAGCATCAATAATTTCTTCGACTTCTGTAGGTTCTTCTATTCCTGCAATATATTTATAAAAAAAGTCTATTGGATTGCTGATATAGGTTGTAAAAGCTGAAGCAGAAAGTGTTCTCTCCCCAGTTAAATACTGCTTTAAAACTTGCTGGACTTTTTCTGTCTTAATAATCTCTTCTTCTCTATTTAATTGCGTTCTCAAGGGCAATTGCAGTTCCTTATAGTTAAAATCAAATCCACTTTCGTAAGCCAATTGATTAATAAATCTGGATGGTTCACCGCTGTTACTTTCGTCAGTTAACGAATTATAGACAAAATCTATATTCCTACTGCGTTGTATCAACCTATAAAACATGTAAGCGGAAATGGCATCTTGATTTTCTAAAACAGGCATGCCATATGCGCGACGCAAACTATCCGGAATAAAAGTAGTAGCGGTTGCAGACTGGGGGACGGTACCTTCATTCAATCCCAAAATAATTACGCTATCAAAATTCAAGTTCCTGCTCTCAAGCAAACCCATTACCTGCAAACCGCTTAGCGGGTTGCCTTCTAGTGCAACAGAAATACCCGCAAGTGTTTTTTGAATAAGTGAGAGAATGAAACTCAGTTCTAATTTTTCTTGATATTTTGTTAAATGTGTCGCTAAAGTATCTTGCAACCGATTTAATTCCTGTATCGTTTTGGCAAAAAGCAAGGCATCAATTTCTTTTAGGTTTTTTGCAGCGAGCGCTCGTTGCAGCACGTATTCCAATACTTCTATCAATCCTTTTACCGCATCTATAGGTGTGGCTATTGGAGAGAAAAAAAAATTAAAGAGACCGCCCTGACGCGTTAATCTCTCGGCAGGAACCTCCAAAAGCTGTTCATCAATTAAGCCGACTCCTATTTTTTCCTGCATTTTTTCACTCAAACCAATGAGTGGATGGTACAGGAAAGCCCTCAAAGTTTCATATAAAACAGTTCCTTTATAAGCAAGCTCCGACTGAATACTGAGCCATAAATCTGCCAACCCGTAAACGGATGAGTTGGCGAGACTAAACCCCATGGTCACATTAACTTCTATTTTCTCACCAGTTTTTTCATCTTGACTTGGGATGGTCTGTAATACTGGGATAAGTAAACTTTCATCAGCTAAAATGATAGCTGTAGATACTTCTTCGTCCGCATCTAAAATAAGTTGCTGTCCATTTCCCAACAAAAGATTTAAAATTTTAGCCTGCGCAGTTTGCCCTTGTACTTTAAATACATTTACTTCTCGTTTAGATGATTTTATGTATTTCGCTTTGTTATCTAGTTGATTTATTAACCCAATTTTCTCTAAATTTCTGCGCAAAAACAAACCAGCTTCCTGCATTTCATCTTCTAAATAGTATGCGTCTGTGTCAAAATAAAAGATGGCCTTATCGTCGGTTTGCCACCTTTTAAAGGCTTTCGCTTCCGCTTTACTTAAGGCATTAAAACCTATAAAAACCAATTTTTTCCCAGAATATTTTTCTGTAAAATCAACGTCATTTATCCCCGTAGCAACAGCACTATACAATTTGCTCATGGTTGTAAAACCATCGTCTTTCAATCGCTGATGAAAATTTTTGTATAGCAAAGGCATCCTGTGCCACATTTTAATAAATTTCGCTTGTTGGTCTTTAGCTTTCCCTTCAGAATAAGATTGCCAGAACTGAGCTAAAAACAGCTTTTGATCTGCTGTTAAGAAATCAAATTGCTCGTTGATAACTGCAATGTCTTCTAAGGCTAGAAACAACTTCTCGGCAGGCACCAAATCATTATCTATTTGGCTAAAATCGCCCAGAATAATGTTCGCTACCGCATGAAATTTTGCGATTGATGGGATAATCTCCCTACCCTCGTTTTTAAGCAATTGAGAGTAACAGTCGTAGAGCGCAAAAAATTGAGTGTAATAATCGGCGATCTTTAGATTTGTACCTTCTGCAAAAAATTCTTGCACGGTAAAAAATGCAGGACTCCAGAAAGGCTTTTTATAAATATCGGCCAAATGCTTTTGTAAATAAGCTACGGGCCTTTTATTATTGAAAACGATGGCGCATTCCTGTAAATTACTTCCAAATTTGGCTACTAAATCTTCTGCAACTTCTCTAAGAAACGTGGTCATGAGGGTAGTACTAATTATTGTAAAATATTTAATTTTCTACTAAACAAGCTTAAGTTTATTTTTCAAGGCATAAAATAGATAAGGTGTAACTTCTTCATATCCCATCGCTTCAATTAATGCCTTATAATTTTTAATTTGTGCCACATGATGTTCGCTTTCTTCTGCAGTAAACTTATAGTCTATAATAGAGACTTTCTTTCCATTTACGACCAATTTATCAGGTCTGTAAGTTTTCCCATCCACTCCAACGATAGATTTCTCATTAATTTGATCTGCATGTTGAGTTAGAATCGCGCTCAACTCCGGATTTCTCAATACCGTTGACGCTTCTTCAATATAATTGTCTTTTTCATCGAAGTTGATCAGTCCTTGCAATAAAAGTTTATCGACCACTTTTTCTACCTCTTCCGCTTTGTTCGCTTCCGCTAAAATATAATGCAGGTTGCTGCCTCTTCTGGCTGATTTTTCAACGTTGTCTATATATCTTTGAGGTCGATTTTCAGTTGCTTTATAAATATTTTCTAACCGGCTGGTAGTGGGATAATTCTTTAACGAAATGGCATCGGTCAAAGACAATTCATCGCCGATGGCAGAAAATGTTCCGATTTCAAATCGATCAGAATTGTCTCCAAGCTCATCGCTGTAAATGGCTAGTAAAGCATCTCCGATACTGGTTATTGTATTGCCTTTTTTGCCGGCAACACCAATGTAAATGTAGTCCTTTGCTCTGGTGGTGGCAACATATAAATTGTTTAGCGCATCCATATAGCTAAACAACATTTCTTCTAAATAGCGATGCCCCACACTAGAACCCTTTAAAGCAGAAGTATAAGACAATGGTACCGTCTGCAGTTTTGCATAGGGTGTGTTTTCCATCGGCACCCAAAATGTACTGGAAGATTTTCCTTGTAGTGGCCAATCGCAAAACGGAATAAACACAGCTCTAAATGCCAATCCTTTCGATTTATGAATGGTAGTTACTTGAATGGCGTTTGCCGTGTCTGGAGATGGTAAGTTTTTGGAACTTCCTTCTTCCTGCCACCAATTTAAAAAAGCAGTAATCCCCTTTTCTCCCTGCTTTGACGATTTGTTAGCCAAATCTCTAAATACCAAAAGATAGGGTAGAAATGGATTAATTTCATCCTTGTTGTAATGGTCTAGTTTAAAAGCCCGGATTATTTTCTCTACCATTTCTGGCATGGGCAATTGCATCCATTGTCTGTAATTTTCGCAAAAGTCCAATGGCAATACATTAGATAAGGCTGACAATGGAGTTTTACTCAACACAAAATAATTGTCTCCGTTTAACTTCTCGCCATGTATTTGAGCATAGAGCGCAATGCAATTGGCTTTGTATAATGCAGAATTACTTTGCGTAACCACCAACAACTTCAATACATTTACAATTAATTTTATGGCAATGTTATTGGCAATTTTTAGGGCTTCGCCCGATAAAACATCGAAACCGGCCTGCATTAAGGCATCGACAGTTAACGCAGCGTCGCCATTAGATCTAACAAGCACCCCAATCTCTCGCTGATGGTAACCGCGCTCATTTAGCAATACCCTAATTTCTAAAATCATGTTGATTAGGGCTGCATCTTTTTGATTTTCAGCATCAATTTCCACCACCTGGTTATCACTCCCATCTGTTTTGTTGAAATTGATTCGATGTATTTTTACAATACCTCCCTTTTTTGTGTTTACATGGCTTTTTTGCGCAACTCCCTCATAAATGCGCTCAATAATCTCTCCATATGAATTCTCTTGTGCACTCCAAAATCCGTTCAAATATGCATCCTCTTCTGAAATATTCTCGTTGATTTTAAGCTGTAGCGATCTCGCTAATTTTGGATAAAGTTGATTGTTGAATGCTATAATTTCTACTGTACTCCTATAATTGTCTTGCAGTTGATCATCAAAAACGTTTATCTCCTGAAGATCGACTTTTGCTTTTTGATGGAGCAACTTATAATCTCCATCTCGCCAGCGATAAATTGACTGCTTGGCATCGCCAACTACCAAATGGTCATGTAATTTACCATTATGGGTAGAAATAGCATTGAGTACTAAGTTTAAGAAGCTGTTCCATTGATTACCAGAAGTGTCTTGAAATTCGTCAAATAAAAAATTGCGATATCTATTGCCCATCTTCTCCCATATAAAAGAAGGGTTATCGCCGGCATCTTCTGCAATGCCATTTAAAAGTTTTTGCGCATCACTAAACAATAACGTTTCATTTTCTTCTCTATAAGCTGCTAGGAGTAGCGCCATTTCTTGCATAAGCCTCAAGAGATACCCGTTTTTTAAAAAAGCTTTCGCTAAAATATAATCGCCATTTCCTACCTCGTAAACAGATGCCAACTCTTTTAGAATTGGGTTTAAATTGTTAAAAAGATGGTGTTGCTTTCCTTTTTGAAACCATTCTTGCTCATCGTCAATAAAATTCGAAACCTTTGGAACGTAGTCAAAGCCGCCGTTGGCAATCGCACCAAATTTTGTTAATGGCGAACGACTTTTACCCTTAAAATCTGCCACTTCGCAACCGCTTTCTTCAATTGCATTTTGAGCTTTTTCTGCGAGAGACGTTAAATCTTGCTCATACTTTTTTATAAAATTCTCAGAAAAGTCAATGTACTTTTTAAAAACGGCATCTACGTTTTCTACTCCGAACTCTCCCAACGCAATTTCAAAATCCTTAAACTTGTCTTTAAAAACCTCACCGGACAGCTCTAACAGCTCTCTTTTATAGTTCCATGATTGATTATTGGCAATGCGGCTTAGGGCTAATTGGATTATCCATTGCAACAGATTATCCTTCTCGTCTAAAAGTTTTTCTAATCGCCCGCTCAGGTCCTGCTTAACCTTTTCTATATTCATTTCTAAGCTATAACCAGAATCTAGTCCAAGTTCAAAAGCGAAACCACGAATCACCTTTTGCACAAAACCATCTATGGTGCTTACCGAAAAGTGACTGTAATCGTGTAGAATCCTCCGGTAAATCACATCCGCCAGTTTTTGTAAACCGTTGGCTTCTAATGTCGGGTACTGTTTAAAAATAATTTGTCGGTAGATGTCTATTTTACCTGATTCATCGCCTTTGGCTAAAGCGAGTAATACCGATAAGATTCTACTTTTCATCTCTTCGGTCGCTTTATTGGTGAAGGTTACCGCCAGAATCTCCCGATATTTAAACTCGCCACTAAACAGCAAAACAAGGTAATGTGCGGCCAGACTAAATGTTTTTCCCGAGCCCGCAGACGCTTGAAGAATTTTTACTGGTTTTTGCATCATATGTTAATTTGTTTTTTGATACGTTTGGGGTATAACTGACATTTAAGTAGTCCGAAAACCACAAAATTAGGTAAATCCGTTAGGACAAATTGCATAATTTTAAGCACATCTTCAGAAAAAATTCAGTAAAAGATTCAACCTAAAGCAGTAATAAAATTTTCTGCACATCATTTCAAAATTCATTTGTTCGAAATAGCTTTCCAAAAAAAAAGCTCATGTTTTCCATGCAGATCCTCCATTTTATACGGAAAAATCTCTCTTTTAATTTAGCATTCTTTTAAGCTCAAATTAATGTAATCAGCCAACTTTTCCCTCGATTTCTGCATTATTTAACCAAATCTGCAGATAAAAAAATCATGTCTGAAGCTAGTTTAAACCGACGTTTTACACCTTAATTAGCATAACTGTTTGATATTCTGATAATTGTTATTACCTTTGCGAACGTTTTTAATTAATTTCACCAAAAAAAGGAGGAAGATGTTAACGAAACACCAAACACCATTTTTAATGATGTGCTCATTATTAATTTTGGCAACAGTGTTCGCTTACCTGTTACCCCAAGCAAAAAAAAATTTTTCTGAGATAGAAAAATTAAACACTTTTAAGAGTAAAAAAGCAATTTTGCCGCAGCCGCAGCAGCCAGAAACTTTAATGGCGCGCCTTAGCTTTGCGAATGAGACCTTACCTTTGGGCGACAAGAAAATTGAACTTAAGATGAAAAAATCGCTTAAGGCACACAATTTCGAAAACACCCAGACTTATAGGTTGCAAAAACGTGCTAAAGAATGGTTTCCAATAATAGAACCAATACTTAGAAGATTTAAAGTCCCCAACGATTTCAAATACATGGCTCTTGTAGAGTCTGGATATAAATCTGGCGTATCTAGCAAAGGGGCAGCTGGCGTTTGGCAATTTATGCCTGGAACAGCTCGCAGCTACGGTCTAAACGTTGGAAACGGAGCAGACGAACGATACGATTTGCGTAAATCTACCATTGCTGCATGCAAATATTTACTTGAGATGCATGGCACCTTAAAAAGTTGGACGCTTGTAGCCGCCGCCTATAATGTTGGCGATGCCAGGATTAAGAAAAGAATAAACAACCAAAATCAAGACAATTATTTTAAATTAAAGTTGAATGGCGAAACTGGTATCTATGTTTACAAGCTGATTTCTATGAAACAGATCATCGAAAATCCTGGTAAGTATGGTTACGATAAGCAAAAAGAACTATTAGCATACAATTAACCAACAAATTACATAGACAGGTCGAAGGGTTTTTAACCTTTCGACTTTTTTTATGATCACACGTTAACATAAGGTAATAAAAAAAGGAAAAAATTTCCCTGATTTGAACAAATAAGTTATTTTGCGGATGGATGTACAAACTTAAAGTTATCGATATAATTAGCCAACCGAATGACAACATAACCATTAAATTTGAATCTTGTGGCAAGCCCTATCCTACCTACTTAGCCGGTCAATTTCTTTCCTTAATCTTTAAAAATGGGGATAAAGAAATCCGTCGTTCGTACTCTTTCAACAGTTCTCCGGTGATCGATGAGGCCCTTTCCATAACTGTTAAACGCGTTGAAAATGGCGAAATTTCTAGACTAATACACCACAAAACGACAATAGGAGATGAATTTAATGCCTTACCTCCACAGGGCATTTTTAGTTATCACCCTATCAAAACGAAAAAAAGAGATCTTTTCTTGTTTGGTGCAGGAGTAGGCATCACGCCACTTTTCTCCATCCTAAAGACGGCTCTTGTCGCAGAAGATCAGTCCAAAATTACACTGATTTACAGCAACAGCTCTATCGAAAAAGTGCTGTTTTATGAACAAATAAATATCTGGCAAAAAAACTATCCAAATAGGCTCACCGTCATCTACGTTTTTAGCAACGAAAAAAATTTAGCTACCGCTAGGCTAAATAAATTTTACATCGAACAGTTGCTTAAAAATCACTTAAAATTCCAGAAAAGTAATGCTTTATTCTACAGTTGCGGCCCGATCATCTACATGGATTTATGTCGCATAACTTTGTTAGGAGCAGGCTTTTCGCAAATGCAAATAAAGCGAGAGACTTTTGTACTTCCAGAAGAGGAACTCGATGAAGACGATGCTTCGACAACAAAAGTGATTGATAAAAGCACCTATTCGGTAGTCATCAATTTTAACGGAAAAACGGATATTTTGCTTATTCCATATCCAAAAAGAATATTAGAAGTAGCTTTAGCAAACAACATTAATCTCCCCTATAGTTGCCAAGCTGGAATGTGTAGCGCTTGTACTGCATTTTGTACAAAAGGAGGCGTAGCAATGGATTACAATGAGGTACTGACGGATGATGAAATAGCAAGCGGCAAAGTTTTGACCTGCACCGGCCGCCCGACCGAAAACGGCACGACGTTGCAGTGGGTATAAAGAGGTTTAATTACTTAATGGTAACCGTTACTTCTTGAAAGGTATTTGCGCTAAAATAACCTAAGGCTCCGTTGCTTATGTTTGAGGTTGGATTGGACGGCGTGGCTCCTTGGTTTGGGCCATTTGAAGATTGTTGAACCAGCGCATACCAATAGTTATAAATTGCCTTATCTGTGCATTCCATTTCGACTTTAATTTTATCTCCAGCTTTGAGGTCATTATTGTCTGCGTTGTCATAATAAAATTGCATCTGTGTGGTATTGCCATTAGTCAACCGATCACTGCTTGCATAGGTTCGTTTAGAAATCACGCCATTAATGTAGAGGTTAAAATGGTAAAAATTCGCTTCCTCTTTTGGATCTGTAAAATAAATAATTGGATTAATGCGCTCTCGGCTAAAAAAATTATTGGTTATTACACCAATAGAATCTAATTTCACCAAGTTTGGCATCGTAGAAGTTGCGAAATAATTTTGGTCGTTTAAATGTATGCTCAATGTGTAGCTTCTCCCAGATACGCCTTGCATTTTATGATGATAGCTGCCAGCGCTAGTTTCTAAAAACTTATATACATTGCCTTTACTATCTGCAACTTGCACTTCAGCGCCCTTTAACTGAGGATATTGTCCGGCATCATCATAGTTGATCGATTTAGAGATGGTAATTACTTGATCTTCGAACCCATCTGTTATTTTGCCCTCTATTACTATTTGAGGAGGTGCAGTCCTTGTATCAACCTGAACTATTTTTTTACAAGATGCCAGACTGAAAAGCACTATCGCGATAGAAATAACCTGTTTCATGCTTTTAAAATTTAAAATTCCAAGTAATAGATGGGATCGCACCGAATAAGGATGTTTGTTGAGCAACAATTTTTTTCGGATTTTCCGGATCGTTGATAAAATCAATTGAATATGGGTTTTTTCTGGCTAAAGCATTATACACACCGAAGTTCCAACTAGAATGAAATTTACCCGTGTTTCTCCCTTCTAAAGTAGCACTTAAATCCAAACGCATGGTATAAGGAAGTCTGCCTGCGTTCCGTTCGGTGTAGTAAAAATAGGTTTGATTATTTACTACATATTTTCCTGCGGGATACGTCACTGCATTTCCGGTACCATAAATTAGGCTAGAGGAAAGAATCCATCTTTTGGAAAGACTATAAATACCAACTAAAGATAAATCGTGCGTTCTGTCTTGTCTCGCTGGAAAATATTTATCATTATTTAGCGCTACAAATTTCCTTTCCGTGCGCGACAAAGTATAACCGAACCACCCATTTAACTTTCCGAATTTCTTTTTAAAAAATAATTCTAATCCATAAGCCCTCCCTTTACCATATAATAATTCTGATTCTACATCAGTATTGGCAATTAGCTGAGCTGAATTTTTATAATCGATCTGGTTCTGTAGCCATTTATAATAAATTTCCGCAGAAAGTTCATATTTGTTTTCATCTAGGTTTTTAAAATACCCAAAAGCCAATTGATCTGCAATTTCGGGCTTTATATTGTTACTACTTAGCACATATTGATCTGTAGGAGAGCTGGAATTAGAATTTGTCAACACATGTATATTTTGACTGTTTCTATTGTAAGAAAACTTCAAAGAATTTCCCTCATTTAATAAATAACTTATCGAAAATCTAGGTTGTAAATTGAAATAACTTTTATAAACCTTACCATTACCCACATTATCGGTCTTCAAAGTATTGCCTGTCGTATCGTACGTTTTAAAATTTCCAGGACCCAATAAAAAGAAACTCGAAAGGCGTAAACCGTAGATTATACTAATGTTTTTAGATGCGTTCCATTCGTCAGATAGATATGCTGCGGCTTCTAAGCCATATCGCTTTTCTTGATTTAGTGAATTGATTTGAGAACTTGCGGGAGATTCTAAATCGATTGGCGAAATGCGGTGATGTGTTACGTTCACTCCAAATCTCAGCAGATGATTGTTGTTAAAACTCTCAAAATCCTGCTTTAAATTAAAATCTCTAATGTAGCTTTTGGCTGTAAAATCATTGGCATCATTCAGCAGTTTTACCGTGTAGTTGTAATTGTTGTAAATTAAAGAAGTGTTGGAAAACAAACCATTGCTAAAAATGTGGTTTAACCTGAGCGTAGTGGTAGCATTTCCCCACCTATTGCTAAAAAGATCCTTTACTCCGATATTGTCGCGACCAAAATAACCGGAAAGATAAAGCACTGTTCTATCGCCTAAGCGATAATTAACCTTTGCATTGATGTCGTAAAAGTTGAGTGTACTGCCTTTGATTGTGCTATCTTTCGAAGCCTTTAAAAATAAATCTAAATAGGTTCGCCTAAAACTCACCATAAAAGAACCTTTATCTTTTACAATTGGACCTTCGGCTTTGATCCGCGAAGCAATTAAACCGAGGCCACCCTGAAATTTATACTCTTTGTTATTTCCATCGTCCATTTTCACATCAAGGACAGAAGACAATCGCCCGCCATATTGCGCGGGCATTCCGCCTTTATAAAGACTCACATCTTTTATTGCGTCTGCATTAAATGTAGAAAAAAAGCCGAGTAAATGTGATGAGTTATACACAACAGCTTCATCTAATAATATTAAGTTTTGATCAGCAGCTCCACCTCTCACGTAAAAGCCCGTGTTTCCCTCCCCAGCTGCTTTAATGCCTGGCAATAATTGAATGGTTTTTAAAATGTCTTTTTCGCCCAATAAAACAGGAATGGTATTTAAAGTTTGCATATCAATCTGCTGCAAATCCATTTGCGCGCTTTTAACATTGTCATTTTTGTGATCTGTTGCTTTTATAGAAATTTCCGAAAGTGTGTTTAATGCGACGAGTTGCACATCCATCTGCTCATTTTTGCTCAGTTCAATTGATTTGTTGAAAGAGACATAGCCCACAAAACTAACAGTTAACGTATAGCTTCCTTTAGGCCGGGTAAGCGCAAAGTATCCATAATTATTACTTTTAGCCGAAATAGAACCTTGACCGCTAAGTCTAACTGTCGCACCGATTAAGCTTTCGCCAGTTTCCGCATCGCGAATAGTGCCACCGAGCGCAACGTTTTTTTGAGCAAAACAAACAGGAACGTCAACTAAAATAAAGGTGGCTAACGTTAAAAAACTTACTAAAAGAAAATAATATCTACTGCTCACAAACGAATTTAACATTGAGAATTTTTCTCTCCACATCAACTGAGATTAATGAAGTGGATTTAATTTTTAAAAATTGGTTGAAAGGTGAAAGTTAGGTAATAAACGCTAAAAATATTCTGTCGTTTAAAAAATTTTTCTCCAAATACTAAAAAAGGCCATATCACCTGATGATATGGCCTCTGCACAAATGCGTGTTTTTTATATTGTTTGATATTTCGCAATAAGCGTCTTAATTTTACTTAATGCTTCAGTTACGCCAGCTTTTTGTTTGTTCAACAACGTGATGTGGTCACTGTGGGTAGCATAATCAGCACACAACTTATTATATTTATCTACCGCTGCTTGCTCACCTGTTTCAATGGCTTTTAACACAGAGGCTTCATCCTTACCGGTAAGTGCATCTTTGATGTCTATCCAAGTGCGATGTAAAGCTCCGAGTACGCCGCCGCTGTCATTGTCTGAAGTCTCGCCATGGGTAAGTAAGTGCGCTTTCAATTCCTCTTCGTAAACTTTTCGCTGAGCCGCATATTCTAAAAACACGGCTTTCAGCTCTAAATTGTCTGTGGTTTCTGCAGCTGAAGTATATCCCTCTTTACCGTCATTTAAAACTGAAATAAGTGATTTTAGGTCGCTAATGATTTCCTGATTGTGTTCCATAATTTAAAATGTTTATGCCTTACTTAACCCTGTTTACTTTAAAAAGTTCTTCAAATACGTGCTTTTCAGAAAGAATCGGGGTAAATACGTAAAGCAATAAATTTCTAAACATTAGTAAAACATGTGGGTTTTTAAACCTAGATTTTAAAAGACATATTATGGCAACCACTAAAAAACCAACCGGAAATACCGGAAAAATGAAAGATTCTGAATTTCATGAATTCTTTATAGATGAATTAAAAGATATCTATTGGGCTGAAAGTCATCTAGCTAAAGCGATACCTAAAATGGAGAAGGCAGCCACCAGCGATAAGTTGAAAGCTGCTTTCAAAAAACATGCCGCTGAAACAGAGGGGCACGTTAAAAACTTGGAGAAAGTGTTCGAGTTGTTAGATGAAAAAGCTGCTGCAAAAAAATGTGAAGCGATGGCGGGAATTCTTGCTGAAGCGACCTCAATCATTGAGGATACGAAAAAAGGAACGATGGTAAGGGATGCGGGCTTAATTTTAGCAGCGCAAAAAGTTGAGCATTATGAGATTGCTACTTATGGTACACTTAAGGTATTTGCAGAAAACATGGGACACAATGATGTGGCTCAATTACTTTCTAATACACTTCAAAATGAAAAGAATACAGATACAGCGCTTACAAAATTAGCAGAAGGTTCTATTAACGAACAAGCTACTGAAGAGTAGATAATAATGCAATTAAAAAGGTTCTGTTCAAGAAACAGGACCTTTTTAATTTTTATAAAAACCAAAAATTTATGCTACTATTTATATAAAATCATTTTGAGTAGTTAATAGTTATGCACATTGTGTACAAACAGAAAAATTGGCAAACCTATTGTTTAACCATTTACGTATATATAGATACTATCGTTAACTTATGGTTATTAAAATAAACTCTTCGTGTTTTTCTTTAGCGCATGTTCGAAATAGGACTGACAGAAATTCTAAAACTGTACTTACAAAGCTAGATTGGGTAATTGCTGACAGGATAACAATAGCGATTATGTTTTTGATTGTCATTGTAGGTTCACTGGTCTTCTAATTCATATCCTTTTTGTATACAACGGCATGAATTAGATTTCTGTAATAGCTTTTCAGCGATATAATTCTATATCCATACTGTTGAAATAATGGTTTCATATCTGGTATATCTCGTGGTTTTACATCAGCCACCAATCTGAAAAATAAATACATTGCTTTGACTAGCATATTTCGCCAATTGACAGATCGGTTTTGATCCAGATGAAAATCAGTAAATAGCCAAAGGCCTTCCATCTTCAAACTCCTGTGTATAATTACAAAATTATTGAGTGCGTCATTCTCCAAAAAGTTATCAAACAGAAATGCTGAAATCACGACATCATATTTTTCAACTTCAACAAGATTTTCGACTGAAAAATGATGATAATTGACTAAATTTCTTCCTATAAATCTTTTTTTAGATATCTCAATCATCCTATTGGAGGATTCTACATAATCTATCACCAAGCCATCTCGAAACTTCTCAGTAATTTCTTCAAGTATCCATCCGGTACCTCCACCAACGATGAGAATTTTATCATTTTCGCAGATGTAAACCAATTGTTGTTTTTGCGCATTAACTTGCGAATTCCCGAAAACTAGCTTTGCAAGCACGTCATAATATTTCGCTATGCCATTGTAATTACTCAAATCTTACCTTTTTAAATGCGCTCTTCCTGCATTGAAAGATAACTAATAAAATTGCATCCCAACAATTCCACAAAGCGCTTTTACCAAAATCAAGCCATCAATAATCATTAGGTAATACATAATCTTATGTCTCTTGTGCATGGAATATGCGAGATAAATGGTCAACCCAAATGGCAAAATGGTCAAGAAAATATGGATGGTACTGAAATGTTCCAAAAATGCAAAGACAAGCATCGATAAAACGCCCACACAAACTAAGGGCATTAAAACATTGAAAATAGTTTTACGCAACCCGTATCGAACTACGAAAGTTCTTAATTGTTTGTTCGCATCTGTGGGATAATCTTTTATGTCGAATATAATGGCGTTAACTGTACAAAACATCAGATTTTTGATGAATAGGAATGCCCAGATAGTTACGTTAAAAACACTTACATCACTTTCTATCTTAAGGACAACAAGCGGCAAAACATTAGCGCAACAAGCCCAAACAAAGCCAATTATAAAAGGTTTAAGCCAACCTCTATGTCTAAGTTCTAACTTAATAAACGATTTGGGCAACAACCCATAATAAAAAATTGCAGCCATTGAAACAACACCGATAGCCACCCAGTAATAAACAGGAAGGCTTAAAATGTGGTGATAATTTTCCACAAATATATTTACCGCAATAGCCAGGCATATTAAGCTAATGACTAGCTGACTAAGCCCAATTAGTTTTTTATGTTCAAAGTACCATTTGTTGCGGGGATTTACTGCTTGCGGATCTGTAGAGGCGTGGTGATAGGCAAAAGTGTAATAGACGATGGGCGCAAAAAACAATAGCAAATAGTAACTTAAACTTAACTGAGGAAGATTTAATTGCAATATCGACTCGAAAGTTAACGCTACCGCCAACAACCCGACAAAGTAATTTCCAAAGAATATAAACTTGATAATTTTATTACCCATTTAAAGCCGATGTGCAAAAGCTGGGCAATTTCGGTTATATTCTTCGCTTTTAAAAGCATTAAATTGTCCAAGAAAGGCTCGTTTTTTACAAAACGCTGTTGAATCCAATTCCTCCCTAACATTAAAATAAGTTTTTAATGATGGTAAACACGGCTAAAAGAGAGCGGATTTTAGTTAGCTAAAATAAATTTTCGAATCCTTTACTCTAAACCTCTGCCAACAAAGTTTAAATCAGCAAATCATATTCGAATGGATTTTAGTGCTTACGCCGAATTATTTTAAGCGTTCACCAAAAAAAACACCCTAAAAAGTCTTGATGAATCGTGGACCCTGAAATGAAAAGAGAGGCCATTCCATAAACCTTTTGTTGGACAGCGAAACCAATTTTGACTTTTATTTGTTAACGTATTAACGCGAACAACCATTGCTTCAATAAAACCACATAAACAATCAGATGAATTTTAATATAAACGACTCCGCGAAACTAATCACAGACAAATTATCGTTATGGTTAAAGGACTTTATTAAAATATTACCAAATGTTTTATTGGCTACGATAGTGGTCGTTATTGGCTTTTTTGTAGCTAGGTACATTCATAAACTTGCTACTAAATTATTGGATAAACTTTTTAGAAACCATACCTTAAATAACTTATTTTCTTCCATTATTTATATATTTTTTCTTGGGATAGTTGTTTTTATCGCGCTAAGCATTTTAAACTTAGATAAGGCCATAACTACCATTTTAGGCGGTGCTGGTTTATTGGGTTTGGCCTTCGCTTTTGCGTTTCAAGACATTGCAGCAAATTTTATGTCCGGAATTTTTATCTCTTTTCGCAGACCAATTAGTGTAGGCAACATTGTAAAAATTAAGGATTTTATGGGGAAGATAGAATCTATCAATCTTCGAGATACGGTAATTAGAACTTTTCAAGGCCAAATGGTTATTATCCCAAATAAAGAGGTTTTTCAAAATCCAATAGAAAATTTTTCTATGTTAGGAAAGCGGCGATTCGACCTGTCTATTGGTGTTTCTTATGGGGAAGACTTGGAACGAGTTGCTCAAATTACGATGGATGCAGTTAAAGATCTTCCAGGATTGGACATAAATGAGAAAACCACTATGTTTTACAATGAATTTGGGGACAGTTCTATCAATTATACCATTAGATTTTGGGTAAATTCCTTGGAACAGCCTGATTATTTGAAAGTTGGAAGCGACGCGATTATTAAAATCAAAAAAGCTTACGATGCGAACGATATTATGATTCCTTACCCAATCCGAACCTTAGATTTTGGCATTAAAGGTGGCCAAACGTTGAGCGAAATGGAAGTGAATCTTCAACAGAAGAGCAATAATTTTCCTGAATAATGCCACCACACTGTTGAATTGAGTTTAAAAGATTCAATAAAAATCTTAAAAATAAAAAGCGCCCAGATTATTATCTGAGCGCTAAAAAATTATTTAAGTTTCTTAAATAAGCTAAATTAACGACACACTTCTAGTTACAAACGAAGTTAATTCTGGACCTGTAAGCATTCCCTGCGATAAGAGCGCCAAATCTACCGCTTGCTTCACCAAAGTTGCCTGATCTTCTGCAGAAGCCTTTAGAATTTTACCAATCAGGGCATGATTACCGTTAATGGCCACCTTATAATTATCGGGCATTTGACCATAAAATCCCATTCCACCGCCCATCGCGGCCATATCCTTCATCCTTCGCATAAACTCATCCATGGTAACGGTTACTGGCATTTCTTCTGGATTTAAAGCAACTACTTCTACCTGCATTCCAGGTCGGGTAATGGCCTTCTCAAAAATTTCAGTCACCTGTTTCACTTGATCTTCAGAAAGGACGTGCTCATTGTTTTCATCTTTTTCTATCAATTTATCAGCGACCCCAGAGTCTACGCGTTTAATCGTAGTTTTTTCTAGTTTTTGCTCTAACTGATTAATAAAATGATTGTCAATCGGAGAATCTAACACCAATACATCGTAATTTTTCTTATTTGCAGACTGTATAAAAGCATCCTGCTTTTGGGCATCGTTGGTGTAAATGTACACTACATTGCCATTTTTATCGGTTTGTAGCTCTTTAACCTTCTCGTGATATTCTGGCAGCGTAAAAAGTTTGTTTTCAGTATTTCCAAGCAGCGCAAAATCTTTCGCCTTCTCATAAAACTTTTCTTCACTTATCATACCATACTTAACGAACATACCAATGTCTTTCCATTTATCCTCGTAAGCTTTTCGATCTTTATTAAACAATTCCTGCAGTTTATCCGCTACCTTTTTGGTGATGTAATTATTGATTTTTTTTACATTTCCATCAGCTTGAAGAAAACTTCGAGAAACATTTAAGGGGATATCTGGAGAATCTATCACGCCATGCAACAGCATCAAAAACTCAGGAACAATATCCTTTACCTCATCAGTGATGAATACCTGGCGCGAATACAGTTTTATTTTATTTCTCTGAATTTCAAAATCATTTTTCAATTTTGGGAAATACAATACGCCGGTAAGATTAAAAGGATAATCAACGTTAAGATGTATCCAGAAAAGAGGCTCCTCTGTAAAAGGGTATAACTCTTTGTAGAAATTCAAATAATCTTCGTCCTTTAATTCGGCAGGCGCTTTTGTCCAAATTGGATTGGTGGTGTTAATGATGTTGTCAACAGCTACATCAATGTATTTTTTCTTGCCTTCAGCATCCTCTCCGTCTTCTTCAGAATTGGTTTTGATTCCAAATTTTATCGGAACAGGTAAGAATTTCGCGTACTTATCTAAAATATCTTGTATTTTGCTGTCTTCTAAAAATTCTCCAGAATCTTTATTAATGTGAAGCACAATATCCGTACCTCTTGCAGTCCTTGTTCCTTCAGAAATCTCGAACTCGGTGCTCCCATCACACACCCATTTTGCAGGTTCGGAACCTTCTTGATAAGACAGGGTATTTATTTCTACAAGATCTGCAACCATAAAGGCAGAGTAGAAACCCAACCCAAACTTCCCGATAATTTCATTAGCATCTTTTGAATCCTTAAATTTCTCTACAAATTCACTCGCTCCAGAAAATGCTACTTGATTGATGTACTTCTTTATCTCTTCTGCAGTCATTCCCAAACCGTTATCGCTAACAGTTATCGTCTTTTTATCTTTATCTACAGCAACCTCTACCAACGGCTTACCAACTTCGCCAGTATATTGCCCTAAAGCGCCTAACCGTTTTATCTTCTGAACGGCGTCAACTGCGTTAGAAACAAGCTCGCGAAGAAAAATCTCATTGTCAGAATATAAAAACTTTTTTATAATTGGAAAAATATTCTCGGTGTGAATAGAGATACTTCCCTTTTCCTGTATACTCATAGCTTAATAATTTTAAACCAAAGCATAACAAGGGCTGTTCCAAAACAAAATTTTGCCAAATTGACAGACTAGTTTAATTTATAACTGCTTTCGTTTTCTTGTTTCGATAAGATTGCTGCTAACTTTTCCAGTAGCACGTCCATTTGAAAAGGTTTAGAAAGAAAATCATCCTGTCCGTGTTGTAAAGATGAGATTTCATCTGCCTGATATAATCCAGAAATTAAAAGAATTGGAATGTAGGAAGTAGCATCTGAAGCCTTTAATTGTTCACAAAGCAAACGCCCATCTATATGACCTAAAGATATATCAAGTAGAATTAAATCGGGTTCAAAATACGCTATCCTTTCAAAAATTTCTTCTCCATTATCCAACCCCGACACTTCGAAACCACCAAGCTCTAAAATCAACTCTAGCGTTTCCAAAACCTCTTGATCATCGTCTACTACTAATATTTTTTTCATACTGTATTTATTTGCACACATTGATAACACTCATTTCTGCATTCTGTTTAAAATGATTTCTTATTTAATTCGCCCATTCCTATGCACTTATACCATACCTTCTTGTTTCAGTATAAAGTTAAAAAGCTCTTCTATCGGCTTATGGAGTATCTTTCCTATTTGAATGCCATTCTTGTCTAAAACCTCCTTCAGTGATTCTTGATAATAATGGGCGATTGAGCCGACAAAGTGACAAGGATTGTGCTGATAATTGAGATAATCTTTAAGGTTGGTGTCTACAAATTCTTGAAAACCTTCTCTTAAAACCTCTTTAATGTATGGATGTGAGCTATTATCCGCCATGAACCTACTAAAATTAGCGAGATAAATATTTGGAAAAGGCTGTTGATAAACGTGCGTAATTACCTCTTCTTTTTTCGCACCATACACCTCTCGGAACGTATTTCTAAGCTCCTTGGGCATTGATTTACATAGATAACCAAGTAAAACTTTTTTCCCAAAAAAAGTTCCTGAGCCTTCATCTCCCAGCACATAACCAAGTCCGTGCACACCTTCATGAATTTTTTTTCCATCAAAATAGCAAACATTACTGCCAGTGCCCAATATGCTAACTAGGCCTTCCTCATTGCCACAAGTGGCATATACAGAGCCGAGCAAATCATGATCTACAGAAATGAAAGCATTTTTAAAAACAGCCGATAAGCCATTAGAAACAACTTCATGTTTATCGGGTGAGGAACAACCGGCGCCGAAAAAATAAATTTCCTTAACCACCGGCGCACAATTTAAAAGATCCGAATTTTTTGAAATATGCATACTGATGCCTGCTTCGTTCAAAAAATAAGGATTTATTCCAATGGTGCTGAATTCAAAAGTTTTGCCCTTATCATACCCCATCCAATCGGTTTTTGACGAACCGCTATCTGCCACAAGAATCATGGCGATAAATTTAAAAAAAATTGATATTTTTTCGTAATTATTTCTTGAATTTATTGTTTTTCGTTTTGAAATCCAAAAACGTAAAGGCAACTTCTGGCAGAATTAATCAAAAAACTTGGAGATCAGTGCGCTATACACTTGGTTTTTTTGGAGCATTTTAACACGCAACGTGTCATTATCTTTTATTGGCGAAGAAAAGATGCTGTGCGGGTAGCCAATTGATATCGCGTCTCATAATTATTCCAAAAATTCTCTCTATTGCCAATACAAATAACGATAACTTTGAAACTAGGACTGTAAAAATAACTGGCAGAATATTGTATATAGATCAACCTTTCTCCCGTCTGCCCAAATGATCCAAGTTTATCTGTGTAGATTTAGTCATCTGCCTATACATGGAAGAATTTATATCGGCGGTTTATTTATCAAATAACTAGTAGAACTATTTTCAATCCAGCCAATAGAAAAAATTTTGTCTGCCTCTGAGATTGAAAAAGCAAGAAATGTCTTTAATCTTCGCATCTTTTCTTAGAAAAAGTCGCCAATAACTATAAATTTGTGGGTAAAGCAAAAAGATATGGTAAAAAGAACGACAACTTTAAGTGCAGTATTTATTTTATTTGGAATTATGACAACAAGAGCACAGGTGAAAATAGGTTTTGAAGTTTCGTTTAAGGAGCCTCAAGCACATTACGCTGAAGTTAAAATGAACATTTCTAATTTAGTTAAAAACTATGTAGATGTAAAAATGCCTGTTTGGACGCCAGGATCCTACCTCCTTAGAGAATTTGAAAAAAGTGTAGAAGAATTTAGAGCGACTTCGTCGGGCAAAACTCTTCGAGTAGAGAAAGTAAGGAAAAATATTTGGCGGATTTTCTCTGCAAATGCAAAAAACATCGAAATAAATTATCGCGTGTATGCATTTGAGATTTCTGTCAGAACGCCTTTTATCGATGACTCCCATGCTTTTTTATCGCCAACAGGCATTTTCATGTATCCTGATGGCTTAATTCAATCGCCAAGTACAGTAACTATAGTTCCTTATAAAACTTGGACTAAAGTTTCTACAGGCTTAAGTCCCGTAGAGGGAAAAGCATTCACCTATGTGGCTCCGAATTTCGATCTTCTGTTCGATAGTCCGATAGAGGTCGGCAATCAGGATATTTTTGAGTTTAATGCAGCTGGTGTTAGGCATGAAGTTGCTATGTACGGCGGTGGCAATTACGATAAGGAGAAACTAAAGGTAGATATGGCTAAAATTGTAGAACAAGAAACAGCCGTTTATGGGGAGAATCCAAATAAGTATTATGTGTTTATCGTACACAATTATGCGAGAGGCGGCGGCGGCTTGGAGCACTTAAATTCCACCACTTTGGGCGCAAGCAGAATGGGATATGCTTCTGAAAAAGGGTACAAATCGTTTCTTGGATTGGTTGCACACGAATATCACCACCTTTGGAACGTTAAAAGACTTCGCCCTGTGGCGTTAGGTCCATTTGACTATGATAGAGAGAATTACACGACCGATTTGTGGATCGCTGAAGGATTTACTTCCTACTATGAAAATAAATACATGTTGCGAGCGGGTTTTACAACTAACGAAGAATTTCTAAGCGCAGTAACTTCTGGCGTTGCAACTGTAAAAAATACCATTGGTGCGAAATATCAATCGGCAGCTGCCGCAAGCTACGATGCTTGGATTATCGGTTACAGACCAAATGAAAACTCTAAAAACAACTCTATATCCTACTACAACAAAGGCGAAGTGATCGGAATAATGATGGATTTGAAAATCATTAATGCAACAAATGGCACCAAGAGTTTGGATGATGTGATGAAAGCAATGTATTTGCAGTGCAAAAAATTAAATCGCGGTTATACCGACGCAGAGTTTAAAGCAATGGTAGAAAAAGTATCTGGCGAAAACTTTACTGATTTTTGGAATAACTATGTTTATGGTGTTGAGGATGTAGATTACAATAAATATTTTGGATACGCTGGCGTGATGATTTCTGCTGAGAATGCGACGCCAGGCAAACCATATACTGGCGCAACTGCTTCGCTGAGCAATAGCGCAGTAACCGTTAGTGGAATTGATAGAGATTCGCCAGCATGGTTGTCGGGACTCAACGTAAATGACGAAATCTCTAAAATAGACGGTTTAACCCTGCAAGAAGTATTTGCCAACGTAAAATTAACCAGTCCAAAAGTAGATTTAGATACCATCCCTGTGGTTACAAACAAAGCCATAGGCGATAAAATTTCTATCACTGTAAATAGGGATGGCGTTGAAAGAACGATCGATCTAAAATTAGATGTAAATCCAAATGTGAGATTAAAACCAAACATTGACCCGAAACAAACCGCCGCACAAAAAGCCGTTTTCATAAAATGGACTGAAAAATAAACCATATAACTTAGCAGGGTTTAACTGTGGCAATGGAGAGTTAAAAACGTTTAACTGCTGCTGACCGAATTTCAAATTACATCTTACTAAAACAATAAGGCCCTTGAAAAATATCTCAAGGGCGTTATTACTGATAGATAAATTATCAATTATTTAAAAGTATATCTAAATCCAAGTCCAAATCTTCCCACGTTCGTGCTGCTATTATTGTCGCCGATGTATATCCTTGGCCTCCAATCTAAAGATAATGCGATCGGCGCGCCGTCGAATTTGTAATCGAGCCCGCCCATCGGAATTAAATAGAACGCCGAGCTTCCGTTTCCTATGCCAACAGATGGACCACCGCCAGCAAAGAAATCTAAACCCTTTGCGCCTGGAATTGCCGCGTTATATTGCAGAAAGGCTTGAATGAAGGTGGCATTGCTCCCGAACAATACTTCGCCCTGTACTGCGCCATTTTTACTAAAGTGATGTCTTATAGTTGGACCAACAAGAGTGGATCCGTCGCCAAAATCAATTCCTAAACCTGCACCTGTTTTGTAATTTTGGGCAAAGGCTGTATTATTTGAAAATAAAAATAAGCCTCCGGCTGCTAAAATAGTAAATAGAATCTTTTTCATAATGTTAAATTTAAGTTGTTCGATCGATAGCAATTTTAATGCCATTTAATTGTCATGTGAAACAATTGATTAGTCCGATTATAGCCTTAATTATAAACTGATCATGCTCAATGTATTTAATTTCGAGTAAAAATCAGCTATAAAACAGTTACATACAGTCGATTTTTATTAACTTAACAGCACAATACCTAACCATTATGAACGAAAATGTAACAAGGGTTTTCGACCTGCTAAAACATAGTTTAGATACACCTAAACTAGAATTTGTGAGTGGGAAACTTGCAGGAAAATGGATAAATTACTCCACTGAGTCTTTTTGCAAGACTGTAGACAAATTATCCCGCGGGTTAGTTAAACAGGGTATTGGCAAAGGTGGACGGGTGGCGGTCATGTCTCATAACCGCCCCGAGTGGAATATTGCAGATTTTGCAGCAAATCAGCTGGGTGCCTATCAAATACCGTTATATCCCACATTATCTAGCCATGATATTGAATTTATTTTGCGCGATGCAGAAATCACGATCATCTTTGTTTCCGGCGAAGAGTTATATGCCAAATTGCGCTCTTGCGTAGAGAAGGTAAATCCAGAAATTAAAATATTCACTTTCGATGTCGTTCAAAACGCTACCCATTGGGACACACTGCTAAAAGATGGAGAAACTGCATTAGAAATTGATTTAGAAACGTATAGATCTGCCATTACCGCAGACGATTTGTTAACCATTATTTATACTTCTGGAACTACGGGCACACCTAAAGGCGTAATGCTAACACACAATAACCTCGTTTCTAATTTTAAAAATTCTGCTGTCATTCTTCCCGGCAACCTTCAGAAAGGTTTAAGTTTCTTACCGCTGTCCCACATTTTCGAGCGGATGATAATTTATCTGTACATGTTTTCCAGAGTGGATATTTATTATGCAGAAAGTATGGAAACCATCGTTTCTGATATACAACATGTAAAACCACAAGTGTTTTCTACAGTCCCAAGGCTATTAGAAAAAGTTTACGACAAGATATTAGAAAAAGGCAAGGAACTTACGGGACTAAAGCGGCAGATTTTCTTTTGGGCTTTAAAGCTTGCCGAAAATTTCGATACCGAGGTGAGCGGCTGGTATACCTTTAAACTCAATATCGCTCGAAAACTTGTCTTTAGCAAATGGCAAGCTGCTCTTGGCGGTAATGTAAACGTAATCATATCAGGCGGAGCTGCCCTAAATCCGCGCCTTGCGAGAATATTCTGGGCTGCAGGAATGCCTGTTTTCGAAGGTTATGGACTTACCGAAACCTCACCTGTTATTACAGTAAATCACCTGTCAGGAATAATGTTCGGTACGGTGGGCGAACTGATCAAAGGTGCAGAGTTAAAGATTGCTGAAGATGGAGAAATTTTAGTTCGTGGCGAAAACGTAATGAAAGGTTATTACAATCGGCCGGATTTAACTGCCAAAGAAATTGATTTGGAAGGTTGGTTTCATACGGGAGACATTGGGGAACTTATAGACGGCAGATTCCTGAAAATTACCGATAGAAAAAAGGAAATGTTTAAAACTGCCGGAGGAAAATATGTTGCACCGCAAATCCTCGAAAATAAATACAAAGAATCTCCTTTTATAGAACAGATTATGGTATTGGGAGAAAACAGAAAATTCCCCTCTGCCCTTATTGTTCCGAATTTTATCTTTTTAAAAAAATGGGCCGACAGGCATAATGTCAGCTTTTCTGATGAGTCTACACTAATTAAAGACCCAAGTGTGGAAGCAAAAATACAAGAAGAAATAGATAGATTTGGAGCTGACTTTGGCAATTGGGAAAAAGTTAAACGTTTTGCGCTTCTTTCCAAAGAATGGAGTATTACAGGTGGTGAACTTACCCCAAAGTTAAGTTTGAAAAGAAAAGTAATCAATGAAAAGAACGCAGTTTTAATCGATAAAATCTACACAGATGGAGAAAGTTTCAAACCTCAACATTAAGATTGTTTGGCGTTGTATAAATATTTCGCTCCTGCTAATTTTAAATGGTTGCGCAGCGGGTCAGCTAGGGAAAAATAATAGCGGAGAATTTAAAAATGGCATGGTGGTTTCTGCAAACGGAATCGCGTCAAAAGTGGGTATTGAAATTTTAAAAAAAGGAGGTAATTCGGTAGATGCAGCGGTTGCTGTACAGTTTGCTTTATCGGTGGTTTATCCCAATGCAGGAAATATTGGTGGCGGCGGATTTATGGTTTACCGAGCTGCGTCTGGCGAAAGTAATACATTAGATTTTAGAGAAAAAGCCCCGTCGGCTGCTCTTAGAGATATGTATCTGGACAGCTTGGGAAATCCTGTTGTAAACAAGAGTTTACATGGGCAAATTGCATCTGGCGTACCTGGTTCTGTGGCTGGTATGGAAGCTGCTCACAAAAAGTACGGAAAGTTAGCTTGGTCGGTTTTATTGCAGCCAGCTATTGATTTGGCCAGAAATGGTTTCCCAATTACAAAACGTCAGGCCGCAGAACTTAACGCCAATCATCCTACATTTATGCGTTATAATCCAGAAGGAACGGCTTTGATAAAATTAACCGGCCCTTGGCAAGAAAGCGAGTTACTTATCCAGAAAGAGTTGGCAAATACCTTAATATTAATCCAAGAAAAAGGAAAAGCAGGATTCTACGAGGGCGCGGTAGCAGACTCGATTATTGCGGAGATGAAAGCCGGAAATGGAATTATTACACACCAAGATTTAAAAGATTATAAAGCGATTTGGCGAAAGCCAATAATAGGCAATTATAAAGGTTATGAAGTGATTACGATGCCACCTCCTTCAAGTGGCGGAATCGCCCTGGTACAGCTTTTACAATCAGTTGAGCCGTATCCTCTTAAAAAATGGGGACACAATTCAGAGGCTACATTTCAGGTAATGGTCGAGGCAGAACGCAGAGTATATGCAGATAGAGCAACGCACTTAGGCGATCCGGATTTCTATAAGGTGCCGCAAGCCCAATTATTGAATCCAACTTATAACAAAAATAGGATGGCTAGCTTCCGCTTTGATTCTGCAAGTAGTAGCGCGTCCATAAAAGCCGGCCAAGTTGGCACTCCCGAACATCTGGAAACTACGCATTTTTCTATTATAGATCATGATGGAAATGCGGTGGCCATTACTACAACCTTAAATGCATCTTATGGATCCATGATTGTGGTAAAAGGCGCAGGTTTTTTGTTAAACGATGAGATGGATGATTTTTCTGTGAAGGCTGGAGCACCAAATATGTTTGGCCTTGTTGGTGGCAAAGCGAATGAAATTGCGGCGAATAAACGGATGCTAAGTTCAATGACACCCACTATTTTAGCAAAAGATGGAAAGCTTTTTATGGTCGTTGGAACTCCAGGCGGCTCAACCATCATCACATCAGTGTTTCAGACCATTTTAAATGTGATCGATTTTGGAATGTCGATGCAACAAGCGGTAGAAGCTAAAAGATTTCATCACCAATGGTTACCAGATCAAGTTGATGTGGAAAAAGGCGCTCTCGACAGTATAGCCGTACAGAAGTTAAAAAATAAAGGTTATAAAATCATAAAATCCGGCAATATCGGTCGGGTTGATGCCATTTTAAGAATGCCGTGGGGAAAATACCAAGGTGGCGCAGACCCAAGAGGAGATGACGAAATTGCAGGATATTAGTACGCGTGCCGAATTATGAGTAAGGATTAATGTGTGATGGTTGATGATTAAACCGCACAAAGATCAATAACATAAAATTAATTATTACGCGCTCCTATTTTTTAATCAGCTTAATTTGAAAGACATAAGGCCATTTTTTACCAGTTACAAACAGTCTTTTACCAACTTTATCGTAGGCTATTCCATTTAATACATTGTTGCCTATCGCATAATCCGTTTTAAAATAGCCATCCGGAAGCAATCCCGACATATCTACTTTTCCTTCTACAGCTCCTGTCTTTTCATTTACTATGAGGAAATAATTTTGAGTGTACACATTTACATAAATCTTCCCGTCTACAACTTCTAATTCGTTAAGGCTATCTATTGGGCCCTTATTGTCAAAAACTTGAATGCCTCCAGTTTTTTGATATGTGTTTTTATCCAAGAAGTAGATGTTGTTTGTGCCGTCTGTAGTTAAAATTTTTGAGCCGTCAAAAAACATACCCCAACCTTCCTGTCCCACTGTATAAGGTATTGTTTCGAGCTTTTTAAAAGTAGATTTTTCGTACACAAAAGCTACATTTGTCTTGTAAGTGAGTTGCAAAATTTTATTGCCAATCATTGTAATTCCCTCGCCAAAATACGCAGAATCTAATGTGGCTTTTTGTAACACCTTACCACTATTAACTTCCACTCTTCGCAAACTAGAATGGCCATAATCTCCAGCACTCTCATAGAAGAAACCATCATGATACTCAAATCCTTCAGTATAAGAGGAGGTATCATGTGGAAGCTTTTTAATGATTTCATAGCCATATGCTTGAGGAATGATGTTAGAAAGCAGAATAAAATTTGAGGTTAGATCCTCAGACTTACCGCCAGAAAAAATCTTTGCGGCAAGCAAATGATTGCCAAGCAACAGCTCATCTGTTTTTATAGAAACCTCACTGGTATCGTTTTTTGAAAGGTAATGTGTGTGATCTAACAAATAGACCACAGAATCTACCTTCTTATCGTTACCAAAAAGTATTTTAACGTTTAAGGGGTTGCCCAGTGCAATACTAGACCCCATTTCGGGCGTAATAAAACTACGATAAGTATTGGCGTTTTCATTTTTACACGCATAAATCATCGCAATTAACATCGCTAATACGATGGGTTTTTTAATCTTCAGGCCAAAAAGCATCCTCAATATGTTTTAAATTATACGTTTTATCTTTGTTAAATAAAATGGCAATTACGTCGAAACGAATGTCATTCTTGTGTTCCATGAGTTCAATGTATTCTGTAGAGGCAATTTCCATTTGTTTTTGTTTCGAAACCGTTACAAAATCCTCAGGATTACCAAAATTTCTGGAACTTCTAGTTTTTACTTCTACAAATACCATAATCTTATCCTTATAAACAATTAGATCAATCTCCGCTTTTCCAAATTCCCAGTTCTCATCTAAAATTTCATATCCTTCATTTTGTAAATAAACTTTGGCAAGTTCTTCTCCTCTCCTACCTAAATCATTGTGTAATGCCATGATAAAATTATGTGCCAAATTACAATTTAAGTTAGGCGTTCTATTCTTTTTAACGTTATTTCACAATTACTGAACCTAAAAATTTAGAAATGTTCGCCTCAGCCCTTTTAATAATGCTATACTTCTGCATCAAAATTACCTGGTTATCGCCGTCTGTTTCCTCTTTTATTTCTTTTAACACGTTCTGCAGCATATTCTCCACTTTTCGCTTTTTTAAGTGATATAAACCTCCCAAAATAGTTGCTTTAAGATCCATACTTTCATCTCGTACAAAAATATTGTGTTTATTTCCCCAGTTTTCGCTCAGCGAATATGGCGTACTCGAAAGTGTAATCGCTAAATCTGCTATTTCTGCATCATCATGTTTGATAAAGAAATTAGGTTTGGGCAGGCGGCCATTATCAACTTCGCTGCTATAAATCTGAATCACTTTGGCACAAATTGTATTGCTAAAAGTAACGTCATTTAGGTTCTGGATAACAAAAGAACCGATGTATAAATCATCTAAGTTATCCCAGTTTACGAATTCATTTCCGTAAGTAATTAACAAACGCACAACCTCTCTTTCTTGGTAATCGTCATTGATTGGTTCGGGTTTTTCTAAAGAAAGAAAAGCACCATCTGGAATATAATCCGCAGGATAATTTTCTGGTTGATTGTAATTAGCTGGATTATTTTTAAAAGTTTTCTTTAACTCAGCTGCACGAATTTTATTCAATTCAGAAAGCAATACCCGTTCTTCTATTTCTAAAAGGTTGCTACATTCTCTTACAAAAACAGACGCTTTAATGTCATCCGGAATCTTCGCAATACTTTCTACAATATCTCTGATAACTTCTGCGCGCTTTATTGGATCTTTACCAGCCTCTTTAAGCAGTGTACGCGCTTTGAAGAGAATAAAATCATCTCTATTTTGCTCTATATAAACTTTAAATGCAGAAGCACCGACATGGTGCATGTAAGAATCGGGATCGTGACCCTCGGGAAAAGAAACAATTTTTACATTCAGACCTTCCTCCAAAATCATATCAAGGCCGCGTAACGAAGCTTTAATTCCAGCCGCATCACCATCAAACAACATGGTCACGTTTTTGGTAAAACGCCCAATTAAACCGATTTGATTTATCGTAAGGGAAGTACCAGAAGAAGCGACAACATTTTCTATTCCTGCTTGATGTACGGAAAGCACGTCGGCATATCCTTCTACCAAATAACAATTGTCATCTGTTCTTATGGCCTTTTTCGCATGGAACAAACCATATAAAACATTAGACTTATGATAAATATCGCTTTCGACCGAGTTTACATATTTTGGAACTTTCTTATCGGTTTTCAGAGTTCTGCCGCCAAAACCAATAACTCTGCCAGTAAAATTGTGTATTGGAAAAATGACCCTTCCCCTAAACCGATCGTAAATTTTTCCGTTGTCGTTTTTGATAGATAATCCAGTTTGCTCCAAAAAAGTAAGCTGATGGCCAGCATCTGTTGCACTTTTTGTAAGCGCGTCCCAACTGTCTGGAGAATAACCGACTTCGAATTTCTTTAAAATGTCTTCTCTAAAACCACGTTCCTTAAAATAGCTCAATCCAATGCCTTGTCCCTCTTCTGTTTTCCAAAGCTGTTCTGCAAAATAAGTAGCCGCAAATTGCGAAACTATATATAAACTCTCCCTTGCATTCTGTGCTTCTGTATCTTCTGGCGTAAATTCTGTTTCTTCGACCTCGATGTTGTACTTATTGGCCAAAAATTTTAGCGCTTCTGGGTAAGAGTACTTTTCGTGCTCCATCACAAAACTAACGGCATCACCACCAATGCCACAGCCAAAGCATTTAAAAATCCCTTTGCTTACCGAAACATGAAAAGAGGGCGTTTTTTCACCATGGAACGGACAATTTCCAACTAAACTCGTTCCACGTTTTTTTAAGTGTACAAAATCTCCAACTACCTCGTCTATACGCGCGGCATCAGTAATTTTATCTATGGTTTCGCGGTTTATCATGTTTGGGTAAGGTAGCTTTATAAGGCTACATCTAGCAAAAATATTTTTCTAATGCTTTCGTTGTTAGTCTTTTGCAATTTAAAGTGTAGATTACTAAAGCTTTTTAAAAGCTAAATCTTGGAAATCGAAGCTAAAGTCTGTCAATGGCGAAATGGCCTCCATTTTAAAACCATCTGCTTTCCCGTTAGTATCTAATGTAAAATTTACAAAAGCATCGGCATCTAAGCTTCTGTCATACCATTTAACAATGTAGGTGTTGCCTTTGTAGAAAGTCATGTCGCCTCGTAATTTTGGTGCATTCTTAGCCGCAAAATGCATTTTTCCATTAACGTTGCTAACGGATACCTCACCAAACCAACTATCCTTGTATGTTCCGTAATAATTGGTTTCTTTAGGCTTCGCCTGATTATTTTTTTTCTGTTCGAGGATAATATCATTCCATATCTTGCTCACAACAGCATCTGCATCTTGCTCTCTCGCCAACCTGCTATCATTGTATTGCTTAATTCTATCTTGATTTTTTACCTTAAAATATCCGTCTTTAATGGTATTTGTTATCGCATTAAATGCGGCACCCGATTGCTGATTTGTCAATACAATAATTCCCAGTTTTAATTCGGGCAAAATGGTAATTTGAGTTACGATGCCAGAAAGTCCGCCTGTGTGTGTTGCTTGAAAATATCCATCGACATCACTTAAAAACCAACCCAGGCCGTAAGCTGTAAAGTGGGTGTTATAAGGCGACCCCCCAGAAATAATAGTCTGCGGTGACCAAAGCTCGTTCGCTACCGAAGAAGAAAATAAACGTTTACTTAAATTGTCTCCATATTTCCCGCCGTCTATCATGGCAGTTACCCATTTGCTCATATCTACCACATTAGAGTAAATACCTCCGGCTGCGTTTGCTACTTCTCCAAAACTTAAACCTACCGGGATAAGTTTTCCTTGATATGGAGCATGTCCATCAATTACATTGCTTCTATCCTTTAATCGATACCAAGACGCCGCTGTTTTGGTCATGCCAAGTGGCTGAATAATTTTTGTTTCGATAAAATCTTCATAAGGCATTTTTGCCACTCGAGTCACAATTTCTCCGGCAACGATATACATCAAGTTGTCGTAATCAAACTTGGTGCGAAAAGACGATACTGGTTTCAAAAAACGCAAATTGTGAATCAACTGAGCTTTTGTTACATCTGATGAATCTGGCCAGATCATTAAATCGCCAGCGCCAAGACCAAGTCCGCTTCTATGCGTAAGTAAATCTCTAATTGTAAATTCACTCGTCACATATGGATCATACATTTTAAATTCTGGAATAACATCTGTCACCCTAGTATCCCACGTAATTTTATGTTCATCTACCAACATGCCCAAAGCCGCAGCGGTAAATGCCTTTGTGTTAGACGCCACCCCAAATAAGGTATTTTCGTCGACTGATTTGTTGGTTTTAATAGATCGAACCCCGTAGCCTTTAGCATGGATAAGTTTACCATCTTTAACAATTGCAACGGCAATCCCCGGAACATCAAAGGTTTTTAATGTTTTTTCTACGACACTATCTATTTGCGTAGACGTTAATACCTGGGCATAAGAACAGAAGCTCCACGCAAAAAAAACAGAAAAAAATAAGGCTTTTAATATAATTTTCGACTTCATTTTAGATAGTTAGTAAAGAGGCTAAAGATAATAAAACTTTTAATTGAGGCGATTGTCTACTTCGGCTTTTCTAGCTCATAATCTTTGTGCAATACCAGAAAGCTTGCACGCTCTTCCTTTTTAAAAGGGATGTTCCAGTTGCCTTGGTAACTGATTTTTGTTGGCAGCTTAAATCCTTCGAAATAGCTCATTTCTATGTTCATCTGCACATCAAAATCGAAAAAAAGATTGCTATATTTCATATCGACATAACGCCCCAAAATATTGAAATTACGCTTATCAAAAATTGTAACCAGCTTTTTAATCATCACTTTACCTTTACTAAAGCTACTTAAATCTGGTTTTTCCGCTACCGTAAACCTATAAACGGGTATGGAGTCTAAATAGATGCCGCTGCTAAAACTATAATCGTAATATTGCCTCATATTTGCAGAAAAAATTTCTGTTTTATCACCGATAAACGGAATTCCCTTTATTGGTTTGCCCGGATTAAAGATGAGGGTTTTAAGTTTATCTTTATAGCTCTCGTTCTTTCCACCGTTTGAACCATCACTCATAGAGCCGTCATTTATGAAGTCGCTGTTGTAAGAATTCATAAAAATATAATCGAACATTTCCACTGTATAGAGCTGAAATTTACCATTCCGTTTATAAATATTTCCCTTATCCATCTTAGCCAGATATTCCATTTTATATTTTCCATGGTTATCGTGCTTGATTTTTCGGTACATGCTACCGTTTACTTTATCATTCTTATCATAGGTATAAACGCTGTTTTCAGCAATAAAACTGTACCGCTTCATATCTCTAAACGATTGATAAAAAGACGTATCGTTTATAATTTTTCTAATAAAAGTTTCAATGTTTAAACGCTCAGCCTTAACATTTACAACAGAATCTAATGTAATGGTTTTTATGGTGTCGGGATTGAAACGAGGGATTTCTTGTGCAGCTGCTGACACGGCTATAAGACTGAAACCTATTAAAAAAATAAATTTATTCATGCGGATTTACGTTGGCAAAAACAATGCCCGAAAAGATATTTACGTATGGTAAATTGGCTTCAACAAATGAACGAAGATAAATTTCTCCCATAATGATTGACAATCACCACTAATTCCCCAATTGCTTCACCGCAATATAAGCCATCAATCCGGTCGAGATTTTCAAAGCATCTTCGTCTATATCGAAATTTGAAGTATGTACCGAATTGGACGTATTTTTTGCTTTATTACCAGTACCGAGTCTATAAAAACAAGCATCAGCAGCTTGAGAGAAATACGCAAAGTCTTCCGCAGCCATCCAAATATCCAAATCTTCCACTTTATCAGCTCCTAAAAACTCAATGGCGCATTGCTTGGCGCGATTGGTTAATTTTTCTTCGTTGATTAAAAATGGATATCCTTTTCTGATTTCAAAATCGCAATGGCCACCCATACTTTCTGCCATGCCTTCGGCCATCTTCTTCATGCGTTTGTGCGCTTCTGCTCTCCAGTCTTCGTTCAAGGTTCTAAACGTTCCTTCTATTTTTACTTCGTTGGGGATGATGTTTGTTGCGCCGTTTGCAATCACTTTTCCAAAGGAAAGCACCGAGGGCAGACGCGGATCTGCAACCCTACTTACTATTTGTTGCAGGGCTATAATGATGTGTGACGCAATGACAACCGGATCTATATTCTGTTGCGGCTGCGCGCCATGACCACCTTTTCCTGTAACTGTTACATACAGTTCGTCGGTAGAGGCCATGTAAATCCCAGACCTAAAACCAACTTTTCCCGACGCTATAAAAGGCATAACATGTTGACCAATAATTGCTTGAGGCTTAGGGTTTTCTAAAACCCCTTCCTTTATCATAATGCTTGCTCCGCCAGGAAGCAATTCTTCAGCCGGTTGAAAAATCAGTTTTATGGTTCCTCCAAATTCTGCTTTCAACTCATTTAAAATTCGAGCGGTACCAAGCAAAGATGAACTGTGCACATCATGTCCACAGGCGTGCATAACACCAATATTTTTAGATTTATACTCTTTATCATTACTTTCTAAGATTGGCAGTGCATCCATGTCTGCACGCAAAGCAACGACTTTGTCAGAAGGCTTATCGCCCTTTATAAGGCCGACTACGCCAGTGTTTGCGCACTCCGTATATGGGATGCCCCAAGAAATTAATTTTTCCTTGATGTACGCAGAAGTTTCAAATTCTTTGAAAGAGAGTTCTGGATGGGCATGGATGTGCCTGCGATAGGCAACTACATCTGCAAAAATATTGTTGGCAAGCGTCGTAATTTTATCTTTGATCATCGGCTGGGGCATCTAAATTTGGGGCATTAATCTTTTCTTTAATTATAAATAACGTTGGAAACGACGATCGAATTTCGCTCATCAATCGCTGTGCCTCTAAACGCGATCTAAAATCGCCAACACGTAAATAATAGTTTGGAGCTTTATAGATAATATAAGTATTGATACCAGGATTCTCTGCTCTAAAAGTATTTTGCTGGTTAAAAACCTCGCGCCTATCAGAACCATAATACACTTGCACCCTGTAGCCGTAAGCAGAAACTATTGGCTTTCCAGCAGCAACAGGACCGTCGACAGATTTGTATACCTCTATCCGCTTTGCGATAAGGCTATCAATCATCGGATCTTTTATAATGGTGACATTTCCTTTCTGCGCAAAACAAAAACTGCTTGCAAAAAGCAACAAGGAAATTGAAAATAGTATCTTCATAATAAATTTGCGCAGCGTACGCTAAAAAGGTAAAGGTTAATTGCTGGTGCAAAATTGAACATTATTGCTGGGCATTGCAAACTGTACTTTTAAAACCTTCTTGCAAAGCAACAGTTTAGGCCAAAAACTTGAAACAAGATGCTTTAATATCTATCTTTGCCGTTCAAATCTTTCCGTTTTGCGCCCATGAGCAAATTTTTTGGCTATTTACTCACTCCATTGTTTTACCTTTCTTTTGGACTTTCTCTTTTAATATTTCACCCATTACAATGGCTTGCGTACCGACTTTTGGGTTATAAAGCCCACAAGGTAGTAGTAGATTGGTTAAACTTTTTTTTAACCTATTCTCAATTATGGCTTTGCAACCATATAAATTTCGATAATCAATATGATCTCCCAATTGATAGACCAATTATTTTTGCCTCAAACCACCAGAGTATGTTCGACATCCCAACACTCATTTGGTTTTTAAAAAAACACCATGCTAAATTTATTTCAAAAATTGAACTTACGAAGGGTATTCCGTCCATTTCGATAAATTTGCGATTGGGCGGAGGCGCCAACATAGATAGAAAAGACAACAAACAAGCAATTGCCGAACTTTTGAGGCTCGGTAAACGTATGCAGAACAACAACTGGAGTACTGTAATTTTTCCAGAAGGCACACGAGCAAAAGATGGGAAATTAAAGCCCTTTCAATTTGGTGGACTCGCTACCCTTTTAAAAGCAGTACCCAATGCGCTTATTGTACCAATTGCCATAGAAAATTCTTGGAAAATTGTACGGTATGGTTCCTACCCATTAACCACAGGTAACGCCTTAAAATGGACGGTTTTGAAACCGATAGATCCTAGCAAACAATTGCCAAATGAAACCATCTTAAAAGTTGAGCAACAGATTAGAGCAAAGTTGGGACAATAAATTTTCTAAATGTTTTTGTTGCCAACAACTCTAAAAAAGGCGTCTCTATACGTATCACCAATCGGAATTATTTTATCACAAATTTTTATCCGGCTACGCTCTATGCTTTCTATTTTATCTATTGAAACAATATACGATTTGTGCACCCGAATAAATTGGCGCTCAGGTAGTGATTCTTCCATTTTCTTCATACTTTGAAGTGTTATTACCCTTTCTTCTGAAGTAAAAATGGATATGTAATCTTTTAAACCTTCGATATACAGGACTTCATTCAAATAAATTTTTTGGATTTTATGTTCGGTCTTAACGAAAATAAAATCCTGAATTGGGTTACTTACTACATTAGCTAGAATTTCTGGAACTATTTGTTGATTTTGCGGAGTTGCTTGTTTGTTCGTCATTTGTTTGTTGTGCACTTTCTCTACGGCCTTATAAAACCTATCAAAGGCAATCGGTTTTAACAAATAATCAGCAACATTTAAATCATAACTTTCTAGTGCATATTCTTGATAAGCAGTTGTGAGTATGAAGTTGCACTTATTGCCGGCTATTTTAAGAAATTGAATTCCGGTCAGTTCAGGCATCTGGATATCTAAAAAAACCAGATCTATATTTCCTGCCTGTACCAGTTCCAGCGCTTCTAATGGATTTTCGCACCTTTTTATTAGCGTTAAAAACGGTATCTTAGAAATATAATCAACCAAAATATCCAAAGCCAACGGCTCGTCGTCTACAACAATGCAATTTATATTCATGTAAAATTCTCTTTTTTTGCCAACATAATTAAATATCTATCAACAACTCGGTCGTGTAATGTTCCTCGGCATTTACCACGTGCAATTTATACCTTTCGGGATAAACCAGCTGCAGTCTTCTTTCCACATTCATAAGACCTACGCCCCCTTGCGCATCTTTGTTTCGCTTAGTTTTTTTATTAATAACGCTAAAATGTAATATTTTTTGATTGGCGGTTATATTAATTCTCACAGGATCCAAAGGATCATTGACAATTCCATGCTTAAAAGCATTCTCTACAAAAGAAATGAGCATAAGTGGTACAATGCGCTGGTCATCAATTTCTCCATTTATCGTCAATTCTACATACGCCCCGTCTTTAAAACGGATTTTTTGCAAATCGATGTAACTTGTTAAATAATCAACCTCTTTGCTTAACGTTACGGTTGGCGTATTGCTCTCGTAAATCATGTAGCGCATAATCTCAGACAACTTCATCACTGCATCTGCTGTTTTGTCTGATTTTTGGTAAGCAAGCGAATAAATATTATTTAGAGAATTGAACAAAAAATGAGGATTTAACTGAGATTTGAGGAACTGAAGCTCCATTTCTCTACTTTCCATCTCTGCTTCTCTAGTTATTCTTTGAGTTGTAAACCAATCTGTTGTAAAAAACACCAACGCGCTAGAAATCAGAAAAAAGCCTGAAATAAATCCTGAGATGGCGACATAACTAGCGATAGGAATTTCCCTCTTTCCGGTGGCCTCTCTAAATTGCACCAACATATCATCAGGATTTAAGGCAGCCACAATTGCTTTTATTAAGATTGCTAGCGCAAGCAGACCGAAAAAAGTTATCAGATAAATCCCATACTGTTTTCTTTTTTTTAAGAATTCTGGTATTAATATTAAATAGTTAATGTAGAAGAGCGAAATATTTAACACGCCAAAACCAACATAAGTAATCCAATTATAAGTTGGACTTCGGGTACTATTGGTTAAAAAAGCGGCACCGGCAAAAAACAACGGAAACATCCAAAAAATAAAATTAACGATAATTTCCCCTCTATTTTTCTTCATCTATCCAAATATAGCTTGGTTTGTCTTAGTAAATTCTGAGATGCAAATTAAATATTTTATCTACATAAATAACGAACATTCTACGAACGGGCATTTTTTTTAGACGAACGCCTTTATAACGCTATTTTTTCGGGAAAGCTGATTTTTGGCGGGTTTGTCTACAATGTTTGGCAATTGGTATAATACATTTTCGCAAAACTTTAAGGTTGCGTTTCTTTGAATTGTAAAACGAAAATACCATGAAAAAATTAGCAAACACTTCTCCTTTTTTATTATTGTTATTGCCTGTTTTTATGATGATTGTACTCACCATATCACTAAACACAAGTCAGATTAACAAAAATGAAGACACCGCTATAAAAACAACATCCAGCAAATCTATTTTGCAAACTGCAGTTTCGCTATTCTATTAAAAAACTCAAGTCGTTTATCCGAATTGAAAAGCATTACTTCTCACACAACAAAGTGTGCAGCCAAAAAAATATAAAAAAAAATAAGCCTACTCAAATGATGGGATCATTGGCAGGCCTATTATAAGGGAGAGGTTTATTTACTGGTCTCTTATTATTAGAAAGACAGCACGCGCTGCTTAAATGCCCAGCCAATAAGCTGATAAGTATTTCTTAAGTCTAACTTTCTAACCATATTTCTTCGATGAGTGTTTACGGTGTGCTCACTGATAAACAGCATATCTCCAATTTCTTTACTGTTATAACCTAAAGCGAGTAGCCGCACGATATCGGTTTCCCTTGCGCTGATGGTATCATAACTGTTTCTATGTTGCATAGTGTTCATGGCATGTTGAATTTAAGGTTTAAACAGTATTAGTTATGTTTGCACTGCGAAAAATCCCCTATGGCTCACTTTCGCTTTTTAACATGTCCAAAGGTATCAATGAAAACATTTCTGACTTAGTTCCAATCACCCTAATTAAAAGGGTAATTTTACGGTATTCTCAAAAGGTGTAAGCCTATTGATAAATTTGGAAGAAATTTGCATTTTTACGTTTAACAAAAAACCCATAAATATGATTTCTAGAAGCAAGATTGAAAAAGTTCCTGTTACGTTAGCCACAGCGATGGTAGCAGTTTTTGATGAATCTCCTGAGCAACGCGAAAGCAAATCATTCACTAAAGCCATTTGGTTTCCCGCTGAACAAATTCTAGAAATTGCAAAATTACTAGAAGATGGAAAACACGACGGTCTAAGAATTTATTTTGCTCGTTACTTAAGTGATCAAAAAACACATTGCCTTGCTGGGAACGAAGGCAAAAATACGGTTCTGTTGGTGCCAACTATGCCCTCTGAACCAACATCATTAACGGTTAGAAAAATGGCGACCATGCAAACGACCGGCACCCACGTAGACGATCCAAATGAAATTTCAAACGGCGGACATAGATGCCCGGACATGTGCGAAGGGGTTAAACTATAGCAATGCCACTTTATTTCCCCTTCACTGTTACATTTGAAATCCTGTGCTTTTGCATAGGATTGGCTCTATTATGGAGAGATAAAAGCTTATTTTGGCGATTGGCAATTGTCTTTCTTTTTGTCACTTGTGTTACAGAAGGATTCGGCATCTACTTGGCAGAAAAATATCACAATAATTTAACACTTTACAATTATTTCTATCTGCTAGAACAAGGATTTATTTCTTACACAATGTATTGCTGTTTCAAACCATACATCGATCCAAAACTGTTGATAATTAGTGGAAGTATACTGTTGGCGTTGAGCGATATTTACTTTTTTTTAGGATATACCGGTATGGATTTCAACTCACTCTCCCAAAATGTAGAAAGTATCTTGTTTGTAATTTATAGCTTGCTGTATTTCTATTTATTTTTAAAGGACAAGAAATATGTAAATATTTCCGATCATCCGGAATTTTGGTGGGTTACGGGAATATTATTCTTTTATTTTGGCAGCGTAATCTTTAATCTGTTTTATAGGTCAATCACTCTCAAACTTTTTAATCGTTCTATTTACTATTACCTTACCACCGTTTTGAACTTAATTCTCTATAGCCTTTGGACATACTCCTTTATTTGCCGGGCCAGGCAGCAGAAATTACAAAGCTAATATTTATCGCTACTGCAATTTTTTTGCTTGTTCCATTATTTCTTATTCTGTATATAAGGTCTTACAATCAACACAAAAAAGAACACATTTTTGAGAAGGTAGCGTTAACTCAAAAGCTTGCCGCAGAAAAGCTGACAGCCATGGTAGAAGTTCAAGAGCAAACCATGCAAACCATCGCTACAAATCTACACGACAATATTGGACAGTTGTTGAGTTTAACCTCTTTAACGCTTAATTCCATCAAACTAGCAGATAGTGAAAAAGCACAGAAGAAAATCGAGGACTCCTTATCCATTTTAAGCAAAACCATAAAAGAACTTAGGTCTTTAGCCAAGCAGCTTCATGGAACACAAATTGCAGAGAAGGGGATTGCAAACATCATCGATCAAGAGGTTGCATTGCTTTCAAAAACGGAGGTTTTTAATTTGGTTGTAAAAAACGAAGTCGACGAAACAGTAGCTCCGTCACCCGAAAAAGATTTAATTATCCTTCGGATGTTCCAAGAAATTGTAAATAACATTATTAAACATGCCCAAGCAAAAAACATTTCCATTTCTACAAGTATAAAAAACGGCACATTTTACTTAATTGTGGAAGAAGATGGAATCGGATTTGATGTTGCCAATGCAGGCGTCCAAAAAACGGGTATGGGCTTAAGTTCAATCAGACGGCGAGTGGAGCTAATAGCTGGAAAAATAATCATAAATTCGGAGAAAAATATAGGAACGAAAATTCTTATTGAAATCCCCTATCCTTAACATGACGCAAGAGAAAATCAGAATAGCCATTGTCGATGACCACACGCTGTTTAGATCGGGGTTAGCTAATCTTTTAGATGAGTTTGACGACATTGAAATCGTTTTCCAGGCTACAAACGGATTAGATTTACAAGAAAAATTACCGAAGCAGTTAGATATTCATTTGATTTTAATGGATATAAATATGCCGATAATAGACGGCTATCTTGCAACATCCTGGGTTAAAACCAATCATCCAGATATAGGAGTGTTGGCTTTAAGCATGCACGAAGATGAAGAAGCAATTATTAAAATGTTAAAAGCTGGAGCAGGCGGATACATGCTAAAGCAAGCTACCCCAAATGATCTGTTGCATGCTATAAAAACCATCCACGAAAAAAAATTCTTCATTAATGAACTGGTTTCCGGAAGGTTATTTGCTGCATTAAAAGACGAAAATTTTAAACCCGCCCTTACCGAAAGGGAGCTGATTTTTTTACAACATTGCAGCACTGAACTGACGTATAAAGAGGTTGCAGACGTCATGTTTGTAAGTCCGAGAACGATAGATAATTATCGAGAATCTTTATTTTCCAAGTTGAACGTAAAATCGAGGACAGGATTGGTGGTTTATGGGATTAAGCATAACTTGATCAAGATCTGAAGCCAATGAAAAGCCGAAATGGACCTAGCTTCAAATTTAGCTAGCGGAAGACCTTAAAATCGAATTATTCCGCCATGTTATGGTAAACGGCTTGCACATCATCATCTTCTTCTAATTTATCTATTAACTTTAAAACGTCTGCTGCCTGCTCTTCATCAACATCTTGAAAAGAAAGGGGAATACGTTCTAATTTAGAACTCTTTAATTCAATTCCTTTTTCTTCAATTGCTTTATGCAAAGGGCCAAAATTTTCAAAAGCACCTTGGGCCACTACCACATCGTTACCCTCTTCATCAGCTTCTACATAAAGATCCTCCAATCCAGCATCAATAAGTTCAAATTCCAATTCTTCTAAATCCATTTCTGCGGTGGGATTAAATCTGAAAACGGATTTTCTGTTAAAAACAAAATCTAATGATCCCGTTTTCCCCAACGTTCCGTTTGTTTTATTGAAGTAGCTACGCACATTTGCAACGGTTCGATTGGTATTGTCTGTTGCTGTTTCAATTAAAACTGCAACGCCATGAGCCGCATAGCCTTCATAAACATATTCCTCATAATTCGCCATCGATTTATCAGATGCACGTTTTATAGCTGCATCTACCCTATCTTTGGGCATATTAACTGCCTTTGCATTTTGTATAGCAGTACGCAAACGACTGTTTGTATCGGGCGATGGCCCTGCATCTTTAACAGCCATAACAATGTCTTTACCTATTCTGGTAAATTGTACGGCCATTTTGGCCCAACGTTTAAATTTTCTCTCTTTTCTAAACTCAAATGCTCTTCCCATATTCGAACTCTATTTAGTTAGCCCTTGTCTAATTGACAAGATCTATTTTATATTAATTGGTTTTCGGATCTACTGAATAACTTCCAAATTGCAAGCCACTTAACGACTACTTATTAGAACTACTTTTTCAAATTTTTAAGCATATCTGCTGTTATTTTGGCTAAATCAAATTCAGGTTTCCATTGCCAGTCTGCCTCTGCACTACTGTCATCGATAGATCTTGGCCAGCTCCCTGCAATTTGTTGCCTTGGGTCACCAGTAGAAAAAGTAAGTTCAAAATTAGGAATATGTTTTTTGATTTCTTCCGCCAATTCGACAGGTGTAAAACTCACCCCAGCAAAATTATAACTGCTTCTTACAGAAATTTCCGACGCTGGTGCGTCCATTAATTCGATCGTTCCTCGAATTGCATCGTCCATATACATCATGGGAAGTTCTGTGTCGGCAGATAAAAACGATTCGTAGGTAGCCTTTTTCAACGCATCATGAAAGATGTGTATTGCATAATCGGTGGTACCGCCACCTGGTGCAGCCCTCCAGCTAATTAATCCTGGGTATCTAATGCTGCGAATGTCTAAACCATATTTCTGATGATAATATTCACACCATCGTTCTCCTGCAAGTTTACTTGTGCCATAAACGGTATTAGGATCCATTGTACAATATTGGGGAGTAGCGATTTTAGGAGAATGCGGACCGAAAACTGCGATAGAACTTGGCCAATAAAACTTTGCAGTTTTAAATTGTAAGGCAAAGTCTAATACATTTAACAAACCGTTCATGTTTAAATCCCAAGCTAACTTTGGATTTTGCTCGCCCGTGGCAGATAATAGTGCAGCCAAGAGATATACCTGAGTTGGTTTATGCTTGCTAAAAATATTTAGGAGCATTTCTTTATCTAGCACATTTACAAATTCAAAGGGTCCAGAATTTTTTATGTCGTAATCCGGTCGTCTAATGTCGCACGCCACTACGGCATCTACCGAATAGATTTTTCTAAGCATCGATACCAGTTCGGTACCAATTTGGCCATTCGACCCCAAAACCACTATTTTCTCTTGCATAAGATCTGTTAGATTTAGGCAAAGGTAAAAAAACGAGGTAAAACCAATCAGACCGAAGTACGATTTCGTGTGATTTTTTAAAAAATTTTAAGTAAATCGATTTATTTTGCGTGCAAATGGCTAAGAAAAAAAAAATTACCCCTATTTTATTTCAAATAAAAATGAGTAATAAATGCATTACATTAAATGATTTGAGTTTTCTTTACCACAATTCTCCAAAATTTTATCTAATATTACGTGTCAAAATGAATTAACCAAATACTAGTTCTTATAAAATAATACAGTTTCAATGTAACCAAATGGTGCTATTTACTCTAGTAAAAAAACCCTCCGACGTAAAACATGTATACGAATTGAAGGGAAAGTAAATCCCGTGCAATTGCTCCTTTAATTTAATTATTTGGATGAGGTAAAACTGAAACGACTAGTAACACTTTTAAAAAGGATGAAAAGAAAAATAAGAATGGGAATGATCGGCGGTGGAAAAGATGCCTTTATAGGTGCCATTCATCGTATTGCAGCCAATATGGATGGCTTGGTTGAACTTTGCTGCGGAGCATTTAGCGTCCATCCGGAAATTGGGCTAGCGTCTGGAAGATCCCTTTTTCTGAGCGAAGACAGGATATATGCAAACTATCAGGAGCTTTTTGAAAAAGAAAGCAAATTGCCAGCCGATAAGAGAATAGATTTTGTAACCATTGTAACTCCTAATTTTGCGCATTTTGAACCTGCTATGTTGGCTTTAGATCATGGATTTAACGTGGTGATCGAAAAACCAATGACCATAACATTAGATGAGGCCAAACAATTACAAAAAAAGGTAGAGCAAACTGGTCTTACCCTTTGCTTAACACATACCTATTCTGGCTATCCCATGGTTAAACAAGCCAAACAAATGGTTAGCGAGGGCATGATTGGAGCAATCAGAAAAGTGATTGTCGAGTATCCGCAAGGTTGGTTAAGTAAGCTTTCTGAGCGCGAGGGAAATGCACAGGCTGCTTGGCGAACCGACCCGAGTAAAACAGGGAAAAGTGGTTCTATGGGAGACATTGGTACGCATGCCGCCCATTTGGCAGAATACATTACCGGCTTGGAAATAACAAAAATATGCGCAGATTTAAATATTGTTGTACCTGGTAGAGCAATAGATGATGATGGTAATGTGCTATTAAAATTTGACAATGGAAGCAATGGCGTTCTAATTGCGTCTCAAATTGCCGCCGGTGAGGAAAATGCCTTAAAAATTAAAGTATACGGAGAAAAAGGTGGCTTAGAGTGGCATCAAATGGAACCAAACAGCTTAATGGTTAAATGGACAGATAAACCTGCAGAAATTTATCGTGCTGGAAGTGATTATTTAGGCAGTTTTGCAAAACACAACATGCGGACGCCAGGTGGCCATCCCGAAGGATATCTTGAAGCTTTTGCAAATATTTATAGAAATTTTGTGCAAACATTAGACGCCATACATCGAGGAGAAAAACCAACGGCAGAAATGCTAGATTTCCCAACTGCAAAAGATGGTGTTAGAGGAATGGCATTTATAGAAAATGTGGTAAATTCTAGCAATTCAGATCAAAAATGGTTAGACAATAAAGTTTAAAATATGACAACTATTAAAGGCCCTGCAGTTTTTTTAGCTCAATTTATAAGTGATGAAGCACCTTTCAACTCTTTAGACAGCATTTGTGCTTGGGCACAGGGATTGGGATTTAAAGGCATACAAATGCCAACAACCGACAACCGATTTATAGATCTGCAACAAGCAGCCGAGAGTAAAACCTATGCAGATGAGTTGAAAGGGAAAATAGCCTCCTACGGATTAGAAATCACCGAGCTATCTACACATTTACAAGGTCAACTTGTGGCTGTACATCCGGCTTATAATGATCTTTTTGATGCTTTTGCTCCAAAGCAATTCCACAACAATGCGCCGGAACGTACTAAGTGGGCTGTTCAACAGTTAAAATATGCCGCTAAAGCATCGCAAAATTTGGGGCTAACGGCACATGCAACTTTTAGTGGATCTTTACTCTGGCAATATTTTCATCCGTGGCCCCAGCGCCCTGAAGGCTTAGTAGAGGAAGGTTTTAGAGAGCTAGCAAAACGATGGATGCCCATCTTAAATGAGTTTGACAATTGCGGAGTGGACGTTTGTTACGAAATTCACCCAGGGGAAGATTTATTCGATGGGGAAACGTACGAAATGTTTTTGGCTGCGGTGAATAATCATCCAAGGGCGTGTTTGCTGTATGATCCTTCACACTTTGTGCTTCAACAATTAGATTATATCCAATACATCGATTTTTATCACGAAAGAATAAAAGCTTTCCACGTTAAAGATGCAGAATTCAATCCCACAGGAAAACAGGGCACATTTGGAGGCTACCAAAGTTGGATCAACAGGGCAGGTAGGTATCGTTCTCCGGGCGACGGCCAGGTAGATTTTAAAACCATTTTTAGTAAACTGGCTAAATATGATTTTCCAGGGTGGGCTGTGATGGAATGGGAATGTTGTCTAAAAAATCAAGAGGATGGTGCAAGAGAGGGTGCAGCATTTATAGAACAAAACATCATTAAAGTGACCGATAAAGCGTTTGATGATTTTGCTTCTGCAGGTAGCGATGCCGACTTTAATAAAAGGATACTTGGAATTTAAAATAAACACACACTAATACAACGATGAAAAAAACAATTTTAACATTAGGCGCCGCAATTATATTGATGGGTTCCTATTGCACTTCAAGCAAAACTGGCGAGCAATCTGCAGATACCTCATCAATGGCTAAGGTCGATAATGTAGTAACTGCAGCGCCTGCAACCAATGAACCCGCTAAAGCAGACACTCAAAAAGTCACTCTACCTAAGGTCGAACCGAAAGAGACTGAAAAACCAGTTATAAAATTACCTCCTCCAGTAGTCGCAAAAGATAATTCTGCTATTGCAGGAACCCCTGCTCAAATTGCTGCGGGAGGAAAATTACTAGCAAAGTCAGATTGTTTGGCCTGCCATAACGAGCAAACTAAAATAGTAGGGCCTGCATACGTTATGGTGGCGGAAAAATATAAGCCGAATGAGGCAAATATAAATTACCTGGTGGGAAAAGTGATTAACGGTGGCTCCGGCGTTTGGGGAGCAATCCCGATGAGCCCTCATCCTACGCTTGCAAAAGCAGATGTGAAATTAATGGTACAATATATATTAGCCTTAAAAAAATAGAATTAACCTAACTAAACAATGGAAAAAAATACAGAAATTAAAGATGCGACTAACCGGCGCGGATTTTTAAAAACAAGTGCAATTGCTGCCGCAGCGTTTATGATTGTTCCTCGGCACGTCTTGGGCGGCCCAGGTTTCTTGGCGCCTAGTGATAGATTACTAGTTGCTGGCGTTGGTGCTGGTGGTAAAGGCGAGAGTGATATTGCAAACTTTGCAAAAAGTGGTAAAGCTGACATTGCTTTTTTATGCGATGTAGACGATCGCAGGGCGGCTGCCAGCAGAAAAGCTTTTCCAAAAGCTAAGTACTACAAAGATTGGCGCGAATTAATGGACAAAGAACATAAAAATTTCGATGCGGTCTCTGTATCAACCCCCGATCACAATCATGCCATTATTGCTTTGGGAGCCATGCAACTTGGCAAACATGTTTATGTGCAAAAACCTTTAACCCACGATATTTATGAGGCTAGAATACTCACAAATGCTGCCCAAAAATATAAGGTAGTCACTCAAATGGGCAATCAGGGAGCTTCTAATGATGGTCCGCGCCAAATGAGAGAATGGGTTGAGGCAGGTTTAATCGGCGACGTTCACACCGTTTACGCTTGGACGGACAGACCCGTTTGGCCACAAGGAATTCCTTGGCCCGCAAAATCAGAAAACATACCAAAGGAATTAGATTGGGATTTATGGCTAGGTACCGCGCCTCAAGAGGACTATGTGGACAAACTTATTCCTTTTAACTGGAGGGGATGGTGGGATTATGGAACAGGTGCTTTGGGAGATATGGGCTGCCATTTATTAGAAGCACCTTTTAGCGTTTTAGGACTTAAATACGCCAGCGAAGTAGAGGCTAGCGTGGGATCTGTATATGTAGATGAGTTTAAACGTGGTTATTTTCCAAAAAGCTGTCCTCCATCTAGTCACGTAACGTTAAAGTTTCCAAAAACGGAACGTACCGCTACCGATGTAGAAGTGCACTGGATGGACGGTGGCATCCAACCACAACGTCCTGAAGAATTAGAAGCAGACGAAACTTTTGGAGATGGCGGCAACGGAACATTATTTATCGGATCAAAGGGAAAGATGATGTGCGAAACTTACAGCGCCAACCCAAAATTACTTCCACTTAGCAGAAATAAAGACATTAAAGTGCCTGAAAAATATGCTAGAGTGAAAGGTGGTGCTGACGGTCACTATGCACAATGGGTAGAAGCGGCTATTGCCGGGCACGGAAAACAAAAGGTAAGTTCGCCTTTCGAAATTGCTGGACCGCTGACCGAAGCATTACTTATGGCGAATTTGGCCATCAGAAGTTTTGACATTCAAGTAACCAACAACGGTAAAACGAATTATCCCGGAAGATATAAAAAAATGCTTTGGGACAACAACAACATGAGAATTACTAATTTTGATGAAGCAAACCAATTTGTAAAACGTACATACAGAAATGGTTGGGGCGATTTAAAAGTTTAGTAAACAGTGCTTAATCAATTCTAATTAAATCGTCGAATGTAGAGAATTTCGGCACATCTTAGTATAAAATAAATGAAAAAATTTAGTTATGCCATGCTTTTATGCGCGGCCGTTGCGTTATCTTCTTGCGCACAAAAAGGGTATCAACAACTTTCTAAAGGAGCGACCATAAAAGGATGGCATACCTACAATAAAAATGTGGTGGGCGCTGCGTGGACTACAAATGACGGTGTATTTCATTTAGACCCGACCGTAAAAGATGGAGGGGGCGATTTGGTAACCGATAAAGAGTACAGCAATTTTGATTTAACATACGATTGGAAAGTTGCTCCGGGATCTAATAGCGGGTTAATTTTTTATGTCCATGAAGATCCGAAATATTCAGAAACCTATACTACGGGAATAGAAATGCAGGTAATAGACAACGACGGTCACCCAGATGGAAAAAACCCAAAACATCGTGCCGGCGATCTTTACGATTTGATCTCTAGTTCTTCTGAACCGGTTAAGCCTGTAGGTGAGTGGAACAGGGCTAGAATTGTAAGTGATAAAGGAAATCTTACGCTTTTCTTAAACGGTGTGCAAGTCGTAAAAACCACTATGTGGGATGAAAGCTGGAGTAAACTCGTTGCGGGAAGCAAATTCGCAAATTGGAAAGATTGGGGTACCTTTCACAAAGGAAAAATTGCTTTGCAAGATCATGGGGGAGAAATGTGGTATAAAAATATCTCTATAAAAGAGCTTTAGGTAAATTACCGCTGTAGGAAGGGATATGCTCTACCTACAGCGATAAACATAACTTGACCTTAAATACCATTTAACATTTTAACCAAATGAATTTTATTACAAGATTTAAACTGTCGAGCATGATGTTCCTGGAATTTTTTATCTGGGGCGCATGGTTCGTTACGCTAGGTACATTTTTGGGAAATAATTTAAAAGCTTCGGGTGCAGAAACTGGCGCTGTATTTTCTACCCAATCATGGGGCGCCATTGTTGCCCCGTTTATTGTGGGTCTAATCGCAGACAGATATTTTAATGCCGAAAAAATACTCGGAATATTACATCTAATTGGGGCAGTGCTGATGTATCAAATGTATGTAGCACCAGATATAACCACTTTCTATCCGTACGTCCTTGGCTATATGATTATTTTTATGCCAACTTTGGCGCTTGTAAATTCAGTCTCGTTCAATCAAATGAAGGATCCAGAGAAAGAATTTTCTTCTATCCGCATTTGGGGCACTTTGGGATGGATCATAGCTGGTTTACTAATTAGCTACTTTTTTCACTGGGACTCAAAGGAAGGTACTGAAACTGGCTTATTAAAAAACACTTTTTTAATGGCTGGCATTGTTTCGCTTGTACTCGGTTTGTTCAGCTTTACTTTACCGAAAACGCCGCCAAAGATTTCTGCTGATCAGAAAATAACCGTTTCAGACGTTCTGGGTTTAGACGCCTTAAAGTTATTGAAAGACAGGAATTTTCTGATATTTTTTATATCCTCAATCTTAATCTGCATTCCGTTGGCATTTTACTATCAAAATGCAAACCCATTTTTATCAAACATAGGCGTAGCCAATCCTACAGGCAAGATGACCATAGGCCAAGCGTCTGAAGTAATTTTTCTATTGTTTTTACCTATATTTTTTAAACGCTTTGGATTTAAATTCACCATCTTGATTGGCATGTTGGCTTGGGCAGTTCGTTACGCATTATTCGCTTATGGAAATGCCGGCGAATTGAGTTTTATGCTGATTATCGGTATTGCGCTGCATGGTGTTTGCTATGATTTTTTCTTTGTATCAGGGCAAATTTATACAAATTCTAAAGCAGGTGAAAAATTTAAAAGCTCGGCACAGGGTCTAATTACATTAGCTACTTATGGCGTCGGCATGTTAATCGGTTTTGCCGTCGCCGGGAAAATCTCCGACGCATACAAAGCCACGGATGGTTCAATGGATTGGAAAATGATTTGGATAATCCCTGCGGGAATCGCATTGCTAGTGTTTGTTTTATTTGCTTTAACATTTAATGAAAAAACGAAGAATAATATAAATAATGAAGAGGAAGCAACTAGCAAACTGGAATTTAAATAGATATATTTAACCATAAATCATTCACATTATCTAACAACCCAAATGATTACCAGAAGAAATTTCATCGTATCGAGCAGCATGGCTGCAACCGCAGTATGGCTACTGCCTGCTTTTGCATGCAATGGTGCAGCTAAAAATGTCGGCTTACAACTTTACAGCCTTAGAGATAGGATTGGCGATAATGTAAAGCTCATTTTGGAACAGGTAGCCAAGGCGGGATACAACACGGTAGAAACTTACGGTTTTTCGATAAAGGATAAGTTTTGGGGATTGGCACCAAAAGATTTTAAGAAAATTTTAGACGACGTGAACCTAAAGGCTACTAGTGGACACTACGGACTTGGTAATTTCTTAGTAGATGGAAATACCGATGAGCTAATTGCAGCCATTGAAGCTGCAGGAATTCTTAAAAGCGAATATTTGACTGTTCCATATCTAGATGCAACTTTACGGACGAGCGTAGATGATTATAAGAAAATCGCCGAAAAACTCAATAAGGCAGCAGAAATGTGTAAATCTACCGGATTGAAACTAGCCTACCACAACCATAACTTTGAATTTGATGCCATTGGCAATATTGATGGGTACGAAACATTACTAACCGAAACGGACAAAAATTTAGTAGATTTCGAAATGGATTTGTATTGGGTTGCTAGAGCTGGGAAAATTCCGGTACAGCTATTTAAAGAACATCCGGGAAGGTTTAAAATGTGGCACATTAAAGATATGGACAAAAAAAATCCAAATCTAAATACAGAAGTTGGCAGCGGACGAATAGATTTCAAACCCATATTTGCGCAGGCTAAATTAGCCGGAATGGAACACATTTTTGTAGAACAAGAAAATAATTATTACCCTAACGAATTAGACTCGATTAAAACGAGCTGTGATTATATTAAAAAAGAACTAATTTAAAACAGCATTATGACTACCAGAAGATCATTTGTAAAACAGGCAGGATTTATTGTAGGAGCTGCAGTAGTGGCACCTTCCTTTGCCTTCAGTAAATCGCCTAAAAAAATAGGCTTGCAGTTGTACACCTTGAGAGATATGCTACCAAAAGATGCTGCTGGAACCATTGCGCAAATTTCAAAAGCAGGCTATCAAGAAGTAGAAACATTTGGATTTGGTGACGGAAAGTTTTTCGGGTATACACCCAAAGACTTTAAGAAACTTTTGGCCGACAATGGTTTAACAGCCCCGAGTGGACACTATGGTATGGATGAGTTCGATAGAACAGGAAAAACCGATCAATTAAAAACCAACATGGATGCAGCACTCGCCGTTGGAAGCAATTATTTCACCATCGCTTCTGCCCATGCTGGTGAAGGGGCTGATGGCTTTAAAAAATTAGCTGAGGATTTTAACAAAGTTGCTGAATTGGCAAAAGAAGCCGGATTAAAATTTGCTTACCACAACCATAATTTTGAGTTTAAACCTGTTGGTGATACGACTGGATATGAAATTTTATTAAAGGAAACGGACAAAAACCTCGTTAATTTCGAAATGGATATCTATTGGGTAGTACGTGGCGGTAAAGATCCAATCACCTTGATGAAAGAAAATCCAGGAAGATTTGTGATGTGGCATGTTAAAGATATGGACAAGCAACATCCGGAAGAAAATACAGAAGTTGGCAAAGGTTCCATAGATTTTAAACCAATTTTTGAAGAGGCAAAATTGTCTGGTATGAAACACTTCTTCGTTGAGCATGAGAACAACTATTATCCAGATCCTATTGGCTCTATTAGAACAAGTTGTGACTACATAAAAAATAATTTAGTTAAATAAACATTTGCGGACAATACAGTTTTTTACAATTAATAAGTCATTTAATTTACTCAATTTTACTAGTATATTAATTGTAGCACTTAGTTGAGCGTTTTCTTGGAGAATGTTTAAGATACCCATCAATAAATGATAACCAAATATAACTATTGATAACATGCAAAGAAGAGAAGCATTAAAAAATGTTGCTGTATTGTTTGGCGGAGTCATTTCAGCAACCACAATGGGCATTTTATTTGAAGGTTTTATACTCCCTGAAAATGAAAAAAATCGAGTGTTCTTTACTGCGGATCAGGAAAAAATGCTCGCTGAATTTGCTGAAATTATTCTTCCCACAACTAAATCCTCACCCGGAGCTAAGGCAGCTGGTGTTGGCAAGTTTATTCCAATGATGGTGAGAGATTGTTATCCAGCAGACATACAAAAAGCCTTCTTTGATGGGTTGAAAGAAATGGAAGCCAAATCAATTAACAACTTTAATAAAGCTTTTTTATCTTTAACAACTGCAGAACGCACAAAACTAGTTGGCCAAATAAGAGAGGAAACCATTCAACAAAAAAGAGCAGATAGAGCAAGTGATAAAAAGGAAAATTATTTTTTTGCAATTGCTAGAGATTTAACTATTCTAGGTTATTTTTCTTCAGAAATTGGTTGCGTTCAAGCCCGCAATTACGTTGCCATTCCTGGGCGATACGACGGTGCTACGCCTTTAAAACCTGGGCAAAAGTCTTGGGCAACTTAATTCTAACAGTGGTAATCTAACAGAAGTGATGAATGTAAATACAAACTTAAAAGCAGAAAATACCTACGATGCAATTGTTATAGGATCCGGAATTAGTGGTGGCTGGGCTGCGAAAGAGCTTACGGAGAAAGGTCTAAATGTGTTGATGTTAGAAAGAGGAATGAATGTCGAGCACATTAAAGATTACCCTTCAGCGTTAAAAAATCCATGGGAATTAGAACACCGTGGAACGATAACAGAGGCTCAAAAGGCGACTCATCCGGTTCAAATAAGGGATTATCCATACCAAGAAGCAAATGAGAAATGGTGGGTTAACGATCTAGAATGTCCTTACACAGAGGATAAGAGATTTGATTGGTATCGGGGTTTTCAAGTTGGGGGCAAATCTTTAACCTGGGGAAGGCAGAGCTATCGGTTTAGTGATCATAATTTTGAGGACAACGCAAGAGATGGCCACGGAAATGATTGGCCAATTCGCTATAAAGACATTGCTCCTTGGTACAGCTATGCGGAGCGTTTTGCTGGGATAAGTGGGTCGAAAGAAAATTGGCCGCTCCTTCCTGATGGGGAGTTTTTACCTCCCATGGATCTTAATTGTGTCGAAAAATTAGTTAAAGCAAGACTTGAGGAACATTATAAAAAGTCTAGAATTTTAATGATTGGTCGGACCGCTAACCTAACTGTACCACATAAAGGCCGTGGCAGCTGCCAATATCGAAATCTATGTAGCAGAGGTTGCCCGTTCGGAGCCTATTTTAGTACACAAGCTTCAACTCTACCTGCTGCAATGGCTACGAAAAGATTAACGTTAAGGCCTTACTCCATTGTAAATCACATTATTTACGATAAAGATACTAAAAAAGCCAAAGGGGTTATGGTCATTGATGCGGAGACTAATGAAACAATGGAGTTTTATGCTAAAATTGTTTTTGTTAATGGGTCTACCTTGGGGACAACATTTATTTTGTTAAATTCAACTTCTGAAGCGCATCCGAACGGGTTGGGCAACGCCAGCGGACAGTTAGGGCATAATTTAATGGATCACCATTTCCGTTGTGGAGCGAGCGGTGATGCGCCAGGTTTTGAAGATAAATATACGTATGGTCGCAGGGCAAATGGTATTTATATTCCAAGATACAGAAACACTGGAGATGAAAAACGCAACTATTTACGTGGTTTCGGTTATCAAGGTAGTGCGAGTAGAAGTAACTGGCAGGATGATGTTGCCGAATTGGCCTTTGGAACCGATTTTAAAACTAAAATGACAACCCCAGGGAAGTGGACAATGGGACTCGGCGGGTTTGGAGAAATGTTACCATACTACGAAAATAAAGTTTACATCAATAAAGAAAAGAAAGACAAATGGGGCCAACCTGTATTGGCTATTGATTGTGAGTATAAGGATAACGAGAAAAAAATGCGTGTTGATATGATGAATGATGCTGCTGAGATGTTAGAAGCCTCGGGGATAAAAAACATCAGCACGTATGATGCCGGTTGTTACCCAGGAATGGCGATTCACGAGATGGGAACAGCAAGAATGGGTAACGACCCAAAAACCTCTGTGTTAAATAAATTTAATCAAATGCACGAGGTAAACAATGTTTTCGTAACAGATGGTTCTTGCATGCCTTCAATCGCTTGTCAAAATCCTTCGCTAACATTTATGGCTTTAACAGCCCGTGCTTGCGACTATGCAGTAACCGAATTGAAGAAAAATAACATTTAAATAGATAAGTTTTTATCAAAAAATTAAACACTGGTATTAGCATCCCAACCATGGAAAGACGAACAATTTTGAAAGGCATTATCGTAGGTGGCGTAACGCTTGGTACTTCATCAAAATCTTTCGTTTCCACTATGCAAACCAACCAGACAATGACTAAAAGTTTATCTCTAAAAGGAAATATCAATCAATCCGTTTGCCGATGGTGTTTTAGTAGTTTAGATGTAGATACCTTATGCAGGGAAGGTAAAAAATTAGGGCTTAAAGGCATTGATCTGGTTGGCCCCGAAGACTGGCCAACCCTAAAAAAACATGGTTTAACATCCAGCATGTGTAACGGTGCAGAGATTAATTTAGTAGATGGCTTTAACGACCTTAAATTTCACGATCAACTCATTCAAAACTACACCAAAATGATTCCTTTGGTTGCGGAGGCCGGCTATAAAAATTTAATCTGTTTTAGCGGTAGTCGTAGGGGAAAGGATGACGAAACTGGATGGAAAAATTGTGTTGAGGGACTTAAAAAAATTATTCCTTTGGCCGAAAAACACAATGTTGTCTTGGTCATGGAACTTCTAAATAGTAAAGTTAACCATAAGGATTATCAATGTGACAATACACCGTGGGGCGTAGAGCTATGTAAGCGTTTAGGTTCTGAATATTTTAAGTTGCTGTATGACATTTATCACATGCAAATTGATGAAGGCAACGTAATAAGTACCATCAACAATAACCATCAATACTTTGCGCACTACCATACAGCAGGTGTTCCGGGCCGTAATGAAATTGACGAAACACAAGAACTAAATTATCCGGCGATCATGGAAGCTATTTTAGCAACTGGGTTTAATGGATTTATAGCGCAGGAATTTATTCCTAAAAACAACGATAAATTAGCTTCCTTAAAAAAGGCAATTTTAATTTGCGACGTGTAGGTTTTGAATTTGGCAAATTAATGTGTCGGTAAACGGGCAAGCGTTTAATTGATTTTTGTAGCGAGTACACAAGTTTTTTTATACCTGGAAGTTTGTCCTTTTAGATCGAATACATCAAAAAGCACAATGTAAATGCCAACATTTGCTTTTGTCCCAGAATCTGTAAAACCATCCCAATTTAAACTTCCTTTGGTCGATATTGTCTGGTTTTTAAGCAATCGCTTAACTAAAACTCCCCGATCAGAAAATACATTTACAGTGGCAAATTTTTCGCCTGTGGCAAACTGATAATCGATTTGCAGGAAATCTTCGAATCCATCACCATCTGGCGAGAACGTTTTGGCTAACAAACTGACATACACATCCGCTCCGCTTTTCGATACTGAATTTTTATAAGTTGGTGTTGCAAAACCCGAGCTACTTGCAGCTGAAGTGAAATTACCGTTTGCATTTGTTGGCTCGGTAAAAGAAATTCGTTCTAAAGATACGCCATCAGTGTTCTTTAACAATAGATTGTGCATCTTTTCTGTGTAACTAAATCTGTCTATCCCTCTCCCATTACTTAAGAGGACAATAGTACCTTTATCGTTGTTAAAACCCGGCAGCGTAGTCATTTGTATAAATTGAGGTTGGTTTTCAGTCAGATAATTTTGCAAAATATTTTCAGAATTTGTTGTCAAAACCCAATAACTCCCCGGCTCAATAAGCACTGTTGAAGAAGTGATTTTCTTAACGTTTGCAGGATTTCCTTCTTCATCAACGTTAGCTAATTGTAGCTCTTTCAAATCTACCAATTCGGCAGTATTGTTGTAAATCTCTACAAAATCTACCCCATTCGGCCTTGGGTTAAACAATATTTCTGAAATTAAAACATCATTTTGAGCGATTTTTTTTGCTAAGAAAAGCTTAGCAAAATTGGCATTTGGATCGATCAAATTCCCTGCACAGTCTGTAATATTGCTAATCAACAGCATATTTTCCTTACCTCGGATCAAGGGCGTGCCAAAAGCCAACACAGCCTTATCGAAAATGGCGGAGGAAAATCTAATTTCGACAGGATTACCAACACCGTTATTAATTTGATAGTTAATTAATTTTGAGGCGGCTACACTATCTACAGGTTTTGAAAATACAATTTCTACCGTAACACTATCCACCACATTGTAACTAAGCAACCTTGGAATCTCGCTACTCACTTGAGCGCGATAAATAGAGTTTTGTTTCCCTGGAGTTCCACCCGATGCATCCATAGTTGCCCCCCAGTTTTGGATACCCGTACACACGTTTTTAGGATCTATAAGTTCAAAAGTATATCCTCCCTTTTTTTTCACATCGTCTTTATACCATCTATCCGAATAAGCAACTTTGTCTATTTCAACCCCTTGTGCATTTACCAATGTCAACACATCACCTGAATTATTCAGACTTGGCCAAGGAGATAAGCCAATCGTTTTCCCAAAGGGTTTGTATATTGAGGTATCGACCCGCGCGCATAAAACAATATGTGCTCCGGGTGCAATGGTATCCGCTTTAAATGTATACGTTGAAGTTATATCGCTGTATTTCCATCCAGTGGTGAGTAAATATTCATTGGTCGTATTCCAAAGCTCTACAAATTCGGTGTTGGGCAACCCAGGACTGTTCGACGGATTCGCAAAAATCTCATTAATCACCAAATCCCCCAGGCTCCCGCCATAAGCTTTTATGTAGAAAAAAGATTTGGATGCACCATCTACGATCCTATTGCCCTTTCTATCGGTTATTTCCTTTGACGAAAGTACATATGGTCCGCTGGTTAGTGGATTTTCAAAATGCAAAATATAACTTGCCGAATTAGTGCTCTGTTCTACTAAAACAGGATGCCCAACTTGACGATCTAAATTATAATTAAGCGGCAGCAAAGCTGATGAAGTATCCACAGATTCAGAAAAAACAATCTGGACACGTAGAGAATCCAGTACCGTAACGCCATTCATCTCTGGTGGAGTAACATCGGCAGTTAAATCTTCAATAGAAAAATCATCAAAAATATATTGGTTAAATCTTGACGCCGTAGCATATTTACACAAAACGCCAAAGTACGAAGACTCGACAAAACTTTTATCTAACACTGAGCCTTCTAATGTATAATTCCCACCTCCAAGCACATCTGTAAACAGGCTCCAATTCCCATTTAAATCTCTTGTAACTCTAATCTTGGCTTTTACCAAATTGCCGCTTAATCTATCTTTTGCAACGCTGCTAATTATCTTACTGGTAAACTTACCATTTTGCCGATAGAGATGAAAGGCATCTTTCATCCCTGTTTCCCCAATCTGAACGAAATATCCTTTTAAACTTCCTGTTAAGTTTGCCTCATCCGAAACCAGATAAATTCGAGTGAAGTTAGTAGAAGTTGGATCGAACTTTAATTGGACGAAAAATTCCCAACTTGTATTTAGACACAAGTCATTTTTGGTAGAGAGATAGATGGTTTGCGAAGCAAGTTTTTGCCCATTGCTTTGCAACTGCCCATCGGCATTAATCAAAAAAGATTCCGCATTTCCTTTCCAAGCTGGATTTTGGCTGAAATTTCGATCGTTAAAACCCTCAACAACTTGAGAAAAACAAACTTTAGAAATTAGAAGTAGCAAAAAGAGCGTAATTTTTAGCATATTTGGGCTCTAATAGAATGTCTTATAAATATAATTAATTAAAATGAAAGTTGCAGTAGTGGGTGCCACAGGTTTGGTGGGCACTGTAATGTTAAAGGTATTGGAAGAGAGAAATTTTCCGTTAACAGAGTTAATTCCAGTCGCATCAGAAAAAAGTGTGGGTAGGGAAATTACCTTTAAAGGAAAAAAATTTCCAATAGTAAGCATAGATACTGCCATAAGCATGCGTCCAGATATTGCTTTGTTTTCTGCAGGCGGTTCTACTTCTTTAGAACATGCTCCGCGTTTTAAGGAAGCTGGTACTACGGTGATCGACAATTCTTCTGCATGGCGCATGGATCCAAAAATCAAACTTATTGTACCAGAAGTAAACGCGCATGAGCTTTCTGTAGACAGCAAAATTATTGCGAATCCTAATTGTTCTACCATTCAAATGGTGGTAGTGCTTAAGCCTTTGCACGACAAATATAAAATTAGACGCGTAGTAGTCTCCACCTACCAATCTGTAACCGGAACCGGAGTAAAAGCAGTAGAGCAGATGATGAACGAACGTAAAGGCATCGTTGATGGCCCTATGGCCTATCCTTATCAAATCGACATGAACGTTCTGCCTCATATTGACGTGTTTACCGAAAATGGCTACACCAGAGAAGAGATCAAAATGATTAAGGAAACGAACAAGATCATGAGCGATGATAGCATTAGGATTACCGCTACCACAGTTCGTATACCCGTTTTAGGTGGTCATTCAGAATCAGTGAATATCGAATTTGAGAACGACTTTGATTTGAAAGAGGTTAGAAGTATCTTGGAAAGTGCGCCTGGAATTGTCGTAGTCGATGACGTGGCTAACTTAAAATACCCAATGCCAAAAGACGCTCATGAAAAAGATGAGGTTTTTGTCGGGAGAATTAGGAGAGATGAATCACAAGCAAAAACTCTAAATCTTTGGATTGTCGCAGATAATTTAAGGAAAGGCGCGGCTACAAACGCGGTACAAATTGCAGAATATTTGGTCAGAAAAGAGCTAGTGTAAAATACACTGAAGTTTACTGTTCAACTAAAAGATAAAAAAAAGATGCCCTAAAGGCATCTCTTTTTGTTTCCATGAAATACGGCTTGACGCCGCTTAAAAAATGATTTTGATGTTTATGCCATCTATTATTTAAATGAAAAAACTCGCCTTTATTGCATTATTTCTTTTTATAACATTTAATGCTTTCTCGCAAAATAGAATTGAAAACATTTCTAGCGCTTTCGACAAGTTATTAAGTGATGATCAAACAAAACATGCCGTTGCATCAATTTGTGTACTCAATGGCAACACAGGAAAAACATTGTACGCGCATAATGAGCAGGTCGGTTTAGCTACTGCCTCAACGCTGAAAACCATTACTGCAGCCACAGCGTTTAGTGTATTGGGCAAAGATTTTCAGTATCAAACCACATTGGTTTATAGTGGAAATATTGCTACGGACGGAACGTTAGACGGAAATTTGATTGTTGTAGGTAGCGGCGATCCAACGTTAGGATCTTGGCGATATGCAAATACCGAAAACGCAGTACTAACTATTTGGGTAAACGCCATTAAATCTGCGGGAATTAAAAAAATAAATGGTTCAATTATTGGAGACGATAGGATATTTGGCACTCAACGCCTGCCAGATGGTTGGATTTGGCAAGATATCGGCAACTATTATGGCGCTGGAACGAGTGGCTTAGCTTGGAGAGAAAACCAATTCGACATAAAATTAAAACCTGGGACGAGTTCTTCAAAAGAAGCAACTGTTGTTAAGACCGTACCTGAGATGCCATACTTACAAATCGTAAACGAATTGAAAACTGGCAGCAGTGGTAGTGGCGACAATGCTTACGCTTTCCTCCCAACTTACGGAAATACAGCGTACCTGCGCGGAAGCTGGGGCATAGGAATTAACAAATCTGGTATTTCGGCAGCGCTACCAGATCCCGCTTTTGACTGTGCATTTCGTCTGCAAGACACATTGAAACGTTTAGGTATTGTAGCAAATAAATCTACTACGACTGCCAGATTAATGATTGCCAATAAGGAGTCTTTTCCGAGCGCTGTACATAAATTAGCTACCATCAGTTCGCCAACACTTAGCGAAATGGTTTTCTGGTTTTTAAAGAAAAGCATAAATCTTTACGGCGAAACCCTCTTGAAAACCATAGCCCAGAAAGGAGGCAAAGAGGCAACAACTTCAAATGGTGCAGCGGTAGAGGTCGACTATTGGGCAAATAGGGGCATAGAAAAATCTTCATTAAATATTATAGACGGTAGCGGGCTTTCACCGGGCAACCGCATTACAACATCGGCTATGGCAACTGTCCTCTATCAGATCCAAAAGGAGGGTTGGTTTGCAGACTATTACAAGGCTATTCCCGAGTACAATGGAATGAAATTAAAAAGCGGCACCATAAACGATGTTTCTGCGTTTGCCGGATATCATACAGATCCCGCTGGAAACAAATATATAGTTGTGATAAATATTAACAATTATAGCGGTGGCGGGATACGAGAGAAAATTTTTAAAGTTTTAGACGAATTGAAATAATGTTTAAGCTATTGGGTTCACTCATATTCCTATCGTTTGCTGCGAACGCACAATTCTGCCCAACTCGGATTTTGGGACCTATTTTATTATTTTTAAACTATTTTTGAGTAAATCCGTCTATTTTGAATCCAAAGAAAGGAGTCGCATTTGTAATTCGCTCACTCGATTTGTCCGCTGTGCGTTGTGGCCAATTATCGCATTCTTTGCTAGTTTTAAAACTCACAAGCTATGGTGGGCGGCCTATTGAGCTCCCAATATCGTTTAGTCAGATAAAAAATTTGGCAATCATCTTCCAATAATCCTTAACTTTCCTTTAAGTAAAACATCAATCAACTACATCTTTTTTTTGCAGTTTTTCTGTCCATTGTTTAGAAAAAGATTTAACAGCTACTTTTGGCAATTCACGATGCTTTCCGAAACTCTTTTTAAAAAATGTTTTAAGTATAAAATTCTTAACTGATCCGCTGCAGAAATCCATCCACTTCCTGCTTTTCATCATTTTAGAAAACATTGTCCATCCAATTTCTTCAACCTTGCTATTTTGGTGATTTTCTGTGGCGTCTCTCCTATTCAATAGAAGCATTTTATGGATGTCAATTTTAACAGGGCATACTTCAGAACATTTTCCACATAAGGTAGAAGCATAGCTTAGATGCTTAAATTCTTCCATCCCTTTTAGATGCGGAGTAATTATTGAGCCAATTGGCCCACTATAGGTTGTATTGTAACTATGCCCGCCAATATTTTTATAAATTGGGCATGCGTTTAAACACGCACCGCAGCGGATGCAATATAAAGCTTGGCGTTGTTCTTTTTGGGCCAGCAAATTTGTCCTGCCATTATCCAATAAAACCACATACATTTCTTCTGGGCCGTCTGTTTCATCGACTTGTCGAGGGCCGGTTAAAATAGAATTATAGACCGTTAAATTTTGACCTGTGCCGTGAGAAGCCAAGAGCGGCCAAAATAAATCTAAATCCGCAATAGACGGGATAATTTTTTCGATTCCAACAATGGCAATATGAATTTTCGGAAAACTTGTGCATAAACGGGCATTCCCTTCATTTTCTGTAATTGCAATACTACCAGTATCTGCGATTAAAAAATTACCTCCAGAAATTCCAACATCAGCATTTAAGTATTTATCTCGAAGCAGCTCCCTGGCTTTTTGAGTAAGTTGCTGCGGGGTGGCATCAGTAGGAGTTCCAAACTTTTCATGAAAAAGTTCCGCAATTTCTATGGCGCTCAGGTGCATTGCCGGGGTAACAATGTGGTAGGGTGGTTGCCCCAAAAGCTGTACGATAAATTCCCCTAAATCACTTTCCAAGGATTCGATGTTGTTTTTCTCCAAAAAATCATTTAAGTGAATCTCCTCCGTAGTCATCGATTTAGATTTGATAACTGTTTTGGCATTGCTTTTCTGAATGATTCTTAAGATCTCCCGTTGTGCTTCCTCTACATCATTTGCCCATATAATTTTCCCACCCCGTCGCAGAAAATTAGATTCAAATTCGGGTAAAAATTTATCTAGATTTTCCATGACACGCCACTTTACAAGGTGCGCTTTCTTCTTGGAACTCTCTAGATCCTCGAACTTCTCCAGACCTCGTGCAACAGCAGAATTGTATTTGCCTATGTTGTAATTGATGGTTTTACGGTGTTTTAAATCGAATGCCTTTTCATCGGCCTTTTCCAAAAATTCTTCGGCAGTTTTAATCATAGATCAAAGATATGAAAAACCGTTGGCAGGAAAAATGATCTTCAAAAAAAGCCCTTTCAATAAACATTGAAAGGGCTGAATTCCTTATTTTTTTTACTCGAACTTAAGGTTTCAATGGATTTCCTTTTCCATCCATGTCAACAATTGGTCTTTTAGCCCCATTCGCCAATTCCCAAGCCGTAAAATAGGTAAGTTTAGCCCGTTTGCACAACAACCCAAAATGGATTTTGCTCACTTCATCGCCTGGTTGGTGATAATCTTGTTGCAACATACCGTCGTAGTAAAAAATAATTGGAATACCTAATTTCGCGAAATTGTAATGATCGGAACGATAATAGATACGCTCTGGGTCTTTCGGATCATCGTATTTATAATTTAATTTCATTTTCGTATAAGTGGCATTTACTTGTTCGCTAAGTTTGCCCAAGCCGCTGCTTAACATATTAGAACCGATAGAGTAAATGTAATTTGCAGAATCTGCCTTACCCAAATATTCTTCCCCAATACGGCCAATCATATCTGTATTTAAATCTGCAATGGTATTTTTTACAGGAAAAATAGGATGGTCAGAATACCATTCAGAACCCCACAAACCTTTTTCCTCGCCAACAACTGTCATAAACAAGATACTTCTTTTAGGTCCTTTACCTGCTTTTTTCGCATCAGTAAATGCCTTAGCCATCAGCAAAACACCTGTCGTCCCAGAACCATCATCATCTGCGCCATTATTTACTTTATCTGTAGCGTTTGGATCATTCACCATTCCGATATGGTCATAATGGCCAGTAATGATTAATACTTCGTTCTTTAAATTTGGATCGCTGCCTTCTAAATAGCCCAAGACATTCTCGCAGCGCACAGGTTTTTGGGTTTTCATCGCGCTAGCAGAAATCGCCACATTTATAGTTTTGGAGGCAGGTTTCATTGTTGCTGAAATGGTATGCTGAACAGAATCTACACTTGTGCCCGCGGCCTTTAATATTATGTTCGCGGTCGCAGTAGAAATAGACACAGAAATAAATGGATCTGACCCAGCCGCTGCATTGAGGTCAGTGGCCTTCTTTACAGAAACGACCCCTGCTTTTTGTCGTTCAATCATATAAGGAGAAGTTTTATCAAGAGCAGGGTCTATTAATATCACTGCTTTTGCCTTATTTTGATTCAAATAGCTCATTTTTTTGTAGCGAGCCATCATTGCCTGTCTTCTATCCAATTTCTCTCCTGTTTTTAGAGTTGGGTCTCCGATTGCAAAAAGCATAACTACTTTTCCAGAAACATCGATGTTTTTAAAATCATTATATTCTCCATTTTGTACGCCGTAACCTGCAAAAACAATTTCGTCAGCGCTAAATGTAAATCCATTCGGGCCAACTGCATTGTTTGAGATTACGAAATCCTTGAATGCTTCTTGGGGTTGCCCATTTATTGTAAGCATACGCTGGGTAATGCTGTCGCTTACTAAGTCTATTTTTTGAAAATATTCGCCATTTACAGGGCCTTTTAATCCTATTGATTTGAAATATTTACGGATGTAGTCTGCCGCCATCCATGCGCCTCTGGTACCGGTTTCTCTACCTTCGTATTCATCAGAGGCTAAAACTGATAAATGTTTAAAAGCGGCTTCAGGATTAATCGCTTTGCTAAATTTAACAGCATTATTATTAACTGCTAGGGGCTTTACCTGCGCAAAACAGCTCGTACCAAATATAGCCAGGACTGAAATAGCTAAAAGTTTTTTATTCATGATTGGATAGTTAGTTTAAAGCAAAATTTTATCGATTCTTTTTTGATGTCTGCCGCCCTCAAAAACTGTGTTTAAGAAAACGGTTGTAATTTCTTTTGCATCCGGTAAAGATACAAATCGGGCCGGAATACAAAGGATGTTTGCATTATTGTGCTTTCTGATAAGCGAAGCAATTTCTGGTAGCCAACATATTCCTGCCCTGATTGATTGGTGTTTGTTGGCAGTAATGGCAACCCCATTTGCAGAACCGCAAAGTAAAACTCCATAATCAAATTTGCCACTTGCTACAGCCTCGGCAACTGCGTGAGCAAAATCTGGATAGTCTACCGAGGTGGAATTAAACGGGCCGAAATCTTCAATTTCGTACCCAATTAGGTGGTTGATTAATGATGTTTTGCAGTCAAAGCCAGCATGATCAGAACCTATGGCTAGTTTCAATTTCAATCGGTTGAATTTTGGTTTATAATTTTAGTGTTTTCACCTATTTTGCATAAAATTCTGCTTCTGCTTTTTTCTTCTGACGTTCTATGTAAGCTGAAACATAAATACTTAATTCATACAGCAGAAATAAAGGTGTTGCAACAATCATCATCGTCATAATATCTGGTGTAGGCGTAACGATTGCTGCAATAATTAAAATGATAACAGTCGCATATCTCCTGCTAGATCTCATTAACTTTGGAGTCATTAAGCCAAGTTTAGAGAGGATAAAAATTACAATTGGCAATTCAAAAATAATTCCCGTGCCCAAAGTAAGCGTTGCTACGGATGATAAATAGGAATCGACTGTGAATGTATTCTCAATTTCCTTACTTACCGTGTAGCCTGTTAAAAAGTTAACAGAAAGTGGACAAACGATGAAGTAGCCAAATAATATACCGACTATAAAAAGTGCCGATGCAAAGAAAACAAAGCCACTAGCAGATTTTCTTTCATTTTCTAAAAGAGCGGGTTTAATGAATCGCCAAATTTCCCATAACAAATAGGGGAAGCCAACAATAATACCTGCCATTACACAAACGCTTAACTGCAGATTAAACTGCCCAGCCATTTCCGTATTAATTATTTTACCATTTATCTGGGTAATGCAAAGACCTTCGCCCAGAGAGGGGAAGTGCTCCACCAACTTGCACAGCATCCTATAAGTCCAAAAACTTGGTTTCTTTGGGCCGAAAATAATGCTATCTAAAATAAACTCGTTGAAATAGAAAGCTACACCAGTTAACACACCAATTACAATTACCGCTCTGATTAAGTGTTTTCTAAGCACGTCTATATGGTCGAAAAATGACATTTCTGCTTCTAAGGATTTACCTTTTTCTCCTATGGTTTTAAGCAGGGGTTTTCTTTCTAGTTTTTCGCTCATGTTGTAAATAAAAATACCATTCTTTTATGCTAGAATGGTATCTACGTGGTAAAGATAAAAATAGTTTAAGAATAATGCGTAAATACTTCTTATTCTGAAAATTCGAAGGTTTCCATAAACTTCGTCGTAAAATTTCCGGCTCTAAAGTTTGGGTCTTTCATTAATTGCATATGAAACGGAATGGTTGTTTTTACGCCTTCAATTACAAATTCCCCTAAAGCGCGCTCCATTGTGCAGATGGCCTCTTCTCTAGATTGTGCCACACAAATCAGTTTAGCAATCATAGAGTCGTAATTTGGCGGAATCTGATAGCCTGCATAAACATGCGTGTCAACACGAACGCCGTGCCCTCCTGGAGAATGGAAATTGGTGATTCTACCCGGCGATGGACGAAAACCATTAAAAGGATCTTCTGCATTTATGCGACACTCGATGGCATGCATGTCCGGGAAATAGTTTTTCCCAGAAATAGGAATACCTGCAGCCACTTTTATCTGTTCCTTAATTAAATCGAAATTTATTACCTCTTCTGTTACCGGATGTTCTACCTGGATTCGGGTATTCATTTCCATGAAATAGAAATTACGATGTTTATCAACCAAGAATTCAATAGTGCCGGCTCCTTCATATTGTACAGCAACAGCGCCTTTTATAGCTGCTTCACCCATCCTCAACCTAAGTTCATCGGTCATAAATGGTGATGGTGATTCCTCTACCAACTTTTGATGGCGACGTTGGATCGAACAATCTCTTTCTGATAAATGGCAGGCTGTTCCATACTGATCTCCAATAATTTGAATCTCAATATGACGCGGATCTTCGATGTATTTTTCTAGGTATAATCCATCATTTCCAAAAGCTGCACCAGACTCTTGTTTGGCGCTATCCCAAGCATGTTCAAACTCTTCATCTTTCCAAACTACTCGCATGCCCTTCCCTCCGCCGCCTGCAGTTGCCTTTAATATGATGGGATAACCCATTTCGTTGGCTATTTTAATGCCTTCTTTAATAGTTGTAAGCAATCCCTCAGAGCCTGGAATAGTCGGTACACCTGCTTTTTTCATGGTTTCCTTTGCGGAAGCTTTATCTCCCATACCATTAATCTGCTCTGGTGTTGCTCCAATAAATTTGATGTTGTATTCCCTACATATGTTGGAAAATCGAGCGTTTTCAGAGAGAAAGCCATAACCAGGATGTATTGCATCAGCATTAGTCAATTCTGCTGCCGAGATAATATTTGGAATATTTAGGTAAGAGTCTTTACTAGGTGGTGGGCCAATGCAAACGGCCTCATCGGCAAAGCGAACATGTAAACTTTCCCTGTCTGCAGTAGAATAAACCGCGACAGTTTTTATACCCATCTCCTTGCACGTCCGGATGATGCGCAACGCTATTTCACCCCGGTTTGCAATTAATATTTTTTTAAACATAATGTGTTTATTTTCGTCGCCTCGGTTTATCTGAGGTCTTTATCTGTAAATGAAAAATGCTGAAACTAGTTCAGCACGACGGTTTGTTTAAAATGGCTCTACTAAAAATAACGGCTGATCGTATTCGATGGGCGATGAATTGTCCACCAAAATCTTGACAATTCGGCCAGAAACTTCGCTTTCTATCTCGTTAAAAAGTTTCATTGCTTCAATAATACAAAGCACTTTTCCTGGCGAAACATCATCGCCAACATTTACAAACAGGGGCTTATCAGGACTTGATGAACGATAAAATGTGCCAATCATTGGCGATTTTATGGTGATAAAATTAGATTCCTCTGCACTAGCGGCAACAGCTGCAGCTGATGCAGCATCTGCGGTTGGTGCTGCTGCTACCGGAGCAGCTGCCTGAAGAAGTGGCGCTTGTGGAAAACCAGCATGCACCACCGTATGTTCTTGATTTGTTTTGATGGTAATTTTGAAGTTTTCTTGCTCAATGGCAACTTCGTTTACGCCCGATTTAGCAACAAATTTAATGAGGTCTTGTATTTGTTTGATGTCCATTTTTTAAGCTTGTTTTGTCAAAAATAGTCTTGATTAAAAAACTAAGTTATACTTTTTTATTTTAATTTGTGACTGCAAAAAATTTTTTCTGTTTTGTTTTTAATTGGTGATTACACGGAATCATATGCCCATTTTAGATAAACGGAACCCCACGTAAAACCGCCTCCAAAAGCCGCTAAAATAATGTTATCGCCTTTTTTCAACTTAGTTTCCCACTCCCATAAACAAAGTGGAATGGTTCCGTTTGTAGTATTTCCATAACGTTCTATATTAATCATAACCTTATCCGTTCCCACGCCCATCCTGTTGGCAGTTGCATCTATAATGCGTTTGTTAGCCTGGTGCGGCACAAGCCATGCGACATCATCTGCGGTAAGTTTGTTTCGTTCCATAATCTCTGCAGCAACATCTGCCATATTTGTAACTGCAAATTTAAAAACAACAGGTCCCTCTTGGTGCGCATAATGTAAATCTGCATCTATACTCTCGTGGGTTGCAGGAATAACAGAGCCACCACCCTTCATGCCAAGATAATCCCTCCCAGATCCATCTGTCCTTAAAATGGTATCTAACATTCCAAAACCTTCCTCATTTGGCTCTAACAATGCGCAACCGCAACCGTCACCAAAAATAATGCAGGTACTTCGATCTTTATAATTTACGATGGCAGACATTTTATCACCACCCACAACAAGAACTTTTTTATGTTTACCAGACTCGATAAATGCTGCACCTGTTGATAGACCAAAGATAAATCCCGAACACGCTGCCTGCAAGTCATAACCCCATGCGTTTATAGCCCCTATTTTATCTGCCAATACGTTTGCTGTTGCTGGAAATGTAAAATCGGGTGTGGTGGTACAAAAAATAATAAGCTCTATTTCTTTTGCATCTATTCCTCTTTTCTTGAGCAAACCATTTACAGCGTGCACCGCCATATCAGACGTTCCAAGTCCTTCACCTTTTAAAACCCTTCTTTCTTTTATACCAGTTCTGGAGGTTATCCATTCATCAGAAGTATCCACCATGGTCTCTAATTCTGCATTGGTAAGTACATAATCAGGAACATAGCCATTTACTGCTGTGATAGCAGCGTGAATTTTACTCATTTTTATTTATTTAAACGCAAATGTTATTTTGTCTACCAATTTAGTGTAAATCATATCTCTAGATTGAAAGATCATATTTTTTACGGCAGTTGGACTAGATATTCCGTGTCCAATAACTACTGGCGCATTTACGCCTAAAATCGGACTTCCACCATATTGTTCATAATTAAAACGGTCGAAAAAATCGTCTTTGAGACCTATTTTTAATGTTAGTACGTAGAATGATTCGGCCATTTTAAGCATAATGTTTCCCGTAAACCCGTCGCAAACAATTACGTCTGCAATGTCGTTAAACAAATCTCTACCCTCTACATTGCCTATAAAGTTAAAGGTACTATTTTTCATTAAAGGAAAAGCGGCCATACTTAATAAATTTCCTTTCTCGTCTTCTTCTCCAATATTGATGAGGCCAACTTTGGGGTTTTGTAGCTGCATCATGTGTGTGGCATAAATGCTACCAAGAATGCCAAATTGCGGCAAATACTCAGGTTTGCAATCTGCGTTTGCACCAACATCTAACATAAGGCCAGTTCCCCCTTTTATTTTAGGAAGAATGGTCGTTAAGCAAGGTCTATGAATACCAGGGATTGCTTTTACGCTGTAAAGCGCGCCAACAAGCATGGCTCCGGAATTTCCGGCGCTTGCAAAAGCATCAAGTTTTCCACCTTTAAGTAGGCTAAAACCAACAGCAATACTGGAATTGGGTTTCTGTATAATGGCTTTGGTAGGATGTTCGCCCATACCAATAACTTCTTCGGTATGTACAAACTCAAAATGATCAGGATTGAAACCTTCTTCCGCTAGAATTGGTTTAATCTGATTTGCATTACCAATAAGCACCAAATGCTCATCAGCCTTTAAATATTTATGGGCAGCAATGGCTCCCAAAACAATTGCTTTGGGAGCATGGTCTCCGCCCATGATGTCAAGACCTATTTTCATAGAAAAATATGTATGTATTTAAGTTAGGCGCTACCTAGGGTTATAAAAGACTAAGGTATGACTAAAGAAGTCGAAAACACAAACAATTTTTTGAGAATATTACCCAATTTGAGTGTTCTCAATTACAAGTTTACCGTTGTAATATAAATTCCCATCAACGTTGTAGGCACGGTGAGGAACATGTATAGCACCTGTAGCTGAGCAAGTTGACAAAGAAGGCAATACCGCTTTATAATGTGTTCTTCTTTTATTTTTTCTCTGTTTCGAGATTTTCCGTTTTGGATGTGCCATGTTATTTTTTTAATTATTTTTTAACTTATTAAGAGCCTCCCAACGTGGGTCGGATGTTTTTTCTTCTTCTTTCTGGTGCGTTAAACTTAGCTGTTCCAATCGCGCAATCATTTCCTCATCGCAACTAAGTCCCGCTTGCTCACAATGCTTAATAAAAGGCACACTCACATTTATCATTTCATAAAGAACTTTAGAAATATCTATTTCAGCTTCTTTACGGTGTAAACTGATGATCTCCTCATCGTCGCTTTCCAAATCATCACCGGCAAACTTTACAATTTGCCTTTCTTCAACACTTATCGGCAATGGAAAATTACTTAAACACTTATCGCAGTTTAAATTTACAGTACCAAAAATTTTAAAATTTAACAGCAACATTGTTTCTTGCTTCTCCAATTCCACGTTTACTTTCAAATCCCCACTTTTTATCAACGAATAATCAAATGCGTCAAAAAACGAGTCATCAAGTTGATAATCAAATTGATGAACTCCAAGTTTAAGGCCGGTAAAAGGGATTGAAAATTGTTTTAACGGTTTCAAAGTACTTCAAATTTTAGCCTGCAAATGTATGGATAAATTTACGAGATTAAAAATGTTTTTATAAATCAGTGCGGCTTCACTTTGTTTTTTATAAGATATAGATAACTCAAATATTTTTTTAACCACCCTGTTTTTTTCTTTGGTGGATATTATGTTTGGGCCTACAGGTATGTAATCTAATTTTATTTTTAAAAAAGGCAGCAAAATGATCATCTTTATCAATTATGATGAGCACTTTTTCTATCGCTACCATTTTTTTTCTGCTGGGATGTTTATTATTGGGCGTGCTGTATGCCTGGCTGCTCTATACAACTAAAAGCAGCTTAGACAAAAAATATAAAGTTAGTTTGTCGGTAATTAGAACCCTGTTGGTAGCAGTTATTGCTTTTTTGCTGTTTGCGCCATTATTAAAGTTTACAGAATATACCTTGCAGAAACCAGTACTGATTATTGGTCAAGACAATTCGATTTCTATTAAGCAAGTGGAGCCGAAGGGTTTCGATAGACAACTGTATCAAAGTAATTTTAAAGCTTTACAAAAAGCCTTATCAAAAAAGTTCGATGTACAAACCTATCATTTTGGCGACCAAATTGGCGAAGATTTTGATTTTTCGTATCAGTCAAAACTAACCGACGGATCAGCTTTTTTTAAAAAAATTAAGGAAGAATATGTAAATAGAAATATAGGAGCAGTTATTTTAGCAACCGATGGAATATTTAATAAGGGTTCCAATCCACTTTATGGTTTGGAAAATTTAAAATCGCCCGTCTACACAATAGCGCTTGGAGACACGATGCCAAAACGGGATGCAGTTGTTGAAGGGGTAAATTATAACAATATCGTTTACCAAAATGATAATTTTACCGCAGAGGTGCTGGTTAAAATTTTTGGTGGTGATGGAGAATCAGCACAACTAGCTTTAGCTTCAAACGGAAAAACCATACAGAGGCGAAATATTTTAATTAGGGGAAAGGCATTTTTCCAAACCATTTCTCTAAAAATTAAAGCAGATAGACTAGGACTGCAGAAATTTACGGTAGAAATTAATCCATTAAAAAATGAAATTACAACCAAAAACAATTCTCAAACTTTTTATGTTGAGGTAATTGGCGGGTCTCAAAAGGTGCTTTTGGCAGCTGGCGCGCCTCATCCAGATTTAGCAGTGTTAAAAAATGCTATCTCTAGCAATAAGCATTTTGAAGTTACGCTCGCTCTTGCAGCTCAGCTGAATGAGTTAAAGCCGAAAACTTTCGATGTGATAATCCTTTATCAATTGCCAGACGCTAATAATTTATACAAGAATTTTTTCATCAATTTGCGCGAAGCACAAAAGCCGACTTGGTTTATTTTAGGTGGACAAACAGATATAACTGGATTTAATCAATTTCAGAAATCGGTAAATTTAGATGCAACAAACAGAAGTTTACAAGAAACATATCCGGTCTTAACAGATAATTTTACCGCCTTTAATTTGGGGCAAGGCGAAGAGAAATTAATGAGCAGGTTAGATCCCCTTTTGAGTCCTTTTGGACGGATAAATGCCTCTACAAGTACAACCGCTATCCTAAATCAGCGCATCGGTAAGATAAGTACAAATTCACCACTGCTCTTCTTTACTGATGAAAATGAGCAGAAATTCGGATTTTTAATGGGCGAGGGACTTTGGAGATGGAAATTGAATGAGGCCGAAAATGAAGACACTTCTGGTTTTGTCCAGGATCTAATTTTTAAAACGGTTCAATACCTGGCTGCAAAAGATGATAAGAGACGTTTTAAAATAGCTGCCCTAAAACCTAGATATGAAGAAAATGAAGAGGTTAATTTAAATGCAACGCTCTATAACAAAAGCTACCAACCAATAAATGAGCCTGAAGTAAATCTAGTTTTAAAAAACCAAACCGGTAAAAGTTTCAATTATGTCTTTTCCAAATCGACACTTGGTTATCGATTGAGCATGGTCAATTTGCCACCTGGAAACTACACTTTTACAGGAAATACGACACTAGGTAAGGAAAAATTTTCGGCGATAGGAGGATTTTATATTACATCTGTGTTGACTGAGTATATACAGACCACTGCAGACCATAGGTTGCTAAATGCAATGGCGAAGCAAAGTGGAGGCAAAATGTTTATGCCAGAAAACCTAATGAAAATTGCGGATGAAGTCTCTAAAAATGAGAATATTAAGACCATTAGCTACGAAGATCGGCAGTATGTAGCGCTTATAAACCTGAAATGGTTATTTGCTTTTATTCTAGCGTTGCTAAGTACCGAGTGGTTTTTAAGAAAACGGAATGGTGCAATTTAGTGTTTCACAAATTAATTAATCCACCCACAATAACTAAGCTGCAATTGCCAAATAATATGTCTAACCATTGGCAAATTTTTACTCTTAGAAATGGAAACAACAAAACCTAGGTTGAAGACTAGAAAGAAGAAAAAACGAAGGCGGGAACTATCCAACCGATGGAAAGTTACATTGGTGGTTGTGCTAATGTTTTTACTGTCGCCCTTTTATTATGGATACATTATAAAAGGCTTTGCAAGCACTTTACAGATGGTAAAGGATTGGCGACAAAATCCAAATTATCGAAGGTATAAAAGCTTTCATATAAAAATTCCGATAAATTATAAGATTCATGGTATTGATGTTTCCTATTACCAGGGTAAAATAGATTGGAAGAAGGTTAAAGAAATGAGAGAAGACGAAGTGCACATTCAATTTTCGTTTATAAAAGCTACAGAAGGCTTGCTGAATGTAGATCCTTATTTTAAGCGCAACTGGCGCGAAGCCCCAAAAGCAGGCATTGTACGCGGTGCATATCATTTCTTTAGGCCTAAACTTGATGGGAAAGCACAAGCGAAATTTTTTCTGCAAGTTGCTAGTGTAGATATAGGAGATTTACCGCCGGTGGTAGATGTAGAAAGTTTAGATGGGGTTTCTCCCCAAAAAATGCGAACAGCGCTGGGTGATTATCTAAATTATATAGAATTGAAAACAAAGATAAGACCGGTGATTTATACGGGATTGCGGTTTTATGAAAATTATATACGCGGAGATTTTGACGAATATCCGTTATGGATAGCGCATTATCATCAACCAAAATTAAGAGTTGATAAAAGTAGATGGAAATTTTGGCAGCATTCTGATCGAGCTAAAATTAACGGAATTAACCACGTAGTAGATTTTAATGCATTTAACGGCGATAGCATTGCTTTTGAAAAAATATTGGTTAAATAAATTAGCTATTTATATTTGATTGATATCTAACCTAATATGCTCGCAATAAAAAATCTTTGGTTTACGCTCAAATGTTTGTCCATACATCCCGAACGTACATTTTCTTATATAGTTAATCGTTCAGGAAATAGCCAAAAAAATTTACTTATAGCAATAGCAATCTTGGTTGGACAAAAACGTTGTTTTTCGACAAGCAAGATACCATGTTGGGCTATATACTTGGCTCTTGTTTTTTATTACCAATAGCTTTTTTTGTGGCTACTTACATAATTAAATTAGCCGGCCTTCTGTTGGTTTTTTTATTAGAAAAATTTGGCAATTCGATGGATGTGCCTAATGCAGAACTGGTTGTTGTTTATTCTCTACTACCAATCTCTATTCTATATGGCTTCATACTTATACCGTTTAAGTTTGGAGATGAACAGTTTTCACAGAGTATAATTATTACGTTCGCTATATATTCTTCTCCAGCTAGCATATTATTTAGAGCTATTTATAGTTTAACAGATCTTAGTTGGAATAAATCATTCTATGTAGTCGTAATTTTTACGCTTTTGCCATACCTTCTACTCGGTGCATTTAGTCTATTGCTGAATAATGTTATGCATTAAATAGAGTTTATTGCGATTTTTAGACTGATTGATTAAGGTTTGTTTGGCCGCTGCTAATGAAACCTGTGTTAATTGCACAGCAGTAAATTCTTAAACCCGACTGAAACGATATCCTTTTACCCGTAAGGGTTTTTAACGATTAGAGGTAAAAGATACAGTGGAGTGCGGGGCAGAATTTTCTAATGTCGTAGCGTGTCTCGTTTTCAAAAAATTGAAAGAAAATAACCCAATTTTTGGTTAAAAGAGTTGATTCTAAACCCTAAACCTTACTTCTTTTCTTCCCTAATTATTACAAAAACATCTTCGTTGTCTTTTTTCATGAAGTATTTTTCTCGGGCGAATTTCTCGGCAGTATTTAGGTTGGTACTCAGTTCGGTCAAATCGGTTTTAACCTGTGCAGTTTCTTTCTCGTAATATTCCTTTTCGTTCTGAAGTTTATTGGCTTCTGTCCGATACTCGTATTGCGACATCATGTCGTTTTTATCGAAAAACATAATCCAGAAAAAGAAAGCCAAAGTCGCTAAGAAATATTTGTTCCGAAAAAGATCTATTAACCGTTGCATTTATTGGGGGTATTTAAATGGTTATACAAATATAGAGTTTTATCAACGATAATTAAAGGCGATTTCTCATTGTAAAGTTAAAGAAGCTGCGGAAAAATAAGCCATTTTGAATTAAAGAAAATTTATCCGTTGCCCTCAACAAAAAAAACATCCGGAGGTTTTAACCCTCGGATGTTTTGCAATCTTGTTTTTCAAACTACTAAAATAAGGCGATGCTCGCACTAACCTGTTAAAACACTGCTATAAAATCCTTTAACAAGCCTGGCATAACACATTTATTTCTTGTAATATTTGAAATTTTTACCTATAAAACGAGCATTTTCGCCAAGTTCTTCTTCGATACGTAACAACTGATTGTATTTCGCAATTCTATCAGAACGAGACGCAGAACCTGTTTTAATTTGTCCACAGTTTAATGCAACAGCTAAATCTGCAATTGTTGTATCTTCGGTCTCTCCACTTCTATGACTCATTACGGTTGTATAACCGTTTGTTTGGGCTAAAGTAACTGCATTAATTGTTTCCGTTAATGAACCAATTTGATTTACTTTCACCAAAATAGAATTGGCAATTTTCTCGTCGATGCCTCTTTGTAAGCGAGTTACATTGGTCACAAATAAATCGTCACCCACTAACTGAACTTTGTCGCCAATTTTATCTGTTAATGTTTTCCAACCTTTCCAGTCGTCTTCATCCATCCCATCTTCGATAGAGATAATTGGATATTTTGCTGCTAAATCTGCAAGATATTGTGCCTGCTCTTCACTGCTGCGAACTGCGCCTTTCTTACCTTCAAATTTAGTGTAATCATATTTACCGCCTTCATAAAATTCTGCAGCAGCGCAATCTAAAGCCAAGCAAATGTCTTTACCAGGCTTATAACCAGCTTTTTCAATTGCCTTTAAAACGGTTTCAATTGCATCTTCGGTGCTATCGAATTTTGGTGCAAAACCACCTTCATCTCCAACTGCGGTAGATAAATTTCTATCATGTAAAATTTTCTTCAACGTATGGAAAACTTCTGTTCCCCAACGCAATGCTTCAGAAAATGAAGAGGCCCCAACGGGCATAATCATAAATTCTTGGAAAGCAATAGGCGCATCAGAGTGCGAACCACCGTTAATAATATTCATCATCGGTATAGGCAATGTATTGGCATTTACACCACCAACATACCTATAAAGCGGTTGCAAACTTTCTTGCGCAGCTGCCTTCGCAGCGGCTAAAGAAACGCCTAAAATAGCATTTGCACCGAGTTTACCTTTGTTTTCGCTGCCATCTAAGGCAATCATAATCTTATCTATCTCGTTTTGCTCAAACACATCTATGCCTTGCAAAGCCTTGCTAATTTTGGTATTTACATTTTCAATAGCTTTTAATACGCCCTTGCCCATGTAAACTTTTTTGTCGTCATCGCGCAGCTCTACTGCTTCGTGTTTACCTGTAGATGCGCCACTTGGCACAGCTGCACGGCCCATGGCGCCCGCTTCTGTTACTACTTCTACTTCTACTGTTGGGTTGCCACGACTGTCTAAAATCTGGCGTGCATGCACATTGATTATTGAACTCATTTTTTTCTGTCTTTTTTTGATTATTTTACTTAGTGTAAAAAGTACAATTACTAAGTTAAAACCAAAGTTAACATATTTTTTAAAATTATTGTGTTTCGTAAACTTTATCGGGTTTTAGAAGCTTTTTAAGATATCAGACCGCAGAAAAAGCAAAATCCAAGTCTGTTTCAATAGATATCATTTAGTCGGTTTCATTGAAAAAACGAGAGTGGAATTTAAAAAAGCTCGATTTACAAAAATTTCCTACTACAAAGCCGATTGAACATACCCATTGTCCAATCGTTAATTATAAAACCGGAGCGCTCTTACGCTATTGATTGCATCTTTCTTAATTGAGAAAATAAACAAAATTATCACCATATTATGATTAGATATTTCTTGCAAACCGAAACCAAGTTTTTAGACTCCAATAAATATGGTCGTCGAATTAACTACACCGAAAATCGAATCCATTTATGCCCTTCATGCCCAAATATAAATGTTCCAGGATGAATCATTTCCGCCATATCTTCTATAAGTGAAACCGCATTTTCGGCCGTTAGCGATCTATTTATGTCGTCATTTAATAAAATCACTCTGTTATTTTTAACGGCAGGCCATTCCGGATTTAAAGCTGCCGGTACTTCGCGCATCAAGTCAATAAGCGTTTTTTCAGGCTCATAAAAAATAAGAAATATCGCAGCAAATACATCTCTTCCAACCATTCCACCTGCAATTGCAATTTCCTCAGAAAGATAAAAATTAGGTGATCCGTCTGCGTTTACACAAGTAACTGGTGGCTTATCCATAAACTTAATTTTATGTTCTACCAGCTCCAAACGTTCTGTTAATTCTTCTATCTTAGCAGGCAATAAGTTTATCGTTAAATGATCTAAAAAAGCCATTGTGTGTTTTTTTTTTTACAAAAATAATAATCTGGCAGCATGAAAAAGCTTATTAGCTATATATTTTATTTCTATGCTATTGTTTTATCTGTAGCCTGCAAAAACAACGCCAGCCAGGAAAATAAAAGGGTGTTCAGGCTAAATCTAGATCAAGGGCTTACCTCATTAGATCCGGCATTTGCCCGCAATCAAAACGCAATTTGGATGACAAACCAAATCTTTAATGGTTTGGTTCAGATAGACAGTAATTTAAAAACTGTGCCTTGTATTGCAAAAAGCTGGGAGGTGAGTTCAAACGCCAAAACCTACACATTTCACCTTAGAACGGACGTGTTTTTTCAAAACGATCCAAATTTCAAAAATGGAAAAGGCAGAAACGTCTTGGCAAGCGATTTTGCATACAGTTTTTATAGGCTGATAGATCCAAAAGTTGCCTCCTCGGGCGGATGGATTTTTAGCGACAAGGTTGAAAATGAGCACAGTTTTGTGTCTTTAAATGACAGCACTTTTCAAATAAGATTAACTAAACCGTTTCCTCCGCTGATGAATCTACTCACTTCTCAATACTGTTCGGTTGTACCAAAAGAGGTGGTAACGCATTATGGTAAAGACTTTAGAAGCCATCCTGTGGGAACTGGGCCATTTAAATTTAAGTATTGGAAGGAAGGTGAGATTTTAGTACTGTTAAAAAACGACCACTATTTTGAAAGCGATAGCCTTGGAAAAGTTCTCCCTTATTTAGACGCTGTAACCGCAACATTCATTAACGATAAACAAAGCGGATTTATGAGTTTTTTAAAAAAAGACCTCGACTTTTATTACAGTGTGGATGGCAGCTATCGCGATGACATTCTGACCAAAAGTGGCCGGATGACGAAAAAATATCAAGGCAAATTCCAACTTAGAAAAAGTCCCTACCTATGTACCGAATATGTGGGTATTCTGGTAGATACAAATCTCGCCATCGTTAAAAGCTCCCCTTTAAGATTTAAAAAAGTAAGGCAAGCCATAAATTATTCCATAGACAGAGCACAGTTAATTAAATATTTGCGGAATGGAATTGGCATTGCCGCCACAAGTGGTTTTATTCCGAAGGGAATGCCCGGCTTTGATGACGACCTTGTAAAAGGGTATGACTACAATCCTACTTTAGCTGCAAAACTATTGACAGAGGCAGGATTTCCGAATGGCAAAGGACTACCTGAAATTACCTTAAATACGACCACCACTTATAAAGATTTAATTGAATTTATTCAAGGTTCTTTAATTGCAATTGGAATACAGACAAAGGTAGATGTAAGTCCTAGTACAAGCCTGAGAGAATTAATGGCGAAAAACCATGTGAACTTTTTTAGAGGTTCTTGGATAGCCGATTATGCAGACGGAGAAAATTTCCTGTCTGTTTTTTATTCCAAAAACAAAGTCCCTTTTGGCCCAAACTATACGGCTTTTTATAACAAAAAATTTGATAAACTTTTTGAACAAAGTTATAACGAACCAGACGATCAAAAGCGTTTTAAGCTTTACCAACAAATGGATCAACTCGTTATGGATGATTCGGCGGTGGTTCCCATATTTTACGATCAATCTGTGGTGATGTTACAGAACAGCGTAAGCGGCTATAATTACAATCCGCTTAGTCTGCTCATCCTAAAAAAGGTTAGAAAAAACTAACCCTATCGTTGCTGTCCCCCGCCACCAACTGGGTTGCCTACTCCACCGGCGCCACCTTGGGGATTACTGCCTTTAACGTCGTCATTTTTAATTTTTGATTCGGCATCAAACTTAAGTTTACCGAAAGTGTAGCTAAAGTTAATGCCAAAAGAGCGTAATGGGTAATAAATATTATTACTTTGATATACAGCTCCGGAAGCATCTAATGAGTTACTGATTGTACGAATGTGCAAATCTTTTGTAAACGGATTAAGTGTATTTATTCCAATGCTCCCTTTTTTCTTCAGCACATCTTTTTTTAGCGATGCGCCATAAAAATATAATGGATCCGTTTTTCCCTGGTAAGTTCTATTTGCGGACGTTGCCACCCCGAAAATCTCAAAATTAATTCCTTTGCCAAAACCATAAGCCGAGCGGCCAAAAAGGCTATAATTTAGATAAGTACCAGTGCTTATATTTGTGGTCGTATTAGTTACCTCATAAGAATTTGCAGCAAAATTACCCATTAGTGTCCATTTTGGTTTCGGGTTGTAGCTACCAAAAAGGTTTAAACCATAACTCTGCAAGCGGCCCACATTAACGTAAGAAGACAACACTTTACTTAAACCATTTTCTTTGAAGGGCGAAATGGACTTCTCAATCACGCCACCAGTATTTCTATAAAAAATGGAGGCATTAATGATAGAACCTTTAATAAATGTGCTGTATCCAAGCTCAAAATTTTGACTTAATTCTGGATTTAACTGTGGGTTTCCCTCCGTTACATTAAAACGGTCGCTTTCATTTCTAAAGGGATTTAAAAAAGTTTGGCTAGGTCGCTCTACACGTCTATTATAGCTAAATTTTACAGTAGCACCTTTTTTAAGCGCCTGCGATAGAATAAAACTTGGGAACAAATTAAAATAACTGTTTCTCTCATCTCCACTCGCTTTTGTATTAAATCCAATGTTGGTGTATTCTGCTCTCAAACCACCTTTAAATTTTATTTTTTTAGTCAGATCGAAACTTAGAACGCCATACGCCGCAGCAACATCTTGATTGTAATCGAAATTTCCTTCGTTATTTCCATACTGGCTTTTTACACTTCTAAATATGCCTTTTGCGCCAGTTTCTAAAATAGTAGTCTTGCTGAACGGATAAGTATAGTCTGTCTGTCCTGTATATTCGTTGTTTTTTACAGTGTTGTCACTAACTGTCTGAAAGCCTGAAGGAAAAGTGGAAGATGTCAATATGTTATTGATGTTTGTTGGACTAGTAGCAGATGACAATTGGCCGGAAATGGTAAATTCTTCTCCTTCTTTTTTACTCGTCTTCGTGTAATCGACGTTCCAATCTATGTTATTTCTAACCACGCTAATGTCACTTATATTGCTCGCAGGAACATTATTAATAATATAGGCCGCGGTTCCGGGACCTCCATTATTAAATCGGCTATACTTTACAGTAGAACTGATATTGTTATAGGAGTTAAAATCATAATCTACACCAACGCCACCATTATAACTTCCCCTACTCCATTTAGAAATGCCATCTGATGCGACATTAGACACAGAGTCATTTGAGAAAGTTGTGTTGTTCACAGTATTTACTCTAGAATTCTGCGCGTATGCAACATTTGTACCAAAATTACCATTTACACTTAGTCGTCCTGTTTTTGCCGTTACATTTAATGCACCATTATTTTGTCTGGTTCCACCAGAAGCACTTACGCTTCCACTAACACCTTGCGCATTAGATTTTTTCAAAATGATGTTGATAATTCCGCCAGAACCCTCTGCATCATATTTTGCCGAAGGGCTAGTAATAACTTCAACGCTTTTTATTTGCTCGGCGGGTATCATTTTTAGTGCGTCAGAAGCACTGGCAGCCATCGTTCCGGAAGGCTTTCCGTTTATGAGTACTTTTACAGAAGCGCCACGTAATTGTACATTTCCACTTGGATCGACCGATAACATCGGCACTTTACGCATTACATCGGTTGCATCGCCTCCGGCGTTGGTTCCATCCGCCTCTGCGTTATAAACCATTCGATCAACTTTATTTTCGATTACTGAGCGAGTCCCTTCTACTTTAACATCGGCTAATGAATTTGTAGTGGGCTTTAAAAGAATCGTTCCCAAATTTCTGTCCAAAGATTTCTCTGTGGTTACTACCTTAACGCTCTTAGTGATGTAACCAATAAAACCAATTTTTAAAATATAGGCGCCGGCCACAACATTTTGAAGTGCAATTTTGCCATCATTATCGGTTACGCCACCATTTACAGGCTTTTGCGTGTCTATGTTTATGAGCGAAACAGTAGCATAATTTACAGCAGTTTTATTTACAGAATCTTTGACTGCTAAAAAAATTCTACCCTTTATTATTGCCTTTTTACTTCCGCCGAAGCCGGTGGGCAACTGCGCATAGGCATGGACACAAAAAAGAAATAAGGCAACGCATACGAGAAGACGCTTCATGATATAGGACGAGTTAGTTTAAACACAACTTAAAACTCGCGCTGCAAATAACCTCTTCGTCTGAGCTTTAACTTTGGTTCGCAAATTTCCGTTTTTTTTTCAACATAGAAGCATCTATCAAAAAAAAACATCCCTAATAAGTATATTTTTGCTTAATTGGGTATATTCCCCACAATAGGAGCATTTATCTCATTTCAACTATCGATCAGCTTGTATTTACCTAATAGCCATTGTAAAAATATAAGTCATACCAAAGCTAAAAGTGTTGATTTTGAAGCACCTAAAGTTTCCTGATTTTAATTATCCTCATCCAATGTAGCATTTTCATAACCGGATAAGTTGGATCAAATTCAAACCAGCGATTTGCAAAATTCGGATTGTTAGGCTTTTTGTGGTGATTGTTCTGAAATAATTCCCCCATCAACAAAAAATCCCATGGCAAGGAGTTTTTACTATGGTCTCCGTTGTCGTGGTTGGAATAACCATATTTATGGCCACACCAATTAACAATAGCACCGTGCAATGGCCCAATAATAAAATGAATCGGCAGCAACAAAAACAGCCACCAATGGTTTGCAAATGTCATGTAGAAAGCGATGTAACATAAACCGCAACAAATACGCCAAGCCCAAGAATTGCCAATTCTATCAATTAACGGCCACTCTGGGTAATTTCCTCTAAATGCTGCCGCGGGCTCCTTCTTAAAATGGAGATAATCCATGTACATATTTTTAGTAGCGATCATCATTCCAAACACGTCTGCAAAAAAGTGTGGCGAATGCGGATCTTCTTCTGTATCGCTGTAAGCGTGATGCATCCGATGTAGAATGGCGTAAGCTCTTGGATTTAAATAAGAAGAGCCTTGCGAAATAAGTAGGAGAATGTAAAAAAACTTTTCCCAAAACGGCTCCATTTTAAACATTTTGTGAGATGCGTATCGATGAAGAAAGAATGTTTGGCTAAAAAGAGACAAGAACCAATGGCAAAGAAAAAATATGAGTATAATCATTAAATAGTATTAAATTACTTTATTAACGAGATTAAGCGAAAAGCAGTTTTCCCGTTAGAATTTTAAAAGATTTGTTTTCCGGAAACCCTCTTTTGTGTGGTATAAAAAAAACACAACTCTAAACAGAATCGTGTTTTGGAATAAATTATACTGAATGCTTATCTGCCAAAATCGTCTTGCACACGCACAATGTCATCCTCATCTGATGGATTTGAAGCATCTGTATGTTGCCATATTTCTGCTACAACGCCCCAATCGTCCAAACCGATTAACCTATGTCGCTCTCCTTGCTGCAGTTTAACTTGCTGTGTTGGATGATATTTTTTCATCTCGCCTTCAGCATCATTCGGACTTGTCTCTATTCCGACAATTCCCTTTACTACTTGCCATATTTCTGCGCGACGGTGGTGATATTGCCAAGATAAACGTTTGTTTGGTGCAACTACTAAAATTTTTGGACTCAATTTGCCGCCAATCTTTAAGTTGTCGACATCTAAACCGTCGAAGTAGGTATCAGCAAATTGCTGCGCTTGATTTTCATCTATCACAAAGAAACCACCCCAAGGCCTTTCTTCATCCTTGCTCACAACCTTAAATCCCTCGCTATCTAACCGTTTAGCTATTTCCTCAAATTGTTCTTTCTTATCAACTGCCATTTTTAATATTCTATTTTTAATTGGGAAGATTTATACCTCAAAATTACAGCTAAATTCTAGAAAAAGAGAAGTTATTTGGGCTTTTTAAACAATTTTACTTAATTCCATTCACTAGAATATCCGTTTCTTGGCCATGAGTCTCTAAGGTAATCGGTACCAAGGGATTGTTTAAAATAACCATTGACATGTTCCCATCATCACTTTTTAAATAGGTAACATCTGCTTCCTTGTCATTAAGCATAAATTTTGGATGGGCGGTGGTGTCTGTCGAAAATTTTATTCCTCCATACATAAACATTTTATCTGACATCAAATTTTGATAAGCTTTCCTAGAAATGAACAAAATGGTTTTACTGTCAAATTTGCTTATGCCAAGTTCTGGCTGACCTGCTGAAAATTCGATACCATTTTCAACTGCATTTTCAGACATCTCGAATGTGCCATAGCCATCCACTGACCACATCAGCGCGATGCCAGACACCATTTTACCGAATTTAAATGTTACTGGGAAAGTTCCTGAGGCAACGGTTGCGTCACTGCTCACCACAGTATTTTCATTAATTTCTGGCACGTATTTCTGAGCGCGCGCCACTATGCCAACGGTGAGCAGGCAAAACAAAAGGGCAACATTTTTCATAATATTATTGTTAATTTTTGGAGCGAACATACGCGCTATAAAACTAAATTATTACCGTCAATAATCCAAATTTATTTATTTATAAATAACTGTTAAACAATATCTTACCATCCAAATTACGTATTTTACTAAATTTTTGGTATCTTTGATTTTAATTTTACGGGAAATAATTAATGCAAAAAGCGCCTATTCAAGGTGCGCTTCCAACAAAATGCATATTTCCCATTTTATTATGGGTAAATTGTTTTCGCCCTACCAATTGCAACAGCATTTATGAAAGATATAATGAACCAAGTATTTTGGGATAATTCTATTTACGAATGGGCGATAGCTTCCGGCATTATTTTAATCACATTTATTTCGGTTAAACTCTGCAAATTATTTATCCTAAAACGCGTAAAAATTTGGGCAAGTTCAACAGCTACATCTTGGGATGACTTTATCATCAATTTAATTGATCGTTCAGTTATTCCACTGCTGTACCTAAGTGCCATTTACTTCGCACTTTCTATTTTAAAACTACCAGAAAAACTAGAGAAAACAATTCAAATTGCCTATTTGGTTTGCGTAACCTTTTTTGTACTAAAGATTATTAGCAGCGCATTTAAAAAATTTATTTATTCTTTTATAGAGCGAGAGGACAATGCTGAGCAGAAGGAAAAGCAAGCGGGGGGGCTAATTGTAATTTGCAATGTGATTATTTGGGTTTTGGGTTGTATTTTTTTGGTAGACAATTTAGGCTACAATGTAACTACCCTAATTGCCGGTTTAGGCGTTGGAGGTATTGCGATAGCGTTAGCTGCACAAGCGGTACTTGCAGATCTTTTTAGTTATTTCGTGATTTTTTTCGATAAGCCGTTCCAAATTGGAGATTTTGTAGTGGTGGATGATAAAAGCGGCAATATTGAGTATATTGGAATAAAAACCACTCGAATAAAAACCTTAAACGGTGAACAATTAATTTGTGCAAACAAAGACCTGACCGACTCAAGGATACATAATTATAAGCGAATGGAGAAAAGACGAATCGTTTTCCAACTTCGTGTAGTGTACCAAACAGATCATAAAACATTGGCAGAAATACCAACCATTATTAAACGCATTATCGAGAGTGAAGATGAGGTAACTTATGATCGCGGACATTTTTCTGGCTATGGCGATTACAGCCTAAATTTCGAATTCGTTTATTATGTATTAAGCGCTGATTATGGCGTTTATATGGATAAGCAACAAGCTATTTTTTTAAGCGTGCATGCGGCGTTTGAAGAAAAGGAGATTAAATTTGCCATTCCTACACAAAATCTCTTCTTGAAAAACGAGGAAGCTACCCAAGCGGAATTAAAAACCTTTTTAAACAACTAAATATCCAAGACGAAATTTAACTATTGCGCAATCAAGTTAACTGGAAATCCATAGAGATAAGGTTTTAAAAAATATCCCTTTTGCCTTTGGGGATATTTGTCAATACCTAATGAAATGACAACTCACATCCAAGTACTCTAGATCCAGACGATGTAAAAAAGGTTCTTAAATTGTGCACTCCTCTAAAATCGTTATAACTTAATTTGTGTGCCAATTTCACAAACCTGTTCTGGCGGAAGGTTAAAATAAGACGCGAACCTTTCTGAATTTCTGCTCATGTAATCGAACAGAGATTCACGCCACGGGCTCATACCGGTATGCTTTGTAACAACGATAGATTCTTTTCCTAAAAAATAGGTAATGTCTACCTTATCACTTATCAAATCTAAATCACACAAATGTTCTATAACAACGGGTATATTTGGCTGGTGCATATATCCATAGCTTACTATTACTTGCCAAATATTTTCATCTAATTTAGTTATCTCTATATTTTCGTCTAAATTTAAATAAGGAACATTTGCAATCTTAATGCTCATTATGAGCACTTTTTCGTGTATAATCTTGTTGTACCTAATGTTATTGACTAAAGTTGGCGGAGTTCCGTTTGGGTTTGCTGTTAAAAAAAATGCTGTTCCAGGTACAATTTGAGATACATCCTTTCTGTAGTTCAAAATAAACTTTTTAAGAGGGTCGGTTAGCTTAGTAAGCTTAATGCCCAACATTCTTCTTCCTTTGTACCAAGTGGTCATCAATATGTAAATTAAGATGCCTACCAATAGCGGAAACCATCCTCCTTCGGGAACTTTAATAATATTTGCAGAAAAAAAGCTCAAATCAACGATGCCAAACAGTATGCTAATTGAAACAGCGATATAAATATTCCATTTCCATAGTTTTGTCATCGCCGTAAAGGCCAAGAATGTGGTTATCAGCATTGTAGTGGTAACTGCGACACCGTAAGCAGCTGCTAAATTACTAGAGCTTTTAAAAGAAACGACCAAAGCAATAGTTGCTATAAAAAGCATCCAGTTTATTTGAGGAATGTAAATCTGCCCACGTTCGTCTGCAGAAGTATGGATGACGTGAAATCGCGGTAAAAACCCCAACTGTATTGCTTGATGTGTCAAACTAAATGCACCCGATATTACCGCTTGAGATGCGATGATAGTTGCCATTGCGGATAAAGCTACCAGAGGATATAGCGCCCATGACGGGGCTAAATAGTAGAAAGGATTTGCTGCTAAAGTATGATTGCTCAATATTAGCGCGCCCTGACCCATATAATTTATCACCAAGCTCGGCAAAACCACCAGAAACCAAGCCAATCTGATTGGTTTCCGACCAAAATGTCCCATATCTGCATATAAAGCCTCGCCTCCTGTAACAACCAAGAACACGGCGCCCAATACTAAAAGCCCCGCAAAGCCATGTACAGTAAAAAATTCTATAAAATAAATCGGATTTAGCGCTTTTAAAATCGTGGGATTCTTTGAAATACCACTAATACCTAATATTGCCAAAACGATAAACCAAAACAAAAGAATTGGCCCGAAAATTTTGCCAACACTGGCAGTTCCCTTTTTTTGAAAGAAGAACAAAATAAAGAGAATAATAATGGTTATTGGAATGATATAAGGTGTAAAAAAAGGAGTGGCTATTTCCAAGCCCTCCATAGCACTTAATACAGAGATGGCCGGGGTGATAATACCATCGCCGTATAGCAGCGCAGCACCAAAAAGGCCTAAAGATAGGATTGCGAGGTAAGACCTTCCTTTTTTCTTCGGTAGAACGAGTTCCATCAACGCCATTATACCACCTTCGCCTTTGTTATCAGCTCGCATTACGACTAGAAGATATTTGATGCTTATTACAAAGATTAAAGACCAAAATATCAGCGATACGACTCCAAAAATATTTTGTTCGCTAACTTCCATGCCGTGCTCCCCAAAAAAGCATTCTCTCATAGCATAAAGTGGACTGGTACCAATATCGCCGAAAACTATACCTAAAGCACTTAACGTGATTATTGATAAATTCGACTTCGTTTCTTTTTTGCTATTAGTCATTGGCCAATTTTACTCGTTTTGTAGGATGTAGTATTTTCGAAAAAATACTGTTAAAAAATTTCACGTAAGTACAACAGTTAGTAGAGTTCAATGTTTTTTTCTACTTTTATTTGAATAAATGAATGTATGAAAAAAATATTCCTAATAATATATTTTACCATTTTATTCGGGCCTCTACCGCTTATCGCACAACAAAAACCTGAAGTTGCGCACACTGACTCTACAAAAATCTATATAGACTCCGCCGCAAATACTGAACGCGACAAGCAATTGAATGCCGTGACGCAGCTTTCGTTACAACGGCTTTCTGATTCTTTGAAAAGGACGGAATTAAAAAATAAGGTTGCAGATCTGAAACCAGAAGACATAGACCAAAAAGTAATTTTGCTTAAAGCATTAATGGACTTGAAAAAGCAAGATTCAATTCATTTGGTTAAGCAAAAGCAAAAAATAGATTCCCTAAGAAAATTTGTGAAGGCGTTTCCAGTAAAATTTGATAGAGACACCTTATTCTATTTATACGCGAAATTAGGAAGCTTTACTGCTTCTGATAGAGCTGACGCACTTACCGTAAGAATGAAGCAAGTAAGTGAAGATTTGGCCTTTAACAAAGATTCGATTGCTATCTTACCTGCAGAGCAGACATTAGACCTTGTTTATAAAAATAAGTTATTGATTTCTGTTTCAGAGCAAGATGCGCTTTGGACCAATCAACCTCGAGAAAAATTAGCCGACAGCCTGAAAATTGTTATTGGAAATGCTGTAATTAAATATCAAAAAGACAATAGTTGGCAAACGCTAGTTAAAGAAATTCTCTTAAGTCTTTTGGTAATTGGTGTGGTAACTGCTTTAATTTATGGAGTAAATCGATTTTTAAAACGCTTAAATGACCGAGTAAAGCTTCATACACAACTATTTAATGAAGGTTTTAAAATCAAAAACTTTGAAGTGCTTACTGCCGACAGAAAAGTAAAGCTTTTCGATCTCATCATAAACATAATTAGATGGGGAGCAATTATTTTAATTGTGTATTTAGCTTTACCTGTGCTATTTAGCATATTCCCGTTTACAAGAAATCTATCCGACAACCTAATCAATTACTTTCTTAGTCCGGTAAAGAAAATTGGTAAATCTATTTTAGACTACATCCCAAATCTAATTACCATCTTGGTTATTTTATTTGTATTTAAATATGTATTAAGATTTCTAAAATTTTTAAAAATTGAGATTGAATGTGGAAATTTAAGAATTAATGGTTTTTATGCCGACTGGGCAAGCCCAACATATCAAATTATGCGGATTTTTATCCTTGCATTTATGTTGATTGTCATCTTCCCATATCTTCCCGGCTCAGACAGTGGTGTATTCAAAGGAGTCTCCGTTTTTATTGGGGTGTTGTTCACCTTTGGCTCGGCAGGTGCACTCGGCAATGTAGTTGCAGGATTGGTGCTTACTTATATGCGGGCTTTTAACATCGGTGATCGTGTACAGATTGGCGAAGTAGTAGGAGACATTTTGGAAAAAACAATTTTGGTAACTCGGATCCGCACGATTCAAAACGAGGTGGTGTCCATCCCAAACTCAACGGTGATGAATAACCATACCATTAATTTTAGCGCAGAAGCCAATAGTTTTGGTTTAATTATACACACTACGGTTACCATTGGGTATGATGCGCCTTGGAAACAGGTCCATCAATTGCTTATTGACGCAGCATTAAATACCGAACTCATTGAAAAAGACCCAAAGCCTTACGTTTTGCAAACAGGTTTAGAAGATTACTACGTGAGCTATAAAATTAATGCATTTACAAAACAGCCAAATAAACAGGCCGTAATTTATTCTCATCTGCATGCAAACATTCAGGATAAATTTAATGAGGCAGGAGTGGAAATTATGTCGCCACATTATAGGGCAATGAGAGATGGAAACGCAACAGCTGTGCCTACCGATTATCTTCCAAAAGATTACGTGGCGCCGGCATTTAAAACAGAAACACAACAACCAAAATAATTTGGTCTAACAAATTATATTCCTACCCAATGAGTACTCAAGAAATTATTGCCATAACCATTGTTCTGGCAGCTTTATTTGCCTACATAAACCATCGCTTTATTAAATGGCCGCCCACTATCGGGATTATGGCAATTTCTCTAATTTGCTCCGTACTATTGGTTACAATCGGCAATGGAAAATCTCTCGTATCAGAAAAAGCAGTACAGTTGGCGCTTTCTGTCGATTTTCAAGATGTGTTAATGAATTTTATGCTAAGCTTTTTGTTGTTTGCAGGTGCCATACATATAGATTCTGCAAAACTTAAAAAAGAAAGTCTACCTGTCATTGTCCTAGCAACCGTAGGCATTTTAATATCAACTTTTTTAGTGGGCGGAATTTTATGGCAGATGCTCGTTTGGTTCGGTATTCCGATCCCTTTTATCTATTGCCTCATCTTCGGCGCGCTCATATCTCCTACAGATCCAATAGCTGTAATGGGTATTTTAAGCCGCTCAAAAATTCCAGAGTCGCTGGAATTAAAGATTGCAGGGGAATCCCTGTTTAATGACGGGGTAGCTGTTGTCATTTTCGTAAGTCTTGTCCAAATTGCACGTTCTAGTTCTGGCGCTTTCGACATAGGAGATGTTGGCATACTATTTTTAGAAGAAGCAATGGGTGGCCTCATATTTGGTGCCTTGCTTGGCTATATTGGCTATTACGCTTTAAAATCCATTGATGATTACAATGTGGAAGTACTTATTACCCTCGCCATAGTGATGGGTGGTTATTTCATAGCTGGAAGGCTTCATGTTTCTGGCCCGTTGGCAATGGTAGTAGCGGGATTAATAACTGGCAATAAATCTAAAAGAGAAGGCATGAGCGATGTTACTAGAGATTATTTAGGGAAATTCTGGAAGATGATTGATGAGATCCTTAACGCAGTGCTCTTTTTATTTATCGGGTTAGAGATGTTGATTATTAAAACAAACATCACCGTGTTTTTAATTGGGCTAATTTGTATTTTAGTGGTACTCTTTAGCAGGTGGATTTCTGTTCTGATCCCTATATTCTTACTTCGATTTAAAGTTAAATTTGAGAAAAATGTAGTCTCTATACTTACTTGGGGAGGTTTGAGGGGTGGAATTTCTGTCGCTTTGGCACTGTCTTTAGGTCCAGACATGTACAGAGACCAGTTTGTACTCATTACCTATATTATTGTGGTTTTCTCTATCTTGGTTCAGGGATTGACAATTGGTGCTTTGGCAAAAAAATTAAAGTATTAATTGGGTGGCATAAAATCATCTAAAATAATTGAAAGAAAAAAACTGACATGGGCTTTAAAAGCCTTACGGAAATTGTTTAATTTTTTTACCCTTTACACGAATAGATAGCGCTATTTAACATTGAGATATTTTTAAAATCGCTACAAATATCTATTTTTGATTTTAAATAAGTATCCCAATCCCCTATTTGATGCCCAATAATGTTACTCCTTTAATCGACAAACAATTGTTGGAAATACTGGCATTGTCAAAAGATCCAACAGCCATTTTTATAAACGATCAATTGAGGGTAGCATTTGTAAATGATGCAATGTTAGCATTTTGGGATAAGTCGAGAGATGTTACCGGTTCAAATTTAGACGAGATTATGCCCGAATTTATCGACCAGGGATTTATCTCAATACTAAGAAATGTATGGCAAACCGGCGTTAGTTATAAAGCACAAGACCAAGCTGCAGAATTGTACCTTAATGGAGCACTTCAAACTCGCTATTTCGATTTCATCTATAAATCATTAAAAAATGAAGATGGGAAAACCTATGCTATTTTAAATACGGCAACAGAAGTTACTGATCGAGTGTTAGCGTTGGCCCTTATAAAAGACAAAGACAAGATAGAAAAAGACCTGCTGAAACAACTATTTGCTGCAAATGAAGAATACCGAGCAACCAACGAGGAACTTCGTATTTCTAATGAGGAACTTTCACTTTTAAGGAAGGAGATGGAAACTGTAAACCAATTGCTTAAAGTTTCTAATACTGGCTTACAAGAAGAAAACAATAAACTTACCACGAGCGAAAAAAAGGCACTTGCAATTTTCTCTGACGCACCGATAGCAATGGGCATTTTTTCCGGCGCAGAAATGCGGATTGAGAGTGCGAATCAAAAATTGTTAGAAATTTGCGGAAGGCCAGCATTCGTAATTGGGATGAGGCTTGCAGATGCAATACCAGAATTAAAAGGGCAGCGATTTTTGCAAGCGCTAGATGATGTATTTCAACAAGGCTTGGCCTCGTCTCTTACAGACGAGCGTGTCGTTTTAATCCGAGATGGGGCAATGACCGAGGGATATTTTAATTTCATTTATCATCCAATAAAAGATCGCTCAGGCCAAACAGAGAGCATCATGTTGGTTGCCAATGAGGTTACTGAGCAGGTTTTAGCAAAACAAACCGTGCAAAGCTTAAATGAAAATCTGGCCGGAATAAATGAGGAATTAATTGCTACTAATGAAGAAGTTAGTTTCGCCAATGAATATGCGAAATCTGCCAACCACCGGTTGACACTAGTAAACGAAAAACTTAGCGCATCGCGCAAGCAAGTGATCGAAGCCGAACAGTTTTTAAGGCAAGCGATCGAAGCTGCAAATATTGGAACTTGGAATTTAAATATTCATACAGGAAAGTTGATGACTTCCCGTCGGCTGAAAGAACTTTTTGGTTTCTTGGAAACCGATGACCCAACATTATCTGAATGTATCGCGCAGATTTCTCCAGAATATCAGAACATCATGACACAAGAGGCTGATAGCTCCTTACCTTCCGGTGGCGATTACGACCTCTCCTACTCAGTGATTGGGTTTCGCGATCAAAAAACTCGTTGGGTTAGGGCTGTTGGCCATTTAAGCGTAGACAGTGAGGGAAATATCTATACCTTTGCAGGAGTAGTTATGGATATAACTGGCCAAAAACAGGACGAACAAATAAAAAACGATTTCATATCTATGGTAAGTCATGAGCTAAAAACGCCATTAACCTCGCTCATGGCCTATATCCAGATGCTTCAAATTGTTTTAAAAACTGCCACGGACGTAAGAGTGGTGGATATGTTGAAAAGATCCAGAAGCCAAGTAACAAGAATGAATAAAATCATCACAGGGTTTTTAGATGTGTCTCGGTTTGATGGCGGTAAACTCTATATCCAGGCTTCAAATTTTTCGTTACAACAACTTATAGTAGAGATCATAGACGAGGTGATCATTACATCAACTACCCATAAAATTATCTTTGAATCTAAAGAAGATGTCCTTGTGAATGCCGATCGAGATAAAATTGGCCAAGTAATTCAAAACCTCATAAGTAACGCTCTAAAATATTCTCCACACGGAAAAGATATCGAAATTTCTTATCAGCTAAAAGACAAAATGGCAAAGGTGAGCTTTAAAGATCATGGCATGGGTGTTAGAGCCGAAGATTTAGACAAACTTTTTAATCGATTTTATAGAATTAAAAACAACCGAACTAAAACAATTGCAGGATTTGGCATAGGTCTATATCTTTGCGCAGAAATAATTAAACGCCATAAAGGCCAAATATGGGTAGAAAGTGATGGTTTCAGCGGATCGACATTTCATTTTTCAATACCAATTTTTAGGCTCTAGAAAGGCACTCGATTAAAGATGTAAACTCAGTATTGCGCCCAATAGGGAGCGCTTGTAAAAACTATAAATCAGTTGACGCAGAAAAAATTTACCATTTATGATAGGAAATACATTTTTACGGATAGACTGGAATAACATTTTGATGGGCGATGATAAATGGCAATTTGTATTTGAGATTGCTTTTAGGACTATTCTGATGTACTTTATCATTCTTATTGGGTTGAAGTTATTAGGAAAACGAGGGGTTAAGCAACTTTCTGTTTTTGAGCTTGTGGTGATTATTAGCTTGGGATCTGCAGCAGGCGACCCTATGTTTTACAAAGAAGTTGGGCTAATCGAACCACTTGTTGTTTTTGCCGTCATCGTTGGCGCTTACAGACTTACCACATTGGCTATGGCAAAAAGTGAGAAGTTTGATAAGCTAGTAGAGGGCGATGCAGTTTATCTCATAATAGATGGCGAATTTTCTCTAGTAGACTTTAAAAAAGAAAACTTGGCTAGAGATGAGTTTTTTTCTGAACTACGGCAGCAAAGTATCTCACATCTCGGTCAGGTTGAGACTGCAATTTTAGAAACTTCTGGCAATCTAAGCATTTATCTATACGAAGATGAAAAGATAAAATATGGTCTGCCCATACTTCCAAAACTATTTGACCAGGCGAGCAAAGATATCTTTACAGCAGGAATATATGCTTGCGCATTTTGCGGAAACGTAAAAAAATTAGTGCTTACAAAAACCCATGTATGTGAGAAATGCGGGAAAAATGAATGGGTCAAGGCGATTAATTCCCGAATTGTAAAATAGTGGTTTACTGAACTTTCCTCAATCAAATAGCTCAAAAATCAATTTAAAAGAAAATTTTTTTCCGGGTCGATCTGCTTCATCCATCTAAATTAAAGTCGAAATAATGTGCAATAAACGCTTCGGTAGATTTGCCGAAACTTATTTGAATGGTCGACAAAATTTGGAAGAGACGTGAGCGCTCAGCATTTGGATAAATAAGCAGCTGGCTTTCTTCCTAGAGGAAAAACAGCATCCAACTATTACATTAAAAATTATTAGGGCAAAGTATTGCCTTTAATTAATATTTTCAAGAAAGCAATAGTCCAAGTGATTTTGTGGTTAATTGTCCATATTTCCATTAAAGTTTGGAAACCGTGCCTTGGGCATGGTTGGCGCAATCTATCGTTTATAGACCATCGAATAACTGTAAAGATTTATTAAATAAGTGTCTAAGATTTTAAAGAGATTCGGTGATGTAAAACCATCAGACGACTAAAAAGAGCCCCATTATTTCCTATATCCGATCATAATGCCTATGTTCTGCTAAACAGGAATCTAAATTAAATGAAAGAAATAGGTAATCTTAAAAAGTCGTTTGGATTGAGGATGGCCATCATTATGGTTATGAGTGCTATAATTGGCACAGGAGTGTTCAAAAAAGTTGCTCCAATGGCAGAAGGATTGCTGTCGCCAGGATTGGTTATGTTGGTATGGGCATTGGCCGGAGTGGTCATTTTATGTGGAATATTAAGTATTGGTGAATTAGGCGCGATGTTTCCAGAATCGGGAGGAGCTTTCTACTGGCTAGAGAAAACTTACGGAAAGTTAGTTGCATTTTTATATGGGTGGTCGTGCTTTACCGTTATTCAAACAGCGGCTATCGCTTCTGTTGCATACGTTTTTTCTGGCGCACTTGGCACTTTTTTCCCCTTGCCACACCTTTCTCAGCATTTAGAATCTATCACTATCTTCGGCATTATCCAACCTTTAGACAATATTGGCGCAAAGATCATTACCAGTTTAATGATCATGTTGCTCACCTTCATCAACATCAACAGCACCAAAAAGGGAGGAAATTTAAGCCGAGTTTTCACATATACCATAGTGCTAAGTATTCTTCTTATTGTAGCATTTTCCTTAAGTAGCGCTGTAGGCAGTTTAAAAAATTTGTCAACGAATTCCGTTACTTATCCGCCAAGTGGGTTTGCTACCAACTTTGGCTTTTTAGGAATTTTGGTCATCGCCATGCGAAATGCTTTTTGGGGATACGAAGGTTTTATTGCTTTAGGTTTTATAGGGGAGGAACTTAGAGAACCGAGAAAAAATATGCCGAGGGCGATGTTGGGTGGCATATTAATGATCACCCTAATTTACCTTTTGGCTAATTTTGCCTATTTATATGTGATGCCCATCGATGAACTAATCGCCAGTTTAAAAGCCGATAAGAATTTGATTGCAGCCGTAGTTGTTGTTAATAAAGTATTTGGAACGGGGGGAGCTTACGCGGTTAGTGCGATGATTCTGGTCTCTACTTTTGGCTGTACCAATGCAACTATTCTACTATCCTCTAGGATTTATTATGCGATGGGGAAAGATAATATGTTCTTTAAAGACGCAGGAAAAGCACATCCTAAACATTATACTCCTCACAAATCGCTAATTTACCAGTGTATTTGGGCCTGTATACTTGTATTTACCGGTTCGTTTGATTTGTTAACTGATTTAGTTGTAATTGCTGGATTTCTATTTTATGGCTTAGTAGTATTTGGTGTGATTATTTTACGAATTAAAAACAAAGATACTTTTCGACCATATAAAACTTGGGGATATCCGGCTGTGCCTTTGGTTTTTGTGGCAGTTTGTATTGTGCTGATGGTTGTATCCTTTATCCAATCTCCTGCTAAAGCAAGTGTGGGAATGTTGCTGATTTTTACAGGGTTACCATTCTATTACTACTGGAAAGCAAAAAACAAAAAAATAGAAAAGCAAAAATTCTTTGACGGCTAAACTGTCACACAAGTTTAATACGGATTGACCTACAATCGATTTCGCAAGCAGTTTTGCAGTTTAGGATGATCTCCGGTTTATGTAGGTTTGCGCTTAGCAATTAATCCCGATCAAATAATAGTTTTCCTGAGACACCAAGTGGTCATACACCGTAAATTCTGCACGTTTGTCGTTTTAATGGGCTCATATAAAATCGCATTCAACTTATTGGTGAGCATTAGCAAAATCCCTTCATTGACCAAAAAACGTTCTGATTCGTCGGGCAACAAATAGCGACCGTTTCCCAATGGGATCACCTTATCTTCAATACCGATATCGGAAGCTAAACGAGCGAAAAAATAACCGCCTGGTTTAATTGCGCTCCACATGGAAATCAACATAGCCTCGAAATGAACTGCGCTTTTCGCAAAATGTAGCACTGCACTACTTATAACTAAATCAAATTGGAGATTTTGAAAGGGTAAATGCTCGGCAAATCCAACCCTAAAATTACTAGGCGGGTTTGCCAGAAACAGCTGCTTAGACAGTTCCCGGACGCATGCAACACTGTCCGCATCCGGATCGACACCAAATACTTTGTATCCTTGCTTCAAAAAAAAAACGAGATTTCTGCCGCCGCCGCAGCCAACATCGAGAATGGATTCGCAATTGACATAAGTCCCTTTTAAAAGTTGATCGAGCAAGTAAATATCAATATTACCAAACTGCTCGGCTAAATTTTCGCTTATCTTCTTCATCTATTCATCAATATTTATTAACCTATAACTGACAAGCTATTGTGTGCAACAAGTTCAATTATCTTTTGGAGTATATTCCCAAATCTACAGTTTTTGGCGCTCCCAGCAAGTCAAAAACAGACTTCGACCATTAGGATGAATCCTCCTGCAGAAGTGAAAATAGCACAAAATCATTCACAAAAAAACCACTACAACATTTAAAGTTTAGTGGTTTCTAGCTTATCTATTGAGCGAAAAAGGATTTATAAATCCCGCATATCAAATAAAATCGCTGCATAGATCTTTTTGCTACAATTAAAAGTTTCTTTCTGTTCCTCTAAGAAATCAGCAAAATTATCGTTCGTTCGATAAAATTTGAAACTCTTGTTCTGAGAGCTCTATTTCTGCAGCCTTTAAATTTTCCCCTAAGTGGGTTATGGACTTGGTACCGGGAATTAGCAGAATATTTGGAGCACGTTTTAATAGCCAAGCCAACGCAATTTGAGCAATTGAAGCTTGATGATTTTCAGCGATATCCTTTATTTTATCCTCAAGGCTCGATGGTCCAGAGGCTAGCGGAAACCAAGGGATAAAAGCCAATCCATTTGAGGCCGTAAAGTCTAAAACATCTTCCCATTGTCTATCGCCAAGATTGTACTTGTTCTGTACCGAGACTATTGGAAGCAATTCCTGAACTTTTTTAATCTCCTCGACTGTAACTTCGGAAAGACCAACATAACGAATCTTGCCCGCCTTTACAGCTTCTATAACCGGCGCCAACGTTTCTGCGACATCAACATTTGGATCTATTCGATGTAATTGCCACAAATCAATTGTATCTACTTTAAGCCGTTTTAGGCTTCCCTCTATATTTTCGATAATGTATTCAGGGGAACCATTTGGAACCCAATTATTTGGGCCAGGCCTATCAAAGCCACCCTTTGTTGCAATTAGTATTCCCTTTTTGTAAGGAGCAAGAGCATCTGCAATTAACTTCTCATTAAATTTCGGACCATATGCCTCTGCGGTATCGATAAAATTAACCCCCAACTCAACCGCCGCACGCAACACTTTTATCGCATTCTCCCGACCAGTTACTTCACCAAAAACACCTTCTCCGGTTAGCTGCATCGAACCATAACCCAAGCGGTTGATTTCTATATCTCCAATTTTGTATCTTAATGATCTATTTTCCATATGTATTTTCTATCTAATAAAGGAACAAATATTTAGGAGTAATGTTTAGATGACCAATTATTAGGACTAAAAACGGCAGAAGCTCAATATTATCGGTGCCTATTAAGTTACAATCCAGTAGTAACCTAACTAATTACAGAAAATTCTACAGTTGTTTGAAAAGGTTAAATTCTGATGGCTGCTGAAAATGGACCATCGATAACCCGAGCATTTTACTCTTCGATACTTTTATTTCCAACCAGGCATTTTATCAAGTGTAATTACGTTTGGCATATTGTGTATAGATCTTATTTGTTCAATGGTATTGTCTTGAAGTTCCAATTCTGACCAACCCATAAAAAACACCCATTTGGGCTGCGTTAATAAAACGGTATGATCGGGAAGTTTCGTGCACTCTCCTATTGCAATGGATTTGCCAACTGAAGCCTCCAACATCAATTTATATTTTTCGTCCGTATATCCGCTGCTGTCGTACACATCAAGCGCGGCAATGTCCCAATACTGCAGATTGGGTTTATAAACTTTGAGATCGTCTTCCAAGGTTTTAAAATCTTGCATATCCCAAACCCAAATTAGGTTGGTCAGTTTTTTTTCTTTTACCATATAATCGTGTAGCATCTCATACAGTTTTAAAGTTCCATTTGGGCCAGGGCGACCGCCCCACCAAAATACGCCCTGATTCATCTCATGCATTGGTCGCCACAATACTTCCACATTTTTCGCTTTCAACTGTTGTAGGTAAAAGCAAACTTCATCAACCCGTGCTTTCCATTTTTTATTTAGATCACTTCCATTGGTGGTAATTTCCTCCCATTGCTTATCTGAAAGTTTACTCAGCACGCCACCTTGCCAACCACAAGGTTCCACTAATGCTGGATTACAAGCGTGCCACATTAAGTTAATTACAGCACCTTTTCCCCACTGGCGTACCGCTTCGTTAATCATAAGCTGCCGATCATTAATGTTGTCTGCCTGAAATAGAAAATCACCACTCCATAAAGCCGGAAAATGGCCTGTTACAGAATCTATCTTGTTAGTCCATCGCGCAGGCGCGGCACTTGGTTCTCTATTGTGAATGCCCGATAAAGTTTGCTTTCCAGATATGCTATTAAAGAATTTAACTACCTGAAATCTCGATTTTTTTTGCGCTTTTGCAAAGGTTGCCATGAGAAATATAAACAAGATGAATATTGTCTTTTTCATATGGTTTGTATCTGTTTTTGGTTAAATTAATGCCGTTTCCAGCTTTGAGCTAATTGACAAGGTAGCAAAACTTAAAAATACGTAAATCATCGTTTATAGCAAATACTCGGACGGTATTCTCTAGGTTATTTATAAGTGCGAAGCAACAAATGAGCAGCTTAACTGCTAACAACATTAATGGAGATTACCTTAGAAGATTACATCAATTTCTAGCAGCTACGGAATCTCCATATCACAAATTAGTTACAAGCCTCAAAAATCCAGACCTAAATGCATGCCGTACGTAAGCGCTAATTGGTTACAAATTTTATTGTTTGGAGAATTATTTGCCAAATAGTATAATCTAGGATTATAATAAATGAGTGAAAATCAGAATAACTTGCATTACCGATGTGCCATCGTTGACGACGATCCACAGTTTTTATTTATATTATCTTGTTTCATAAATGCAATCCCAAAATTAAAATTATGTAGAGAATTTCTCAACCCACAAACTGCAATAGACAATATCTTAGAAGAAGATGAGATTGACTTTCTATTTTTAGACATTAGAATGGGAAATATATCTGGTTTGGATGTGGCAGCAAGATTAAGAGATAAGGTAAAGTTTATTGTATTTATTAGTGGAAGCAAAGATTATGCACTTGATGCACATGCAGTTGGTGCTGACCACTATTTGGTAAAACCTGTCAATTTTGATGATTTTTTAAAGATGGTGAATAGCGTTTTGCACAGAAACAGACGTTTTATAAAAACCTATTAATTCCTAAACTTAGCAACATTTGTTCTTTTAAAATTGCCAGCGCTTTATAAGTCAATTTTTTAAAAATTTTTATAACCCTAACTTATAATTTTATTTTTTTAAAAAAGTCAGGTTTTGAACGCCTTCGATTGTACAATTTCGAGCAGGTTGGCTATAACCATGAACGTAGCTTAAGTTTAACTTTTAGAGAAAAGGCCGCAATATCCATTGCAGCCTTTTATTGTCAACTAACCTTAATTGTAGAATACTAACCAAATATTTTACAATACAAAGCTAAGACTAAAAAATAAAACCGTCTTAAATGAGATGTTAATTGTTGTTAAATCTTGTTCCAAAAATTTTAATGCAGCAGTTAAAAAGAACATTACTGATCTATATAGCACAGTTTTAGTTCAATGCGATTCCCTATTTGCACCCTCACACCCTTGTTTGTCGGCTGCCAAAAAAATTCAGAGCTTTAGGAAAACTAGCATTTTTTGTAGGGCGAAAGACCTGGTCACTTCTTCATCGTATTCGAAAAAACGGAAGAGTAACTCCTAATAATTCAAAACCGCTGGCTTAAACACCATCATGAATCCCACCATGTTGAACATGGAAAACAGCTTCCTGCGCATTTAAAAAGGATTTGAAAATAATATCTGATGGCACAAACTCTTGATAAATATAAAACTACCGAGAGAAATAGCTATTAAAATAGCAAAAAATTATCTGCGATTACGGTATTTATCGAGCAATTCTCTTTTAAAAGCTTCTTGAGCTCTATAATACTTTCCTACGGTTTTTATCGGTAGCGCAGAACGCAATTTATTGTAGTATTTTTTTTCAGTATTGAGCTCACGTTGCTTAAAATCGAATTCGCTTGTTATTAAGGACTGCACTTCACCGTCGCTTAAATCATCAATTTCGTCCACTTTTCTAAAAGAAATCATCTTTTGCATGCGCTCCTTGCGTAAGTTTGATTGTTCGGTTTGCATTTCATTATATATTGGCCAAAAAACTTTGGCTTCGTTCGGCGAAAGATCCAATTTACTCGTGAAAAAAGCAATCTTCATACTTTCTATTTCTCCCGGCTTTGGTCGTTGCGCCCAAATTAAAGTAGGAAAAGCAAACAGCAATAAGGCGCAAATAAAATTCTTCATCATGGTTTTATAAATCTTGAGCAAGTTCGCCCGTAGTATAGTGATTTAATAGATAATTTTCCATTTCTGCATCTGTGGTAGAAACAGCCTTACCCTTCGCCATTTTCTCTGTGTCAAGATGTTGTATAATGGTACTCTCGTCAATATCGTATAAAAACTGATCACTAATGCCTTCTATTTGAGCCGAGTTTTCAATCGTTGGAAGGCTATGACGACTGTAAAAGTAAAGTCCAAAAGAAGAAACCAATAATAAACAAGCAGCAGTTGCATATTTAACTAAATCCCTCTGCAAAAGCTTTAAGATTTTTGGTGCCTTTTTCACTTTATCATCAATTGTTCTTGCAACTATTCTATCTTGGAGCTGCGAGAAATAATTTTCCGGCACTGTAAAGGCGCTTTCTTGCTTAATATTTTGTATTAACGTTATGTTTGTTTCAATTTTTGAAGAAAGGGTTTTGAAATAATCATCAGGTATTTGAAGCCCAAAATGTTGTTTGTTCCCCGATAGTCCAGCTAAGAATATCGCATTTTTCGTTTGCTCCTCTAACCCCTCAAAATAGTGTGAAGGCGTAATAAAAGGATTACGCCTAGATGTTTTCGCTAAATATGGAGCAAGATCAATCCATTCGTTATTTTCTGTCTCTTTGTTCATTTCAAATATATGGATACATTAAATATCAAAAGGTTTAAAAGTCTATTTCATCATTTGTTATGATTGCTTCTATTTTTTTTGCGGCAATATGGAAAGAAGCTTTTAATGCGCCAACAGAGGTGCCTAAAATCTGAGAAATCTCCTCATATTTAAGGTTATCAAAATATTTCATATTAAAAATGAGCCGCTGCTTTTCTGGTAAGGTGAGGATTGCCTTTTGAAGTTTGAGTTCCAATTTATCTCCATTAAAATAAGATGGGGCAGTTAGATTTTGAGCCAAAACAGGCGATACCTCATCTAGTGGGATGTTCTTGTGTTGTTTCTGTTTGTTCAAAAAAGTAATGGATTCATTTGTTGCAATGCGATAAATCCAAGTATAAAGTTGAGAATCGCTTCTAAATTTGTCTAAATTTTTCCAAACTTTAACAAAAACTTCTTGGATAAGATCATCGCTATCGTCATGATTTAATACCAAACGACGAATATGCCAGTAAATTTTTTGCTGATATTTTTGCAAAAGCAAGTTAAACGCCTCATTTTTTGTCTTTTCTATGGCAAACATGGAAATGATATCGGCGTCTTCTATTACTTTCATCTATTGGTTTAAAATCTATTAAATATGTAAAAGCCACCAATGCAAGTACTTATAAACGTGATGCATTGGTGGCTAAAATAAGTTGTTATAACCTACTATTTTTTTCTTCCGATTACTTTTTGCGCTGCTTTCACTACGTCAACGGAATCTAAATGATACTTCGTCATCAACTGATCTGCAGTCCCACTTTCTCCGAAAGAATCATCCACGGCAACAAATTCCTGAGGACTAGGCAGTTCAGTAACCAGCAACCTGGCTACGCTCTCGCCTAAACCACCAAATTTGTTGTGTTCTTCACAGGTTACCACACAGCCTGTTTTCCTAACAGACTTTAAGATGGCCGCTTCATCTAAAGGTTTAATGGTATGAATATTTATAATTTCTGCGTCGATTCCTAATTCGGCTAATTTTTCCCCAGCTTCAATTGCTTTCCAAACTAAATGACCGGTTGCAATAATGGTTACGTCTTTTCCTTCGTTTACCATCCAAGCTTTTCCTATTTCAAACTTCTGATCTGGATCGGTAAATACAGGCCATTTTGGTCTACCGAAACGAAGATAAACCGGACCTTCGTACTCTGCAATAGCCAAAGTTGCAGCTTTAGTTTGATTGTAATCACAAGGATTAATTACCACCATACCTGGCAGCATTTTCATTAAACCAATGTCTTCTAAAATTTGATGGGTTGCGCCATCTTCACCAAGCGTTAAACCGGCATGCGATGCACAAATTTTTACGTTTTTATTAGAGTAAGCAATAGATTGTCTAATCTGATCATAAACTCTACCAGTGGAAAAATTTGCAAATGTACCTGTAAAAGGGATTTTTCCACCAATCGTCAAACCTGCAGCTACGCCCATCATATTTGCTTCTGCAATGCCCATTTGAAAAAAGCGTTCAGGGAAGTCTTCTATAAAAGCTTCCATTTTAAGCGAGCCAACCAAGTCTGCACATAAGGCAACTACGTTTTCATTCTTTTTCCCTGCTTCATGCAAGCCGACGCCGAATCCAGACCGGGTATCTTTTTTTTCTGTGTATGTATATTTTTTCACGATGTCTTTGTTTTTACCCCAAACGCCTAAGATGGTGCTTGTTTTATTTTGGTATAAAATTTATTTTCCCCCTTGGGAATGAAGGCGTTTAATAATCGCCCAATGTTTCTGGCAATTGTGCCAATGCAATTTCCAACTGTGCCTTGTCTGGTGCAGAACCATGCCATTTATGAGACCCTTCCATAAAATCTACTCCAGCACCCATTTGCGTACTCATCAAGTTTAAAATTGGTTTTCCTTTTCCGGTAAGAGTTTTTGCAAAATGTAATCCCTCTAAAATTGCAGTCATATTGTTTCCATCAGTGTTAATCACATGCCATCCAAAAGCTTCAAATTTATCCTGCAAACTATCTAAAGAAAGTACATCTTTTGTAGGCCCATCAATCTGTTGGCCGTTATAATCTACGGTACAAATTAAACGGTCTAACTTATGGAACGGCGCAAACATTGCCGCTTCCCAATTCTGTCCCTCTTGCAACTCTCCATCGCCATGCAACGAGTAGATGTAAGATTTATCTTCGTTTAACCTCTTGGCCAATGCGGCCCCAATGGCTACAGACATCCCCTGACCTAAAGACCCAGAAGCAATTCTAATGCCTGGTAGACCCTCTTCTGTGGCTGGATGGCCCTGAACTCTAGAATTCAACATTCTATAAGTGGCGAGTTCCTTTATATCGAAGTAGCCAGAGCGAGCCAACGTACTGTACCAAACTGGAGAAATGTGGCCGTTAGACAAGAAGAAAATATCTTCATTGTTCCCGTCCATTTCAAATTTTTCCCTGTGGTTTAAAACTTCGAAATAAAGTGCCGTGAAAAAATCCGCGCAACCTAATGAGCCACCTGGGTGGCCAGATTGTGCACCATAAACCATACGGATGATGTCTCTTCTGATTTGTGAAGCGATATCTTCTAATTCTTTTATTGTGTGTTTCATTTAAAAAATCTATTTATCAAAGGTAATATAATAAGCTTTATTGCCTAATTATCGGCCTATTAAATCTAACACTTGCTGCGATGCATTCTTGGTGTCTACTTTTTTAATAATGTGTTGTATGTTCCCTTGGTCATCAATTATAAATGTACTACGAGAAATACCCATATATTTTTTCCCATACATATTCTTTTCTCCCCACACGCCATAGCTTTTAACCACTTCATGGTCTGTATCTGCAATTAACGGGAAAGGTAAACTGTGTTTGGAAATAAACTTTTTATGGGAGTTTTCATCATCAACACTTACACCCAAGACCACAATGTCCTTGGCTTGTAAACCTTGATAGTTGTCTCTAAAATCACATGCTTCGGCAGTGCAACCTGGTGTGTCATCTTTTGGGTAAAAATATAAGACGACTGTTTTGCCACGATAAATGTTTAAAGAAATGGCTTCTCCATTTTGGTCTGTCGCTTCAATTTCTGGCGCTTTATCGCCGATTTTTAATTCTTCCATTTTTTTAATTTATCATTTTTTACCTAAGAAAGTCGATTTTGTATGTTTTTACGTTGTCTTTCATGTCAGAAACAATCAAATTCAAGGTATGTTTCCCAATGTTTACTTCGTCATCAAAACTATACCAGAGCGTTGCGGTCTTTGTGTCAAACTCCATCAAAACCCATCTACCATCTATGTAACCGTTAAAACTCTTTATTCCGGAAAGGTTATCTCTAATTTTAAAAAGCATTTTTCACGTACCCGCCATGTTCTTTCCTGCTGAAATATTTAATGGAACAATGGTTGGCGCTAAGGTATCTACACTGATGTAAAAGCTCCCAAATGTTTTTAATGTTGCGCTAACGTAACCATTTTCAAAACTTCCGCCCTGCGAGGCTCCGCTAGTACTTACGATAACCGCTTTACTCTGGAAGTTTTCCGGCAATTCGTCGGCCTTAATGGCAAATCTAAAACCTATGTGAAGGGGGATAAATTTATTACACACTTGATAAACATTTGAAAAAGCCTTCGACGTTAGCTTTGGTAATTTCTTAAAGTCGAACTTTAAATCGCTGTAAAGTGTGCCTTGAGGGAAGGTAACTTCTAGGTCATCGTTGGCCATTTTATTTTCTTGATTGTATCTAAAAACGAGCCCTTCCTGTGCTGCTGTTGGGATATAATTGTCTTTTGAGGCTTTTACACTAAATTTAACCACAGATTCGTTTCCGGTTGCATCTGTAACAATGTATTTTAGTTGATGCATTTTACCATCGGCAAAAATGATTCTACCTCCATCAACCAAATTGCTATAAATTTTTAATGGATTGCCAGGTTCTATAAAACTTTTTTGAATTTTTACATTTGATTTTAAGAAACTTGGGTAATCGATATGCGCATTTACCGCTCTGCTATTTTCAAATGCAAAACGCTCTAATGCCGAGGTAAAAACCGTTTTACCATCTACTTGAAGTTGAATAGAATAGACGCCATTTGTTCCGGATTTCCCGTTATGTCTGTCTGTCGATACGATTCCAAACCCAACTTCCCCCGACAGGCTTAACGGAGCTGTTACAACGTAATTCCCAGCCGAGCCGCTTATCGGAATCGACTGTTTTAGAATGTGTTCATCGAAACTTCGCCCATTTAATTGGTAAACATAAATCCCATGAATTACCGGAGGAATATTATCCGGAATAACAATCCCAAAAAACTGCGGATTGATGGTTTCCTCCGTTTTACTATCTCTAATTTCAAAATGCAAATGTGGTCCGCCTGAACTTCCGCGATTTCCAGAATAGGCAATTATCTCCCCTTTACGGACAGGGATTAAAGTTTCATTTGGATAATTGTCTAACTCGAATGTTTTAGCTTGATACTGTAAATCTTTGACAATAGCCGCAATTTTTGGCGAAAATCTCTGCAAATGGCCGTAAACCGAAGTGTAACCGTTTGGATGGTTGATGTACAGCGCTTGCCCAAAACCGCTATTTTGTACACGTAGCCTAGAGATATATCCATCCGCAACAGCATAGACCGGATATCCTTCCCGCTGATTTGTTCTAAAATCTATACCAGAATGAAAGTGGTTTGGCCGCAATTCTCCAAAAGACCCTGCCAGGGCAGGTGGCGTTATTGCCAAAGGTTGCCCAAAATAGGTAAGTGGATAACTGTTTCCACTAAAAATCTGCTGCGCGGATAAGCGCGTGCTTACAAATAATGTGCATACAATAGAAAGAAATATAAAAATATGGTTTGATTGAGGTTTTATTATGTTTAGCATTTATTTTACTTCGAAATTTAAAAGTTGCTTGTCCATTAACCAAGCTTCCAACTTATCGCCCTTATGCACCTGCCCCACACCCGCTGGCGTTCCTGTAAAAATTAAATCCCCTTTTTTTAAGGTAATGTATTGGGATACAAAAGCAATAATTTTTTCGAATGAAAAAAGTAAATCCCTTGTATTTCCCTTTTGCCGTGTATCTCCATTAATTTGAAGTTCGAATTCCAGGTCGTAAAGATTGGCGAAAACTACCTTTGGTACAAAAGCACTGATTGGCGCAGAGTGGTCAAATGCCTTTGCAAGCTCCCAAGGTAATCCTTTCTCTTTATGTCTTGTTTGAATGTCGCGAGCTGTAAAATCAATCCCTAATGCAATTTCGTCAAAATAGTTACTTGCAAATTTCTCTGCCACATGCTTGCCTTCTTTCGCAACTTTTAAAACTACTTCCACTTCAAAATGAATATCTGAAGAAAAATCTGGTAGATAAAAAGGCTTATTGTCTTTAAGAATCGCCGTATCAGGTTTTAAAAAAATGACCGGCGTTGTAGGTACAGGGTTATTTAATTCTTTTGCGTGTTCGGCATAGTTTCTGCCAATGGCGATGATTTTCATAGGATGCTAAAAAAAGAAAACGACAAGGATGATCGATTTATTTCCAAAATTAGTAAACATATCCAGTTTATAAAACCGAAATTCTTTTAACTTGGCTTTCTGAACGTGCGGTAACCCTTAAAAAATAAATCCCAGGATTCATTCTAGTTGGAATAGAGAAAGTCTTTGTTTGTTCTCCCGCAGCTAGTTTATCATTGCTAAGTGTCACAACTTCATTCCCCAATAAGTCCATTATTTTAATGGTAACGGGCGTGTTGTCTTTAGCTATGGCCAAAACAACATTTAGCTGATCACTTACAGGATTCGGAAAGATTTTTACGATCGTAAGTAATTTGTCAGAGCCCGTATTTTGACCACCAGACTTTGGCGCGACGGCATATGCATTAAAAAATGTAGATCCGATAGCATTATTAAAAAATGGCCGATATGGTGTTATATTGGCTTTAATTTCTGGAACTCTACTTGCACGTCTTGTTCTCGTGGTCCAACTGATTCTGACACTATCTGCCTGCTGAGACCAAGAATCTAAGCCACAAAACAACACACTGCAAAAAATGCATGTTATAATGGTGTGTAGCGTCACTTTGGAGTAGAGTTTCATCAAATTTCGATAACAAATATATCAAATAAAAAATAAAGAAACCACAGATTAATAGACTTGGTTTTTATTTTTAACACAATTTAACAGTCGCTTCCACAACGTCTTCTAAATATCCTAATTAATTAGCCATTAAATAGTTTTAGTTTTTTACTTTTGCAGGCAAATTATATGGAGTTATCAAATCATAAACATGGCAATGCGCTAAGCGCAGGTGGTGTGCTGATAAGTTTGGGTATCGTGTTTGGCGATATTGGCACGTCGCCATTGTATACTTTAAATGCAATTTTTACCACCATTCTTGGTGGCAAACAAAATATCAATCAATTAAATGTACTCGGCGTTCTATCCTGTATTATCTGGACACTCACATTACAAACCACTATAAAATATGTTATTATAACGCTTAGAGCTGATAATAAAGGCGAAGGAGGAATTTTTTCGTTATTTTCTCTTGTTCGGAAAAAAGCACGATGGCTTGTTTTGCCTGCAATTATAGGGGGTTGTGCACTGCTGGCAGATGGCGTTATTACGCCGAGTATTACGGTTACATCTGCAATAGAAGGACTGACAAATAAGTTCGATGTTCCCGTCATACCAATCGTTCTTGTCATTTTAACGATTTTATTTATCATTCAACAATTCGGCACCAACCTAGTTGGTAAGCTCTTCGGACCCATCATGTTTGTGTGGTTTGCTGTGCTAGGGGTTTTAGGCGTTGGTTATATTTTAAAGGATTATACGATACTTAAAGCGTTGAACCCATACTACGCTGTACACCTTTTATTCACAAATAATCTAGCCTTTTTGATTTTAGGAGGGGTTTTTCTATGTACAACCGGAGCAGAAGCACTTTATTCGGATTTAGGGCATTGCGGTAAACATAACATTAGAATTAGCTGGATCTTCGTTAAGTTAACGCTGATCTTGAATTATTTGGGACAGGGTGTTTGGATATTACAACATGCGGACATTTATACACCTGGGGCTAAAATGAATCCAATTTTCGAAATTGTTCCCGATCAATTTCAAATTCCGATGGTCGTGTTGGCTACCATGGCCGCGGTTATAGCAAGTCAAGCACTCATTAGTGGTTCATTTACATTAATAGCAGAAGCTGTTAGATTAAATCTTTGGCCGAAAATAAGAATCAACTATCCTACTGCATCAAAAGGTCAACTTTATGTGCCTTCTATTAACTGGTTATTGTGGCTTGGCTGCTGTAGCATTGTGGTGCTTTTTCAAAAAGCAGAAAGAATGGATGCCGCTTATGGGCTTTCAATTACCATTGCAATGCTTATGACCACAATTCTGGTAAGTTTTTATTTGCGGAGCAAGCGTTTCCCAAAATATCTGGTATTTTCATTTTTCTTTATCTACGTCGTTATTGAAGGTACTTTTTTAATTAGCAATCTAACAAAGTTTTTGCACGGCGGCTGGGTGACTGTTTTATTGGGGTCGTTTCTATTTACCATTATGTGGAGCTGGTTTTCTGCAAGAAAAATCAAGAATCGTTTCGTAAAATATGTCGAGATAGAAGACTATTTTGAGATCATTAGCGAGTTAAGTAACGACATCTCGGTTCCTAAATTTTCTTCGCAATTGGTTTATTTAACCAGCGCAAATTTTAAAACAGAAATCGAGTCTAAAATAATTTATTCCATCATTCAAAAAGAACCAAAAAGAGCAGATGTTTACTGGCTGGTACACGTGGACGTGGTTGATGAGCCATACACAATGGACTATAAAGTTGAATTTCTTATTCCGGGAAAGCTTATACGAATTGACTTTAAACTTGGTTTCAGGGTAGAGCAACGGGTAAATCTATTGTATAGAAAAGTGATTGAAGACTTGGTTAAAAATGGCGAAGTAGATATTACGAGCCAATATACTTCACTAAATAAGCATAAAATTACTGGCGATTTCCGATTTGTAATTTTGGAAAAACACTTATCTAAATTTACGAATTTAAGCCTTTACGAACGTACAATAATGGACTACTATTTCATCCTAAAAAAGCTCAGCTTGTCTGAAGAGCGAAGTTTTGGCTTAGATAGCAGTTATGTTGATGTAGAAAAAGTGCCACTCATTTTTGTAAGCCCTGATGATATCGAATTAAATCGATTGCCGGTATAAAAAAACCCCGATCCTCTATAAGGACCGGGGTTTTTTAAGTAGATAACTTAGTCGAACAACTAATCTTTTCTTCTATGGTTAAATTTCCGACTGCTACTGGCGTTTCTCGGCTTACCGCTCATATTTCCATCGCCTTGATTGCGGTTAGAATCACCACCTCTGCCCCTACCTTGTGGTTTGCGTTTCACCTCCGATTTTGCCAACAAGTTCTCCCATTTTAAAGGATATGGATGATCTTCCACGATCGGCAACGTAATTTTTATAAGCTTCTGAATGTCTAATAAATAATCGTTTTCTTCAGCATCGCAAAAGGAAATTGCCGTTCCATTGGCTCCGGCCCGGCCTGTTCTGCCAATCCTATGCACGTAAGATTCCGGAATATTGGGTAATTCATAATTGACAACGTGCGAAAGTTGATCTATGTCGATTCCGCGCGCAGCAATATCCGTTGCCACCAACACTCGGATTTCTTTATCCTTGAATTGTGTTAAGGCACGTTGCCTCGCATTCTGAGATTTATTGCCATGTATCGCGGCAGCCTTGACCCCCGCATGGCCTAAATCCTTTGCAATCCTATCCGCACCATGCTTAGTCCGTGTAAATACAAGAGCAGTTTCTATGTTCTGATCTTCTAAAAGGTGGATCAGTAATTTCTTCTTATCAGGCTTATCTACAAAATAAATCGACTGATTTATGGTTTCAGCAGTGGTAGATTCTGGTGTAACTTCCACTTTAGCCGGACTATCCAGAATTGTATTTGCCAACTTCTGAATTTCGCTAGGCATAGTTGCAGAGAAGAAAAGCGTCTGTCTTTTTGATGGAAGTTTTGCAACCACCCGCTTTACATCATGTATAAAGCCCATATCTAGCATTCTATCTGCTTCGTCTAATACAAAGATTTCTATTGCATTCAAGTTGACAAAACCTTGATTCATCAAATCTAACAGGCGCCCCGGTGTAGCCACCAAAATATCAACACCCCTTTTTAAAGCATCTGTTTGAGCTTGCTGACCCACTCCACCAAAAATAACAAGATGCCGTAAATTAAGATTGTTGCCATAGGCCTTAAAACTTTCTTCAATTTGTATAGCCAATTCTCTAGTAGGCGTTAGTATTAGTGCTTTAATATTTTTTGTTTTACTATTCAGATGCTTTTCGTGCAACAATTGTAGCATTGGGATCGCAAAAGCGGCAGTTTTACCAGTGCCGGTTTGCGCACAGCCTAAAAGATCTCGCCCTTTTAAAATTATCGGAATAGACTGCTCCTGAATGGGCGTTGGCTGGGTATATCCCTGAGTTTCTAGCGCCGTTAAAATGGGCGCAATTAGATTTAATTCTTTAAATAACATGTTTTATTAAATTTTGTTGAAGAAGCTAGAACGATCAATTATTGAAGGACTAACTTGCGGAGAGAATGTTGTAGGTAGATACCTAACAAAGCCCTTGATTCCTGCTTCATCGGCGAAGATACGCAAATTTGTGGGCTTTTCTACTATCGTAACCCAAGCGCGTAGCTTGCTAAATATAGAAAGAACTGACAAGTTTACGAAATTACCCTCAGCATACTGATTGATCAAACACCCCAGGCAGTAATCAGGAGTTTTCTACTGCCACCATGGTTTCTATGTTCGCAAAGATATATCCCCTGCCAGATACCTAAATTTAATTTTCCGTTGCTAATAGGTATTAGTACTGAAGCGCCTAAAATTGCAGCTTTTAAGTGCGCAGGCATATCGTCAGATCCTTCGTAATCGTGCCGGTAATCCACGTCGTTCTCAGGAACCGCTTTACTGAAAAACATTTCAAAATCGTCTCTCACCGTCGGGTCGGCGTTTTCATTAATGCATAATGAAGCTGAAGTGTGTTGTATGAAAACCTGACACATTCCCATTTTTAAATGGTTTATTTCTTGAAAAAATGAAACGACTTGATCAGTTATCAGATGAAAGCCACGACTTCGAGCGCTCAAATTGAGTTGTTTTTGAAATAATTCCATATAAGAATTAAGGTAAGATGCCGATATAAATTTGATCGTTTATAATACTACTTTTTATTTAAAAAAGATAAAAGTACCGCTATAAATATCCTCAAGTAAGGCAAATAATTTTTAGTATTAAATTAGATTTATACAGTAGATAGGGAGAGCCATCTCTGAATTAGTTTTGTCAAAACAAACTAACATCACGTAAGCCAGCGGTCAGAATTAAGGTCGTTACTCTAAAATAAAATTTTTTCTGCTCTCCAAAACTCATAATAGACAAAGTTTTAGAAATAATTTAACTAATCAAATTTTGATCATAATCTTCTTCCTTTAAGTGGCTTTTATTAAATTGTTCAAACGAATGTAGACTCACCTGTTATCTATCTATGTTCTCGTTGCCAAACTTGACAATAAATTATTGGTTTCTTGATGCAGGAAGTTTAACATTAAGGGGCCAACGAAAATTGCGGTTAGCGCCTTGAATAGAATCATGAAGTATTAATTCTATGTATGTCAAGTTGTTTTAGTACTTAAAAAAATTATCACATAGTTTCTTCAGAATTTATTTGCTTTACACAAACTATTTGGTATTTTTGCTCTCCCAAAATAACCTAAAATGTGCTATTTGATCAGGTTACTGTGATTATTTGAAATGGCATAAAACTTAATAAGGGGGATTAGCTCATTTGGCTAGAGCGCTTCGCTGGCAGTGAAGAGGTGATCGGTTCGAATCCGATATTCTCCACGTTTTAAATAATTAATAATTTAGCTAGTTAAAATACATTAATCAGTTAATTGACTAATTAATGCCATAGTTATCTGTAGATATGCGCGCTACGCGTCGAAACCCTGTAACTTTTTTTCTATGGCCTCATTTAAATAGGGTACGAAGGATATATTTTGATACTCAGTAACACCGTTTCCCAAGCAATCTTTATATTTTAATTGGCAGTTGTAAGCCTTTCTAATCGAAAATTAACATTTTCGACAATACTTCCTTCAGCTTCTTTTTTGATAAGAATAGGAGATGTTAAGACAGAAGAAATCATACCTAATTTCTTAAGCTGTGCTTCATCTATGCCAACCATATATCTTCCTGGCAACAATCCTACATAGGTGTATGAGCCATCTATCTCCGATAAGGTCTGAGCAACAACAATTCCTTTCGTAGTATAGAAATTAATGATTATCCGACCTATAGCTTTTTCTTGATTATTTTCGATGACAGCCACCTGGCCAGAAACTTCGTTGGCCACAAAAATTAGGAATATCGATTTTCATCACCTGGTTTTGGGTAGCAGGGCCAGTCATTGCCACCTCTTAATTGCAGGAATCAATTAGAGGATCATATTTGATTGAACAACAATTACTGGTACTTGGTGCAACAAAGATATATAGCGGGGAGATTTATTCGAATTTTATGCTTCCTTTACATCGTAAACTAGCACCTTATCCCACAAATGACTGTAGTTCTCAATAAAGGTTAAGTGAATAGGGTGCGTTTGATAGGAGGCTTGACCTTCAAGATCGCTAAAAAACATCAGCTCAGAAACGCTCCAGCTATTTTCTATCACATCACGTTTTTCTGTGCTGGCAACAACGCCAACATGTATTTCGCATATGGTTGGTATAGTTGAGAGGGATTTTACTCCCTCCACCAATTGATCAAGATCTTTTTTTGAATTTGGATTCTTTAGCCAAAAAAATACATGATGTACTACTGGATATTTATTTTTCATAGGTGTTGTTAATGAAGTTTATACGAACGACCGAGTCTAAATCGCGGCTATAATTGCCACAAATTTCCTGCTTAAAATAGTATTAGAGGTTAAATCTATGAAAAAAGCGTGTGTTTTGCTGATCAAATTGTATATTTTGCTTACGTAATCATTTAATAGGTTGCAAAATTTGCATTTTGTAAAGATAATTAACATTCGATTTTATAAATTGGCTTTTTTAGATCTCCAAATATAACCTACGAACATCCAGTAAATTCAGGTCAATTTGTTGCAAAAAACTAGATTATTAGGTGATGACGGGTAGAAGTAATAATCAATAGGAGATTTACCTATTAAACCTTACCGTGGGGCAGCCTTTAAAACCACAGTTTTTTATCACGAAAAGTGAACCTGCTAGCGGCTGATTTTTTAACTCTTTTTCGGTAAGCCCAGTTTTTGCTGTTGTGATAAAAAGACTATCTAAATTTTCACCACCAAATGTGCACGAAGTTACTTTAGCAACAGGCAATTTTATTGAAAATACTTTCTTACCTGTATCAGGATTCCATCGAGTTAGCTGCCAGCCATCCCAATGTGCAATCCAAAGCATCCCCTCGCTATCAATTGTCATTCCATCTGGAAAACCGTCTTCTTTTGCGATTTTTATAACTGTACTCTTGTTGTTAATGCAGCCGGTATCTTTATCATATTCGTAGGCCAAAACTTCGTAAGTTGGTGTATCTATAAAATAAAATATTTTACTATTCAAACTCCAAACCATACCATTAGGAATTGTGGTATTGGTTATTTTTTGTGTGATAGATAATGTATCATCTAAACAATAAACACTACCTGCAGCCGGATTTTCTGAAAGAGACATAGTGCCGGCCCAAAATCTTCCAGATGGATCACATTTGCCATCGTTAAACCGGTTATTAGGTAGATGAGCTTCAGGATTGGCAATCATTTTTATCGCTCCATTTTTTCTGTCAATAAAAGCGAATCCAGTTTTTAAAGCGCCTAAAAAAACATTACCCTTACAGAGTGCCACGGCTCCAATTAATTGGTCAACTTTTAAAGTTTGAAGGTCGTTTTCTTCAACAAAAAACTGATGAATTTCTCCATTTAGGATGTCGACCCAGCAAATACATTTGTGCTCAGCATCCCACACTGGGCCTTCGCCCAACAAGCTAAGGTGATTGATGACTGTGGTGATATTGGGTTTTGTCATTAACTTAGGTATTCAATTTTTCCAAAATACAAACAATTGCTTCTTATTGGGCAAATAATAAGTCTGCTGCTTTTCTGTTCTGTCTGCTTTGCCGGTTATTAGGGCAGTCTTTTTCTGTTAACTCAATACAGTATTTTTAAAAAGGCGATGGGCTAATGGATGTCCAACCACCATCAATAATTAAACTTTGGCCGGTAATGTGTTTTGCTTTTTCTGATACTAGGAACAATGCCGCATCTGCTATATCAGAAACACAGGCGGGCCGGCCCATCGGCGTAAGCGTACTCCAAGTGGCCATATATTGCGGGTCATCGGTTGTTCTTTCTGTAAGTGTAGCACCGGGCGCAATGGTGTTTACATTTATTTTGTATTGAGAAAGTTCTATGACCAAATTTTTAGCAAGCATTTCTAATGCAGCTTTACTCATGCCATAAGCTGCCAAATTTTTATGTGCTTGATGCCCAGTTACTGAGGATGTAAATAAAATAGAACCGCCTTCTTTTTGCTGCTTCATTTGATTGGCGGCCGCCTGCGCCAGAAAGAACGTACCGCTTAAATTTACTTCCATTACTTTTTTAAAAGCTTCAGGCGTATAAGTAAAAAAGTCTCCAAATAAGGTGATGCCGGCATTGGCAATTATAATATCTAACTGACCAAACTGCGTTACTGCAGTAGAAACCATTTTTTGTATAATTGATAAATCGCTGCTATCGCCGGCAATGTAAATACAGTCATTGCCACTTAAATCTTTTATTTTTTTTACCGCTGTTGCTGCTAATAGCTCATCCACATCATTTAAAATAACATGCACTCCTTCTTTAGCAAGACTTAGGCATATTTCAAAACCGATACCTTGCCCTGCACCCGTTATAATTGCTGATTTTCCTTTGAACGACATTTGAATTTATAAAGTGTTTTTACCTAATTTATTAATGTGAATCTCTTGATACCTCACTGCCCGAACTCCCTACCAAATAATCCATATCGGCTCCCAGATGGGCCTGTTGCACATGATTTATGTAAAGGTTTACATATCCTCGGCTTACAATTGGCGGGAGTGGTTTAAATTGTTTCCGCCTTCGCGACAGTTCTTCCACACTTAGAGCTACGTTTAACGTGCGATTAGGCACATCAAGTGTAATGACATCTCCTGTTTCAATTACTGCAAAGTTGCCGCCAGTAGCGGCTTCTGGCGATACATGCAATACCACGGTTCCGAAACCGGTGCCGCTCATCCTACCATCAGAAATGCGCACCATATCTGTTACTCCTTTTTCCAAAAGCTTTTTTGGAATCCCCATGTTACCCACTTCGGGCATACCGGGATACCCTTTTGGGCCAACATTTTTTAAAACCAAAATACTGTTTTCGTCTACCTCTAACTGATCATCATCAATTAATAACTTATATTCTTCTATATTTTCAAACACAATGGCCTTGCCGGTATGCTGCATTAAATGCGCACTTGCCGCCGATGGTTTTATCACGGCACCTGCCTCGCATAAATTGCCTTTTAAAATAGCCAAACCAGTTTCGTTGTTAATCGGATTATCTACTGTGGCTATTACGTCTGTATTAAAACATTTGCTGTTGATGTAATTTTCCTTTATTGTTTTTCCGTTTGCTGTGATGCAATTATTATGAAGAAGCCCACATAGCTCTTTTAACACAGCAGGTAAGCCACCTGCATAAAACAAATCCTCCATAAAATATTTACCAGATGGCTGCAGGTTTACAATAAGTGGAATATTTTTAGAAAGCATGTCAAAATCTTCTAAAGAAAGAGGAACACCTATTCTGCCTGCAATGGCTAGTAAATGGATAACGAAATTTGTAGAACCACCGATTGCTGCATTTACTTTAATGGCATTCTCAAAAGCATTTCGAGTTAGGATGTCTGATAGTTTTAAGTCTTCTTTTACCATTTCCACAATGCGCAGCCCCGAAAGTTGTGCTAGTGTTTTGCGCCTACTATCGGCAGCGGGTATGGCAGCATTGCCTGGCAAAGAAAGTCCCAAAGATTCTACCATACAAGCCATAGAAGAAGCTGTGCCCATTACCCCACAATGCCCACTGCTGCGGCACATGGCGCTTTCTATGGTCAGTAATTCTTCTTCAGTTATTTTATTGCTTCGCAAGTCGTCGTGGTAGTGCCATAAATCGCTAGTGCCAATACTTTTCCCATTGTGCCTGCCCGTTAGCATGGGTCCTCCTGATACTACAATGGTAGGGATGTTTACACTGCTTGCGCCCATTACCAATGACGGCGTGGTTTTATCGCAACCGCATAAAAGCACCACACCATCCACAGGATTTGCTCTTATAGATTCTTCTACATCCATGCTTGCTAAATTGCGATAAAGCATGGCGGTAGGTTTCATCAGCGTTTCGCCCAGCGACATTACCGGAAACTCTACCGGAAAACCGCCAGCTTCAAAAACACCTCTTTTTACCGATTCTGCTAACTCTCTAAAATGCCCGTTACATGGGGTTAATTCACTCCAGGTATTGCAAATGCCTATAATCGGTTTATTATTGAATTCATAATCGGGGATGCCTTGGTTTTTCATCCAGGCTCGATAAATAAAACCATCTTTTCCTTTTCGTCCAAACCAATTGCTACTTCTAAGCTTTTTTTCTTCCACGTTTATTTCTGTTTTTAAAAGGATAATATGTGCTAACAAAAAAGGTTGCTCTTACTGTGAACAACCCCATCTCAATATTTTTTTTGGAAGATCCCAATTCGACCGACTGTGGGGATTTCAGTATTAATCAACAGTTTTATTGATAATAGGCAACTTGTTACAAGAATGCTTTTGAGTGCCACGAATTAGCCATAAATCTTTCTGCTAAAGCTATTTTTTCGAAAAGGATTCTGGACAGCACCTTTTAAGTTAAAGAACTAAATAATTGAATATTGTAAAGCCAAGTTAACAAAAATGTTGATTTTAATTACTTTCACCTTATCGGTAAAACGCCAACCACAGCATAATTACGAGCGTTGCGAAATAAGCCAGGCTAAATTAAACTGTTTTCCAGCTAGTTGCTTTTTAATCATAACCGTCTTTATTTAATATTCAGGCAACGTTTTCTTAAGATCATTTCCGTTTTAATTTTGGGTTTTATAAATTTGGACACAACCATTCTGGGCGATTGGCTTTAAAAGTTAAATCGATTTTAGAGAAAATTCAAACTCTGTTTGGACCAGCCGCTAGCTTTTTATCCTATTTTACATGATGCAAAATTTTACAACGGTTAACTTCAAGTGATAATCAAATCTGAAAGTTGACATCAACCACGAATTAAATCCTGGTTTTAGTGGTGATCAAGTTCGAGTAGCAAACTTTTTAAGTTCATTGTCTTCGTATAGATCTCCAAACTTCCGTCAGGTTTCTGCGGCCAAAGCTCACGCGGTCTGTCCCAATAAAGTTCCACCCCATTACCGTCTGGATCGTCTAAATAAAGTGCTTCAGAAACACCATGGTCACTTGCGCCGGTAAGTGGATAATTTTCCCTTGTAAGTCGGTCAAAAATAAAAGCAAGATCTTTTCTTTCTGGATAGACTATTGCAGTGTGGTATAAGCCGACACTGTTTCTCGGCGCTGGCTGAAGTCCTTCGCTATGCCAGGTATTTAGTCCAATATGATGGTGATAGCCGCCTGCCGAAACAAATGCAGCCTCATTGCCAAACTTTGAAATAAGTTCAAACCCTAGTAAATCTCTATAAAAGGCAAGAGAACGGTTTAAATTAGCCACCTTTAAATGAATGTGTCCGATTCTTGTTTCCGGCGGAATTGTGTATTTTTCTTGCATTGCTAACAAATTTAGGTTTCCTGAAGTTAATTTATTTCTGTAGTAGATTTGGATCTTCCATTTTTATTTCTAACCTCATCATCAAATCCGTCTGCTTATCATCGCCGAGCATAAAAGCGTGTTTTTTAAATTCTGCAAAACCATTTTTCTGATAAAAATGAATTGCCCTTTCGTTCTTTTCCCAAACCCCCAGCCATAAATAATGGAGTTTTAAATCCTGTGCAACAGACCGTGCTTTTTCATACAAAAGTTGGCCAATAGATTTCCCAAGGTATTTTTTCAATACGTAAATTCGCTCGATTTCCATTCCATCTACTTCTTGTAGTTCGCTTTGTGCTTCGCCACAATTCAACTTCAAATACCCAATAACGGATTCTTTCTCTTTCGCAAAATAAAACTGCGAATTTTCATTGTTAAACTCCTTGGTAATCTGAACCATAGAAAAGTCTGTATCAAAAGCCTTCTGCATATTTTCTTTTGAATTAAATTCAGAAAAAGTCTCGCTAAAAGTGATCCAGGAAAACTGCTGTAACTGCGTGATCTCGTGCGGCAAAACTTTTTCTAATTTAATATTTTCCATAAAAAAATAATTGTCAGATTATCTGAATTTACAACAACATTCCACCACTTGCCTCTATTCTTTGACCGTTAATCCATTTTGCATCTTCGGTACATAAAAATGCTACGATCGGGCCTATATCAGTTGGCAGACCAGCGCGCCCGAGAGGCGTTCCCGCGGCTATCGCTGCATTTGCATCTTTATTATCTCTGGTTTGCCCACCGCCAAAATCTGTTTCTATAGCTCCGGGTGCCACTACATTTACGGTTATCTTTCTAACGCCCAACTCCTTCGCCATGTAGCGAGTCATTACTTCTATTGCGCCTTTCAAAGCACCATAAACAGATAGTCCAGGATAGGAAAAACGTGCAAGACCTGATGAGATATTGATGATACTTCCGCCATCGTTCATTAAAGTTAATGCTTTTTGGGTCAGAAAAAAGACGCCCTTAAAATGGATATTTACGGTGTCGTCAAATTGCTCTTCGGTAGTATCTGTAATCGAAGAATATAGCGCTGTACCCGCGTTATTCACAAGAAAATCGAACTTTTCGATTCCAAATTCTTCTTTCAATTTTCCCATCAGGGTTTCAAAAAATCCGGCGAAAGATTTCACGTCACTCGTGTCTAATCGCAAAGCAATAGCTTTTTGTCCGAGACTTTTTATTTCTGTAACAACCTCCTCTGCTTTGTCTTTATTGCTGTGGTAAGTCAACACCACATCTATTCCTTTTTTGGCGATGTTTATCGCCATATCTCTTCCTAATCCGCGGCTACCCCCGGTCACTATTGCTATTTTACTCATGTTTTTTTTTTAATTATTTTGCAACTTTAAGTTTTGTAATTACGGGCATTGATGCGATTTTGTTTTAGCCAAAAGCCTGCAAATTCACAAGAAAAAAATGTACCTCGGCCGCTTGGGTATTTTGTTAATTTTTTCGATTATGCATTTACCATTTCGGCAACTTGAATGTTTGCACTTAGTTTAATGTCCTCCCCTAATCCTAAGCCGCCGGCATCTGTAAGTTTATTCCAGGTCATTCCAAATTCTTTGCGGTTCACGACACCAGTTATTTCAAAACCATGCTTCAAAACGCCATGTCCATTATCTTCCGACCCACCGTATGCGACATCTAATGATACGGGTTTCGTTACACCTTTCATTGTTAAGTTGCCCTGCATTTTGTAATTGTCACCGCCCATGGTCTCAAAAGAGGTGCTTTCAAAATTGATGGACGGATATTTATCTGCTTCAAAAAAGTCATCACCCTGCAAATGCTGGTCTCGTTGAGTTTGATTGGTGTCTACACTTTTTACCCCTATATTTAGAGACACCTTCGCATCATTAAAGTCTTTTCCCTGAGAAATTATTTGACCCTCAAATTTTCTGAAAGAACCTGTTACTGTAGAAATAACCAAATGCTTAATTTTAAAGAGTACTTTTGAGTGCATTGGGTCTATTGCCCAGGTTTTTGAATTTATCATGTTTGATTTATTTATTTAGCACAAAAGTAGTATTTTTGCTTTCCAAAATATAGTTATTACCTTTAGGTAAGTAGTTACCCTAAAGTAACTAGATGAATATTAAGATAATCATGAGCCAAAAACAAGACATGTGCCAGCATAAATTATTGATTTTGCGAGATACCATGGAGGTAATTCAAGGAAAGTGGCGCTTACCAATCATTATATCTTTAAATCACGGCAACAAGCGCTTCGGCGAAATACAGAGAGACATAAGCGACATTTCTCCAAAAATGCTCTCGCAGGAATTAAAAGCGTTGGAAACGAATAAAATCATCACTCGTACTTTATACGATAGCATGCCGGTAACGGTGGAATATTCGCTAACTCCATTAGGTAGAACGATGAACAAACTGCTTGACGAAATTTTGAATTGGGGCACGCATTTCCGAAAGACTGTCGTAGGAAAATAGTACCATAAAATGCACGCCCATTGAGTATTCATTAACCTTTGCAAATTCCTTTGGGTTCGTTTTAGCTATGTGTTGAAAACAGAATTCTTATCATTAAAACGGGGAAAGCAAACAGGAACAATCAAAATTGGATAAATGAAATAAGCAAAGATCAGTAATATGGCCAATAAAATAAATGCTTCCTCAGCATGCGTCATTAAGCCGACGCTGATCACTTGAAAGATTTCTGAAGAAATTCATTTAAACTTCATTCTTGAAAATTATGTTTACAGATAATTTTTTTTCAATAAACCTCTAACAATAAAAAGACATGTTATAGCATTTCGCTGGCACTGATTATTTAGTCTGGTAGTGTTTTCTAACTTTCTAGAAAGTTGTCGGAACAACAAACATGTTGGTTCAATCGACCAATTTCACCGCATAATTCAATCTCGTACTAATACATTGTCTAGATCGTTTGACCGCGCTAAGCACATTATAAAAAGTACGGAGGTTAGATGAGTAACTAAATCTATTATCAAAAGCAAAGACAAACTATCGAAGAAAATTGATCAAACTGTAAATATGAAAAAAACCAAGGATACTTTGGAACCAAAAACCTGGCATGAGACCCACCGACATTCCTCTACATTTGGGCAGAAAATAGCCGATTCCGTTGCGCAGGGAATGGGTTCTTGGAGATTTATCATCATTCAAACTATTTTTGTAGTGGTATGGATGGTTTTAAATGTAGTCGCCTTTGTACATCATTGGGATGTGTACCCTTACATATTGTTGAATTTGCTGTTTTCTACACAAGCAGCATATGCAGCACCGATCATTATGATGGCACAAAATCGACAGAGCCAGCGTGACCGAGCGCAAGCAGATAATGACTACAGAACTAATGTCGCGGCAAAAAAAGAAATCGAACATTTAGTAAAACGGCTAGATGCCATAGAAATAGAGAAACTGGACAGAATTATCTCCTTACTTGAAGGTGAAAATAAGCAGGCAAAAGATGTTAAATAAACTTTATCCAGTAAAAGGTATTTGCATTACTTATTCCACGAGACCAACTGTCGAATCTGAAACCAAAATTTGTTAAAGTGCGCAGTGTTAATAAGTGGAGAAAAAGAGGAACTAGTTTGCATCAACTCGTATTGTCTATTGGGATTTTCCTCAATACTGAAGGATAGGTGACAGATAAAGAGGCTATAAAATTACTTATTGATGGAGCGACTTCATTACAAAAGGGAGTATATATTTTAGTTACGCATACCAATAATAAGGATCGTATAACTAGTAACGGGAGGAATTCGATTAATAAGCGCGTGTAAAAATGCCCAAATAACTATTAGTAGACCTTTTTAAGTTCAGATTAATAATAAACTTCATGACTTACCTTGGACAGCGAAACAAGTAGAGACCGTACAAATGAGTTTTTTCTATATTTACCTTATAATCCTTAGTATGTGGTGTAACAGGCATGTTTTAAGAATTTGTTATATTTATAGATGGTTGGATAAGGGTAAGATTGCAAGATTAGTCTTAATAAGAAATAAATGAACGGAGAACATCACTATGGTTCCCGAAGCGGATGGCTGAGGGCGGCAGTATTGGGTGCAAATGATGGCATACTTTCTACAGCAAGTATAATTATTGGCGTATCGGCAGGAAGTGCGTCAAAGGAAAACATATTTTTAGCTGGAGTTGCCGGTTTAGTGGCCGGCGCATTCTCGATGGCTGCTGGAGAATATGTTTCGGTAAGTTCTCAAAGCGATATTGAAACCGCTGATATTGAACGGGAACGAAAAGAGCTCTCGGACACTCCAGATGCAGAATTGAAGGAACTTGCAAACCTATATGAAAACAGGGGCTTAGAAAAGGAATTGTCGGTAGAGGTTGCCAAGCAGCTGATGGCACACGGTGCTTTGGAAGCGCACGCGAGAGACGAACTCGGAATTAACGAGATTACTCAAGCCAAACCTTTCAAGGCTTCTTTATCCTCTTTTGCTGCATTTGCGTTTGGAGGCATAATGCCCGTATTAGTTACCCTATTGGCACCCTTAAAAGACATGGAGTATGCGCAATATTTAACTGCCATTATTTTTTTAATGATTTTGGGCATCGTATCAGCTAGGGCCGGTGGATCTAATGTTAAGATAGCAGTTGTTAGAATTGCTTTTTGGGGGACCTTCGCTATGGGGATGACTGCGCTGATTGGGTATTGGTTTGGCACAATTATTTCATGATCATTACTACGAGCGCGTAGGTTAACTCTCTTAACACATTTTAAAATTTATCGCTATCAATTCTAAATAAAACTCGCTAAAGACTTTAATAATGCTCCAAAAGCACTTTTTATACATTTTATTTGGACTGAGAAGTTTAGGCAACTATGTAAAAAATATTTTCATAACTCAATACATAAAAAATAATCCCATTCCGATTTAAATATCGTAAACATTAAACTTAGACTTTTAATCCAAATGCAATGATCGTTTTGTGGAAACTGAGAAAATATCACCATAATTAGTTGGTGTTATTTCTTTTAGACATTGGTATTCTTGTCATTGTCTCTTGCAAATAGAAACAAAATCATTGCGCCCAATATCGTTGCAATTGTCATTATAAGTGGCATTGGGAGCACAGAACTACTTGGAAACGAGCTCACCACCACAGATGCCAACGCTCCCAAACCCATTTGGCCGGCGCCCATTAACGCAGATGCACTGCCTGCATTCTTCTCAAAAGGAGCAAGCGCAAGTGCAGCCGCATTTGGATTAATAAAACCCAATCCTATTAAATACAAGCTCAAGAAAACTAGTGTGTTGATTAGATTGAGCCATCCTTCAAAGGCAAATAGGAGAAAGACAATACTCGCCAAAACCTGTAACACAATTGCATAGCCGATAATTTTCTTGCTCTCATACCATCTTAATAATAGGCTATTTAACTGACTAGAGCCAATAAACATAACGGATAACCCTGCAAATATCCAACCATAGCCAGTCTCAGAAACCCCATATAACTCTATAAATACGATTGGCGATGAGGCAACGTAAACGAATAATCCTGAAAACACTAAAGCGCCTAAACCGGCATAAATCGCAAACTGCCTTTCTTTAATAACTGCTATGAAATTTTTGACGATTGGAATGGGCTTTAAAGAATAATTGGGATCTGGCACAAAGACATCTGGAATAAAAAAATAAGACAACGCCAATGTTACAAGCGCCATAAAACTTAAGAAAATAAAAACAGATTGCCAACCGAAAGCACCTATTAAATACCCGCCGGCAGTAGGTGCAAGCATTGGTGAAAGTGCTATAACCAACATTAAGGAAGCAAAAACCTTGGGCCGCTGATCAGCCTCGAACAAATCTCTTACCAACGCAATCGCTGCAACTGCGGCTGCACAACTTCCAACCGCCTGAATAAACCTAAATAGGATAAGCTGATTGATATTAACTGCCATAAAACAAGCAGCAGAAGCCATAAGGTAAAGTGCGATCCCGAAATACAGTGGCTTTTTACGGCCAAACTTATCAAGTAATGGACCATATAATAGTTGTCCGGCAGAGATTCCGATAAAATAGCCTGATAGCGTTAAAGCAACCTCATTTACGGTGGTATTTAATCCAACAGCAATCACCTTAAAACCTGGCAAATACATATCGATAGAAAACGGACCTAAAGCCGCTAGCATGCCCAATACAAAGATAAGGAAGGTGTTTGATTTGTGTTTCATAAGCAATTTGACGCGCAAAGATGACTATCTTTTCCATATAATCCTTGATAATTAGCTTCAAATTGACAAACTGAAGGTCAATCTGGATCGCCTGCGCGAAATTAGGAAGTCTGTCCATAATTAGTTTTTGGTTGTGCATAACATAAACACGTCGACTGAAACTATAAACTTCTTAAATTTTCGGCCATGGCGCAGGAGATCTTTTTTTGCCTTATTATGCTATCTTCAAATTTTCTGTTGTGAAACCATTTCAATTATTGTAACTTATCCAGATTTAAAAATCCAATTTTATTAGCTATAAAGCCCTAAATCATTGAAATACCCTGCAGTTTTAACACTTCTATTTCTGTCGTTTTTTACGACTTTATTTGCTCAACATAGCCAAAAACCAAATGTAATTGCTTACGATAAAAGCTCGAACACCGTTATTGACAGTTTTCCAGTTGAAAAAATTACCCACCTAATATATAGTTTCGTTCATTTAAAAGGTGACAGTATGCAGATTGGAACTGCAAAAGATTCCTTAATCATCAAACAAATGATAGCCGTAAAGAAACGAAATCCCGATTTAAAAGTGATGTTAGCATTAGGAGGTTGGGGCGGTTGTGCAACTTGTTCTGATGTTTTTTCTAGTAAGCAAGGAAGGAAAACATTTGTGAATACAGCAAAAGAACTACTAAAAAGCTTTGAGGCCGACGGCATCGATTTAGATTGGGAATATCCAGCTGTTGAAGGTTTCCCAGGCCACACCTATAAACCCTCTGATAAACAAAATTTTACTTTATTGATAAAAGAGCTGCGCAAAAAATTGGGTAAAAATGCCGAAATAAGTTTTGCAGTAGGCGCGTCAGAGAACTGTTTGGATTCCTGCTTCGAATGGGAAAAAGTAATGCCTTTGGTTAACAGGGTAAATCTTATGACGTACGACTTGGTGAGTGGCTATGCGACGGTTAGCGGACATCATACCGCGCTATATTCAACTCCTCAACAACAGCTTTCTGGAGATTTTGCGGTAAAATATCTTCTAAAAAAAGGAGTGCCGTCCAATAAAATTGCATTAGGTGCAGCTTTTTACGCAAAACTTTTTACCAACTCAACCGATGCAAATCAGGGATTAAATCAACCCACAAAGTATGTTGGGGGAACTTCATATAAAAACTTCGAGGAGGAATTTTCAGTAGAAAAGGGATACATTTATTACTGGGATGACACGGCGAAGGCACCGTATTATTACAACGCAACTACCAAAACCTTGGCTACTTGTGATGATCCGAGATCGATTGCCTTGAAAACGAATTATGTAATCGATCACAATCTAAATGGACTTATGTTCTGGGAACTTAATGATGATCGCTATCTGAACGGATTGTTGGATGTAATAGACAATACCATTAAAAAGCATTCTGAAAATGAAAAATAAGTTTTTTTTTAGCAAAGTTCAGCGAAAAATGCGACATAATTATTTATTTAAATCTATCGTAGATTAGATGCGCTCCTGGATCTACTCCTATTAGAATATGTCACAGATAGAATTCTAAAGCCATGTTAACAACGTCATAACCTTTAAGTAAACCAGCTGTTTAGAAACAGCTACTTTACCCTAGAAACTTTTTATTCTCGAAAAAATCCAATAATTACGTCACACCACAAAGAATAGTAACTTAAAATTCCATTAGATAAGCCTTTATAAAATCGTCTATCTCGCCATCTAAAACTGCCTGAGGGTTACTTGTTTGGAAATTGGTGCGATGATCTTTCACTCGCCTATCATCCAACACATAACTGCGAATTTGCGAGCCCCATTCTATTTTCATTTTTGATCCCTCAATTACGGCTGTCTCTTCGGCACGTTTACGTTCCTCTAATTCATACAATTGAGATTTTAAAAGTCTGATGGCATTTTCTTTATTTTGCAGTTGGGATCGTGATTCCTGGTTTTTTATAACAATGCCAGAGGGCTTGTGATGTAACCTAACGGCAGTTTCTACCTTATTTACATTTTGACCCCCAGCGCCACCGGCCCTAAAAGTCTCAAACTCTATGTCTCCCGGGTTTACATCGATTTCTATTGTATCATCTACCAATGGATACACATAAACTGATGCAAAAGAGGTATGTCTACGGGCATTACTATCAAATGGAGAGATGCGTACCAAACGATGTACGCCATTTTCGCCTTTTAAATAACCGTAGCTAAAATCTCCGTCAAATTGAATGGTTACGGTTTTAATTCCTGCCACATCTCCATCTTGCCTGTCTTGCTCACTAACTTTATAGCCATTTCTTTCGCCCCACATTAAGTACATTCGCATAAGCATGGCTGCCCAATCACAACTTTCTGTACCGCCTGCGCCAGCTGTAATTTGCATAACCGCAGAAAGCTGATCTTGCTTACTGCTTAGCATATTTTTAAGTTCTAGACCATTTAACGCGTCCAGAGCTGCATCGAACTGCTCTTGCATTTCTTCTTCAGAGGCTTCATTGGCTTGAAAAAAATCGTGCATTACCGCGGCATCTTCAATCAACGCATTAGTTCCTTCCCAACCGTCGGTCCATTTTTTCAGAACGCTAATTTCGGCAAGGATTCTTTCGGCTTTTTTAGGATCATCCCAAAAATTGGGTGCCATGGTAAGCTTTTGTTCTTCTCTTATTTGGTAAAGTTTCTCGTCGACGTCAAAGATGCCTCCTCAGAGACGTTATTCTGTCCCTTAAATCCTGAATTTGTTCTTTTGTCATAGACGCAAAGATAGTGGTTTTCCTAGGATGTAACCGCGAGTTAAACTCCAAAGACGCAAAAACAGATTAAAAATTCTATCTTTGTGACAGAAACCTATGGCACAGTAGGATTACTTAACTTACACCACTTGGAAAATTTAAAACAGAGTAACCGAAATAAAAAGAGCGAGTTACATCCCCGCAATCGTCATCGCGCACGGTACAACTTTAAGCAACTCATTACAAATTTTAAAGAGCTTAGGCCATTCGTTTTTAAAAATGAACATGGCGATGAATCCATCGATTTTGCCGATCAAAAAGCTGTAAAAGCATTGAACCAAGCGCTTTTAAAACAATTTTACAACATCGCACATTGGGACATTCCACAAGATTATCTTTGTCCGCCCATACCAGGCCGTGCAGATTACATCCATTACGTGGCTGATTTATTAGGTTCAAGCAACAAGGGCAAAATCCCCAGCGGCACCGATATAAAGGTATTGGACATTGGCGTTGGTGCCAATTGCATCTATCCAATTATTGGTCATCAAGAATATGGTTGGAGTTTTGTTGGAACGGATATAGATACGCACTCCGTCGATTCTGCAAAACGCATAGTTGAGCATAATAAAGATTTAAAAGACAGCATCGAAATTCGCTTGCAAAGTTCTAAAATGGGAATTTTTAGAGGAATTGTAAAAACCACGGATCAATTTGACGTAACCGTTTGCAACCCACCATTTCACTCGTCATTAAAAGAAGCTGAACAGGGAACTCGCCAGAAGTGGAAGAATCTGAAAACAGGCTCTGAAATTAAACATGTATTAAACTTCGGTGGAAATAAGGCCGAACTTTGGTGCCCAGGCGGTGAACGCGCATTTGTTGAACAGATGATTATACAAAGTGCAGAAATGCCAAATAAAAGCTTATGGTTCACTTCTTTGCTAAGTAAAAGCGCAAACCTTAAAAAAGTCTATAATTCTTTAGTTAGGGCTAATGCTTTTGAAGTGAGAACGGTACAAATGGAACAGGGACAAAAAATAAGTCGGTTTGTGGCCTGGACTTTCCAAGATGATAAAGCCAAAGCAGAATGGGCAAAGCGCTGGAAATAACAAAGCATTGTTTTAAGGAAATTATTTTTCAAATATTAGTTTTTAGCCTTTGGATGGTGCGCTAACGATTGCCGCGGCATCCTATTTAGCTTTTTTGCTAAAGAGATACAGCAGAAAGCGTGTAAAAGCGCCCAAATACTTCTTAAACAACACCTTAAGTTTCGTAGGTTTTAAGGTAAAAACATTTATCTTTAGTTATGAAAAGGTCGACGCTCTTGCCTTTACTCCTAACCACTCTGATTTTATGCAGTTCTTGGGGGTTTTTCGCACATCAAAAAATTAACCAAACGGCAGTTTTCACACTTCCTAGCGGGATGATTGGTTTTTACAAACGGAACATTGTTTACCTAACAGCGCATTCGGTAGATCCCGATAAACGCAGGTATATTGACACCGCAGAGGCGCCGAGGCATTATTTGGATGTCGAAAATTTTGAAGCCGATATAGACAGTATCCCCGAAAAATGGATAGATGCTGTTGCCAAATATGGGCGAGTAAAACTGCATGAAGACGGTGAAGTGCCTTGGCAGATTCAGAAAACTTATTACCGCTTAGTTAATGCTTTTAAAACGCTGGATTCTGTCCGAATTCTTAAATACTCCGCAGATTTAGGCCATTATATCGCCGATGCACATGTTCCGCTGCATACAACCAATAACCACAACGGACAACTGACCAACCAGGTAGGAATTCACGCCTTTTGGGAAAGTAGGTTACCAGAACTTTTTTCTAAAGATTACAACCTTTTCGTCGGAAAAGCAAGTTATTTGGAAAACCCTTTAAAGGAGGCTTGGAAAATCATAAAACACACGCATGGTTTATTGGACAGCGTTTTAATGCTAGAGGCATCGCTAAACAATACTTTTCCATCCGACCAGAAATATGATTATTCTGAGCGAAATAATGTAGTACTTAAACAATATTCTTTTGCATATTCTAAAGCTTACCATGAAAACATGCAGGGAATGGTAGAGAAACAAATGCGTTCCTCTATTCTTAAAATCGGTAGTTTTTGGTTTTCTGCTTGGGTAGACGCGGGTCAACCGGTACTCAAAAATCTTATTTTAACGCCGCTTACCGAAGATGAACTACTAGAAAACATGCACCGCTCTGCAACAAATAAAGACCCGATTCGAGAAGAAATGTAAGAAAAACTGGACTATGCAGAAAATTAAAGTTCCTCATCCATCACCGCAGCTACCTTTTTTGGCTTCATTTTACTTTTTACCGCAGCCCAAATGGCTGGTACAAAAGTTACTACCGCAATAAAAATAATAACCAGCTCGAAGTTTTCTTTTATAAACGGAATTTGCCCTAATAGAAAACCACTGAACAGCAGTAGCACAATCCAAGTAACACCGCCTACCACGTTGTAAAATGTAAATCTACCAAAAGGCATTTTTGCAATGCCTGCGACAAAGGGTGCTATTGTCCTAAAAATTGGCAAAAATCTACTCAAAACTACGGCCTTCCCACCATGTTTTTCAAAAAACTCGTGAGATTGATGGTAGTATTTTAACTTTAGAATTTTATTGTTTTCCTTAAAAACGCCGGCACCTAGAACCGTGCCCAATTTATAATTTAAAGAGTTGCCTAAGATAGCAGCAACCATAAGTATTATAGCCATTACCCAAATGTTTAATCCAGTTGCACCTCCAGCAATTAATGCGCCCATGGCAAATAACAAAGAATCGCCTGGCAAAAATGGGGTTACTACAAAGCCAGTTTCAGCAAAAATTATTAAGAATAAAATGAGGTATGTCCAGGTTTGGTAATTCCGCACAATTTCTGCCAAATGAACGTCTATGTGCAGTATAAAATCCAATAGTTGCTTTAATAGTTCCAATATTTCTGATTTTTTTAGTAAATTAATTTAAGGAGGGCGTTTTTAAAACAGGGATTTAGTTCTCTGTTACCAACCGGGTTCTCATCGCTCCAGTTGAAGAGCCATCTATTAATATGGTATAGACTTTACCTTTCGCCAATGATTTGCTGACGACACTATCCTGTCTGGTCGAATCGACTTGTTTAAAATATAGCCTAGTAGTTGCGGGATCTAGTTTTACATATCCAAACGTATCATTGTATCCAAGATTTGTGTCGGCAAATGTCTTTAAACTATCACTTACCAAAACCTTTGAAAGCAGCGTATAGCCCAAATTGATGATAAAAATCTTTGCCTTATCGGGATCTGGTGTTACGTCATCTCTTTTAATAAAGAGCAAAGAATCTGTTGCTGAACTTTTAGTGTAGAAGACAGAATAATTTTTGCCAATGTTAAAACTATATTCAGCACTTGCGTTAGGACCGGCAGTAGGCGAAGCGGTATTTTTAGAAATTACATTGTATTTAATTGCAGAATCACCTGGTACAACTACGTAAGGTGTATTTGCGCCATAAACAACTCCAGAACCATAGCGATCTGGTCCGAGGTAAAAATCTTGCGCTTTCCCCGTCTCTACGGTGTTGTAGAACTTAACTTTTGCATCGCCTTTAATAAAATCGCTATTTTTTATACACGACGAAATAAATAAGGAAGACAATCCCAAAAAAGTTAAGCCAAGAACAACGCCAAATTTATTTTTCATCTCTCACTAACTAGTATTCTTTACAAAGATAACACAAGAATTTAAATAGGCTTAAGATTAGAAAAATTTGACTATAAAAAAGGATTCGAATTAATCGAATCCCACGTATTTTCTATTTAGAAAAAATTAATAGCTGTTGTTGAGCATAACTGGCATGACCAACATCAGCACATCCTCATTTTCATCGTTGCTTTGTGGAATTAATAATCCGGCTCTATTTGATGTAGAAAGTTCTAGTGTAACCTCATCGCCGCTAATGTTGCTTAACATTTCTATCAGAAAACGCGCGTTAAACCCAATTTCCATATCCTCGCCATCGTATTGACAACTTAATCTTTCGTGCGCTTCGTTTGCAAAATCCAAATCCTCGGAAGAAATATTAAGTTCGCTGCCGTTAATTTTTAGTCTAACTTGATGGGTTGTTTTGTTTGCAAAAATAACAACCCGACGTAACGTATTTAAGAACAAGCTCCTATCTATAACCAACTTATTTGGATTATTGGTTGGAATAACCGCCTCATAATCCGGATAACGTTCATCAATCAATCTACAAATTAGATTTATATTTTCGAATTTAAAAAATGCACTCGTCGCATTGTAATCTACAGAAACATTAATATCTGTGGTAGGCAATGCAGCTTTTAAAAGCGTTAACGCTTTCTTTGGCAATATAAAAGATGCAGCTTTGTCTGCCTTTGCATCCATACGGCGATAACGTACCAGTTTATGTGCATCAGTTGCAACAAACGTAATATTTGTTGGAGACAATTGACAAAATATACCGGTCATCGCAGGCCTAAGTTCATCATTGCTAACTGCAAAAATAGTTTTCGTTATTGCTTCATTTAGCACAGAGGCAGGTAAATTTACAGAGGAAGCGTTCTCTACCACTGGTATCCTTGGAAAATCATCTCCATTTTCGCCACTCAGCTTATATTTTCCATCTCCTGCACTGATTTCTATCGCAAAAGTGGAATCGTCGATGTTGAATGAAATGGGTTGGTCAGGAAGCGTTTTTAAGGTGTCGAGCAAAATCTTAGAGGGAACTGCAACTTTACCATCTTCTTTAGAATCTACAGCCATGGCCGTTGTCATGCTGGTTTGTAAATCGGTAGCAGAAATGGTTAAGTTTCCTTCTTTAATTTCGAAAAGAAAGTTTTCTAATATTGGTAGAACAGTACTGCTGCTTGCGGCGCCATTAACGGTCTGTAAATGTTTTAAAAGGGTCGATGTGGATACTATAAATCTCATGATCTTGTTTAGTCTTCCTCAAAAATATAAAAATTATCTTGCGTACCTGTATTTGCGGTAATAATGTTGAAAAATTGCGAACAACCCCAACAACAATAGTGGTGCAACAACATTAATAAATTGCCATTTTCCTTTTTCCGCTCTCACCTTTTCTTTGTTTAGCAACCTAAGTTTAAGTTCTTTGTTTCGTAGGGTGATTAGATTGTCTGTATCGGTAAAATAATCGACGATATTTTGAAGCAAAATCTTATTGCCATAGGTTCTTTGCGTATACCTATCATAACCTAGTGCAAGTGGTGAATTGTCTTTCTCTACCACCTGATTTTTAAACACATCACCATCTCCAATTACCACCATTTTGGAAGGTTTACTTTTTATTGGAGTGGGATAGGCTTCTTTAATGCCATCGGGAATTGGCCTACCGGCAAAAACTGATGGGAAAATCCCTTCTAACAATACTGCTACATGTTGCGGAATGTGGCTAAATTTTTTTGGATCGGGCTTTTCGGCAACCATATTTAAGCTGAACAACTTAGGTGCGTCAAAAACGAGGTTATATGATGAGGTACTTAACAAAAACCGCTTTTTTATGCCTTTTGCGCCAATGGTGTCTACAGTGCTTGGGAACTCCGACTTTATCCCATCTAGCTTTTTTGCCAAGGCAACAGAACTATCGGGAATTAAAATTGGATAGTACAACCAAGGCACAAGTTGAATTTGGCTCTGGCCACCAACATTTCCGGTAGCAACCGGGATTTCGCTACAATTTACATCGGCGATAATGTTATAGTTTATGCGAACGCCATACACAAAAAGCATGTCGTTTAAATTTAACTCATTCCCGACAACCATTTGTCCGTTTTTGCCGCGAAGACTATCCAAATCTGCATTGACTTGATCGATGCTCCAAATTACCCGGCCGCCATTCATCACAAAATAGTTTATTTTATATTTTTCTGCTTCGGTAAACGGCTTCTTTGGTTTTGCAATTACCATTAGGTTTAGTGCGTTCAAGCCCGCCTTAGTAATGGTATTTAAATCTACTCTGCCAACTACATAACTGTTAGACAGGGTATGCAATGCGTCATACAATTGCAGATCACTTAATTCGCCGTTACTTTCTGTAAAGCCGATCCGCGCATTTGCCCCGGTTAATAATTTTTTTAAACCTGAAGTAAATGTGTATTCAAGGTTTTCGATAGATTGGTTGATGTTTTCGTCATAACTTTTCCCGGTATCAAAATTTTGAAACAACCTAACGGGATACTGTTTCCCATCAGCCTCTAACATGGCCATTGGAAATACCAATTTTTGGGTAAGGCCGTTTTCTGTCTTTACACTCAAATTTGTAGCTTCTATTCCATTTTGATAAAGATTGTTGATTACTGTATCCTGCTCTCGATTATTTAAACCGACCAAAGGATCTAAAAAAACGATTTTTACATCTGCTGCAGAATAGCTTTTATAATCAGCAAGCAAATCTTTTACACTTGTTTGTAAACGCTTGAAAGCCGGCGGCAAACTTCCATCTAAAAATACGGTAATGGTGATAAGCTTTTTATTGTTGTGTAGGAGTTTCTTAGTTTTCTCCGTTAAGGTAAATCGCTTATCCGCAGTAAAATCAAAGCGGTGGAAGAAACTATTGCCAAAAATATTTATCGCGACAAGCACAACAATTAAAACAAGAAACTGCATTTCAGGTCTTTTCATCCTTTTCCCTCCATGATCAGTTTGCTGCCCGCTAAAAAGACAGCAATAAAACTTAAAAAATAGGTAAGATCTCTTGTGTCTAATACACCCCTACTTACCGCTTGATAATGTTGATTGATGCCAAATTCCCTAATGACGTTGCCAAAGTTTTGAAGGGATAGAAATTCGCTACTTAAATCGAACCCTAAAAATGAAAAGGCACAAAGGGCAACACAAATAACAAAGGCAACAACTTGATTTTTAGTGAGCGTAGAGGCAAAAATGCCAACTGAAGTAAAACAACCGCCCAATAAAACTAAGCCCAAATAAGAACCAATCACTTCGCCAGTATCGATATTTCCTTTCGGAAAACCAAGCTGATATAGCGTATAATAATAAATTAATGTGGGCAATAAGGCTAAAATGATCAGCGCAAAGCAAGCCAGATATTTTGCCCAGATAATATGCCAAATGGTTATGGGTTTAGTCACTAATAGTTCATAAGTTCCTTCGCGTCTTTCTTCGGCAAAAGAGCGCATGGTGATCGCCGGGATCAAAAACATGAAGAGATAGGGAACTAAGCTAAAAAATCCGCCAAGTTCTGCATACCCATATTCTAATAAAGAGGTATCTGGAAAAAACCACATAAGCAGACCGCTTACGAGTAAGAAAATCCCAATAGCCATATAAGCGACCATGCCATTTAGAAACCCAAAAAACTCTCTTTTAAAAACTGCAAACATGTAAGTTTTTTAATGAATCTGCGCGATTCGTTCAATTAAAATCCAAATACATAACCAACGCGCAAAGCAATATACCCAAAATTGGTTTTACTGCTTGTTTGGATTACCTGTTGGATGGTGTTCGTTAAGGCCTGGTACCTTAATCCAATGTCGAACTGCCCATCATTATTCATGGTTTTTACAAAACTACCAACGCCAAGTGCCCAAGTAAGATTGGATTTTCCTTGGTTGTTTATTGGAATAGCGAGGCCACCTTGACCTTCAAGATAAAAATTTTCGCTAGGAAAATATTTCAAACCCAACTTAACAGGTAAATAGGATAGGTTTTGGGAGCGGACATTCAAAAATTTCTTACCGAAAAAAGTAACTAATTCTGCGGTTTCTGTAACCGCAACCTTTGGTGCAACAGCTTGTTCAAATTTCACGTATCCGCCAATACCTATATTGGTAATGTTTGAGGAATTGCCGGTGGGCACCCCAAGTTCTGTTCCAGCGCCAAATTTAAAAATTTGGGCTTTTGCAGCTCCGCCAAGCATCAGCCCGGTAAATAAAATAAGCATTGACTTTTTCATTAAGCTTCTATCAAGGTAAGTTTCTTAAATATCTCTTCTAATCCTAATGGCGAAAATTGCTTTTTTAGGTCACATAATGGAGAATTTGCCACTATTTTTCCCTTGGTAATGATGACTACATCGTCGCAGATGGCTTCAACTTCCTGCATAATGTGCGTACTTAAAATCACGGTTTTGTCAACTGACAGATTTTTGATCAACATTCTAATTTCTACCAATTGATTTGGATCTAAACCGGAAGTGGGCTCATCTAAAATCAAAACTTTTGGGTTGTGAAGGATGGCTTGAGCAAGACCGACACGTTGACGATATCCCTTAGATAGAGACCCAATTTTTTTATGCTGCTCAGGCATTAAGCCAACCATGTTTATCACCTCATTGATTCTTTGCGATAAGTGTTGCAATTTATAAGCTTGTCCGATAAATGTTAAAAATTCTTTCACGTACATTTCAGGATAAAGCGGCGTATTTTCTGGCAAATACCCTATGTTTTTTTTAGCCTCAATTTGCGATGAACCCATATCGAAACCTGCAATTTTAATGCATCCTCCACTGGGAGTCAAATAGCCGGTCAGCATGCGCATAGTGGTTGATTTACCAGCTCCATTTGGACCCAAAAAACCCAAAATTCTCCCTTCTTTTCCCTCAAAAGTTACCTCATCAACCGCCTTTTGATTAGCGAAATTTTTAGATAAATGTTCTACTAGGATGCTCACATCCAAAGATGCAAATTTTTATCTGCATCAAAAACTTTCTTGCTACGTCAAAAAGGTGCTTAAAAAAAAGGGATGATCCATTTATGGACCATCCCTTTTTAAAAAATTGAGCTAAAGCTAATTTTTAGTTCATATCATTTTGAACTTTCTTAGCAGTTGCACGACCCGGAAGATAAATCTGTAGACCTACACCTAAATTTAATCCATGGGCATAAGCGCTACTTCCAAAACCAACTGTTCCGTTATACTTTAATAAAGTCTCTAAACCAATGTTAGGTGTAACAAAATAAGCAAAACCAGGGCCAAAGCTAAAGCCTAAGCCATTTGTAGAACCACCACCTGATAAGTTTCTTCCATTAATGCCTACTGTAGCTTCACCAAAAAACCGTGAATGTTTAACCACTTCATTAGCGCCTGTAGAACCGTAATACCGACCCAAAGCAGCAATACCATAGTTAATTGTCGTACCTAATCCTTTACCGGCAGTTGCAACACCCAAATTTAAGTCTGCACCGATAGCTAAACCATCTTGAATGAACCAAGCTGCTTTAGGATTAAGGTCTAAGCTAAATGCATTAGGCTTGTCTAATGTATAACCAATGTTAGCAATGTTTGCTCCAACCAACACATTTCCTTTTTGAATTTGTGCATTTGCGGCACCTGCGATCCCAGCGGCTGCAAAAATTGTAAATAGTAATTTTTTCATCATGTAATTTTTAAGGGTTTTTAAATAATTGTTATTTTTTTGAATCTTAGCAACAATTGAACCAAATGTTTAAAATTGTGCCATTTAGTAGTACAAACACCTTTTTTTTGATTATGTTTTTTTATTTTTAGAAATTTTAACTTGTATTAAAAACGACTAAATAATCGCATCCTTCGTCACCTTATACAAATCTTTTAGGAAATCCAAATCATTAAACGCCAGGATTACAACAGCAAGTAGACAGCCTTTTATTATCTTTGCGCCTAATATGGCACAGAAAAACAACGACGAGCAATTTAAAAATGTAATATCACATGCTAAAGAATACGGCTTCGTATTTCAGAGTAGCGAAATATATGATGGACTTAGTGCAGTGTACGATTATGGGCAAAATGGCGCAGAACTGAAAAACAACATCAAAACCTATTGGTGGAAAGCCATGGTGCAAATGCATGAGAATATCGTAGGCATAGACTCTGCGATTTTTATGCATCCAAAAATTTGGAAAGCTAGCGGTCACGTAGATGGTTTTAACGACCCGATGATCGATAACAAAGATTCGAAAAAACGTTATCGTGCCGATCAATTGCTAGAAGATAAGATTACCAAATATGAAAAAGATGGTAAAATCGAAAAAGCTGCTAAACTCCAAAGTGATATGGATAATGCGTTGCTTGCTGAAGACTTGCCTCAACTAAAAACACTTATAGAAGAACACGAAATTGCCTGCCCAGTTAGCGGTACCAAAAACTGGACTGATGTGCGCCAATTTAATCTAATGTTCAGCACTCAATTTGGTGCGATGGCAGAAGGTAGCGATGAGATTTATCTCCGCCCGGAAACCGCACAGGGAATTTTTGTTAACTTTTTAAATGTGCAGAAATCTGGAAGGATGAAAATTCCGTTTGGTATTGCCCAAATTGGAAAAGCCTTTAGAAACGAAGTGATTGCACGTCAATTTATTATGCGCATGCGCGAGTTTGAGCAAATGGAAATGCAATTTTTTGTTCGCCCGGGTGAAGACCAAAAATGGTTTGAATATTGGAAAGAAGCCAGACTAAAATGGCATAAAGCTTTAGGAACGCCTGCAGAAAAATACCGTTTCCACGACCATGTGAAACTTGCACATTATGCAAACGCAGCAACAGATATAGAATTCGAATTCCCATTTGGATTTAAAGAAGTAGAAGGCATTCACAGTCGTACAGATTTTGATTTAAGTCAGCACCAATCTTTTTCTAATAAGAAGATGCAATACTTCGACAACGACTTAAACGAAGAAGGCAAACCTTATGGTAACTACATTCCTTATGTAATAGAAACCTCAATCGGTTTAGACCGTATGTTTTTGCTTACGATGATTAATGCGTTCGAGGTGGAAGATTTAAGCACAGACGAAAAGCAAGACAGCAGAACGGTATTGCGACTTCACCCTGCTTTGGCGCCAGTTAAAGTCGCCATTTTTCCATTGACCAAAAAAGATGGCTTGCCAGAGAAAGCGCGCTTGATTATGGACACTTTGAAATTTGATTTCAATTGTACGTTTGAAGAAAAAGATGCTATTGGCAAACGCTACCGCAGACAAGATGCGATCGGAACACCTTTCTGCGTTACCGTAGATCATCAAAGTTTAGAAGACGATACCGTTACGATTAGACACCGCGATAGCATGGAACAAGAACGTGTTGCCATTGCAGATTTAGGAAAGATTATTGGAGAGCAGGTGAGCTGGAAGAATTTGTTGGGGTAGATTTTTGTCTTTAAATATTATTGAAACCACGCTGGAAATAGGGTGGTTTTTTTTGTGGATTAAGTGTTGTACAAATAAAAAACTATAGGGCAGAAAAACAAAATAGTTTCGCATATTTGGAAGATAGACTTTTTTCCTTGGCAAAGGCTTGAAAGAAACAGCAGATTATACTTATGACAAAAGAATATACTTTCGAATTATTGATTATTGACCCAAATGGAAATAGTGAAATTCAATCACAAAAGAGTTTGTTGTACGGGCTTTTATCCACAGAGAAACTATGGGAAAATCCCGAAGAAATAGATGAGAAAGGCAAAAAGTATATAAAAGATACAAATCTAACTCTAAAAATAAAACCTGTTGACACCAGTTCAGTTCTTTATAACCTTTATGAAGCTGCCTTCATATTAAAACTTGAGTCGAGTAATTTTGAAAAATTGGAAAAATTTAGATATCCTTTGGTTGTTCATTTAAAGAGCAGATTGAGATTCGACCATATAAGAATTTTAACGGATGATATTTCAACTGAGATTTCAAATAAAATTTATCCTCTAATAAATGAGTTAGAAAACATATTAAGACGGTATTTAGCAAAGTTTTTTACGCAAAAAGTAGGATTAGATTGGTGGAAGCAAGCAGTGCCTGATAAGGTGATTGAGAAAACCAAAATGAGACAAGATAATGAAAATGTATTTTCAAAAATTGTTGAAACAGATATGACTTTAATCGATTTTAATGATTTGGGAGAAATTATCTACAAGCATAAATTAGGCTTTAACAAACCTGAGAATCTGATGGATAAGATTCTATCCATAAATTCAGAAGACGAACTTCAGAAACTTAAACAGGATCTTGATGGAAACTACAATCGTTTTTTCAAACAACACTTTAAAGATTTTAACTTTGACACAAAGTGGAAACAACTCTTTCAATTAAGAAACAAAGTCGCCCATAATAATTTATTTATCAGACCCGATTTAGATAATTCACAGATCTTACATAAAGAGATAAAAGACATTATTTTAAAAGCTGAAGAAAAAATAGATGAATTTAGATTTTCTGTTGAAGAACAGGAGGCAATGATTAAAACATCCACTACTCCATCGACTATTATTTCAGAAGGTTTGCCAACAAATAGTGTAAAGGTTATCGGGAAAATTGATTTGCCTGAAAAACTCGAAAATAATTATGAGATTATTTCCGAAGAGACGTTATTAAAAGAGTTAGTAAAAGCCGAGGATTCATTAAACCACAAAAATCTCACCTTTATAGGTTTGAAATCATTCGTTACAAATGTTTTAGCGAATAAAGGGTACTCATTTGGCCCAACTTATGCTCAGATTAATGTGCTTAAGGATAAAGGGAAAATAGAAATATACGATGTCGAAAATGCAAACGAAAATTCACCTTGGCCTGTCAAAGCAATTCGGATTGTCACGGCAGGTTAAATGAATGAAAAACCCCTCTTGGCGCACGAATGTCCCGTGTGAGATACACGTAAACGAACAGTAATAACAATTAGGTTTGCCAAGAATAAACATTGAAACCCACAGGAACAAGCAAAAAAATCTTTCTTCGATTTAACATCTCGCTTAATGTCGTAAAAACTGCAGAGTGCTATAAACCAATAGATATTCGTTCACCAAGAGAATTAATGAATTATGAAGACTGAAGAAAGAAAAACAAAGAAAACTTTTGATGCCGTAAAATTTATGCGCGAACAAAGCGACAGAATTTCTACAGACATAATGGATTTAAGTCCAGAGGATGTTGTTAAATATTTTGAGCAGAATAAAAATCATGGTTCGCTGTCATCCGTGAATAGCTAGAGCATAACTGATGTAATATAGGACATGAACAAAAACCTCCCCCATTAGCGCACGCGTGCCGGTGTGAGATAACAAGCAAACGAGCAATAATTATATCGAACCGTCGCAGAACAAACTTTTATCTTTAAAACTATTGTCATTGCAAAGATAGAATACTCTAAACTTCAAGCGTTTGAGCTTCAACATCGACAGCCCAGGCCGTTACCATCGGATGCAAAATTTTGAGAAATAATATTTGTATTTTTGTTTAATGAGTAAACCAAGATTGTATTTTGATACTTCTGTTTTTGGTGGAATATTCGATATTGAATTTCAGCAAGAAACCGAATTGCTCTTTGAAATGGTTAAAAATGGAGAGATAATTTGTGTATATTCTGACCTTTGCGAGTATGAACTCGAAAATGCGCCAAAAATTGTAAAAAAACATTTTCTAAGTCTCAAAAAAAATGAAACAGAGTTTGTAGAAGTAACTGAAGAAATTAACCAACTTGCTGAAGAATATGTCAAGGAAAAAGTGGTAGGAGAAACGAGTATAGATGATTGCCGACATATTGCCTGTGCTACCATAAACAAAGTTGATTATTTAGTAAGTTGGAATTTTAAACACATCGTAAATGTTTTTAGAATAAGAGGTTATAACGCAATAAACATAAAACATGGACACTTTCAACTAGATATCCGTTCACCTAAAGATATAATTACGAATGAATAACAAATCGAGCATTAAAGAAAAAGAATTTGACACTGTCAAATTTTTTAGAGAAGTAAAAGTAAAAATAGCCAAGGAAACTAAGGGAATGTCTTTTGCCGAATTTAAAGAATATTTAAACAAAAGAAAATTGAGGTTGGCGAAGTGAATGTACGGCAACAGCGCCTGCCCGCGGCGTATGATGTAATATCTACATGACATGAACAAAAAACTCACTTTAAATATCGACAAGGAAATAATTCTCAAAGCTAAAACGTATGCTAAAAGTCATAGTGTAAGCTTATCTAAACTTGTAGAAAATTATCTCATTTCTATAACTAATGCGTCAAAAACAAACTCGACGGTTAGTCCGTTAGTTGAAAGTTTAACGGGAATAATTCCAAGTGATTACGACGAGCGGGCTGACTATAGAGATTATTTTGACAAAAAATATTCATAATAGAGGTTTTATATTTATGAATAACGAAGCAGATGTTATAGTTACTCGAAACAAGAAAGATTTCAGAAGTTCTAAAATCCCTCTAATGACTGCTTAAGAATATTTGAGCAGTATTTTATAAAATTAGCATCACAAAACACTTCCCTTCAAAAACTTTTCCTAGAGCAAAACGTTCAAACGTAGAATTTTGAGCTATCGTCTCAATATATTACCAAAAACGATTTTAACTTAAAGACCATGAACATTACCTTTATAGGATTAGGAATTATGGGAACCGAAATGGCTTCCAACTTAGCTAAGAACAACGTAAATTTAACGGTTTACAACAGAAGCAAAATAGAAAATAGTCCTTTCGGCGAGCATGTGACTATTGCAGATTCTTTAGAAAACGCGGTTAAAGACGCCGACCTAGTTTTTAGCATGCTTTCTACGCCAAAAGCAGTTAATGACGTATTTTTTGGTGAAAAAGGCACGCTGAGTTTAATGAAGAAAAATGCCATTTGGGCAGATTGCTCTACCGTTAATCCATCCTTTAGTTTGGAAGCTTCCGCGGAAGCGAAATCACACGACATTCGATTTTTAGATACGCCGGTTTCTGGATCTAAAGTTCCGGCGCAAAAAGCGGAATTACTGTTTTTAGTAGGTGGCGATAAAGAAACAGTTAAGGAAGCAGAACCATTTATGAATATGATGGGCAAAGAGGTGTTGCACGTTGGCGATACCGGGAAAGGCGCATCGCTTAAAATGTTGATCAATATGATGCTCGCGCAGTCGATGTTGATTTTTGCGGAAGCGGTACTATTAGGCAAAAAAATGGGCATTGATAAAGATTTCTTGCTCGATTTTCTGCCAAATTTACCTGTATGTGCGCCTTTTACAAAATTGAAAGCAGCAGCTATAAAAAACGACAATTATGATGTTCAATTCCCTTTAGAATGGATGCACAAAGATTTGCATTTAGCAGCGCTTACTGCGTACGAGCTGAATCAACCTTTGTACATCGCAAATTTGACCAAAGAAATTTATGCAGCGGCAAATAAAAATGGCTTGGGCAGGTTGGATTTTTCAGCAATATTTAAGTATTTGGAGGAAAGTAAGTAATATGAGTTGATGATGTATAAGATTTAAAGTGATTGAAAGATCAAATTTCCGTCTCTTTATAGCTATAGCTTTTCTATCAAACCAATTGCCCTCCCCCATTTGTTATAAACTTCAATTGGTTTTGGGTAATCGGGAATATCAAACTCCCAAGGAATTAGTACTTCGATATTGTTTTTATCACTGATTTCGGGAATCCATTTGCGGATAAAATCTTGTGCTTTGTATTTGTTAGATTGATGCACCGGGTTTGTATACCAAATTTCGAACGCCTGCATGTGCCAATTCATCCAGTTAGAGCTTACATCATAATCTATTAGTTTGCTTTCGAAATAAGCGGCACCCCATGTCCAGTTTATTTTTAAATCATGTACAAAGTAACTCGCGCAATTTACACGCCCGCGATTGCTCATATAACCGGTTTCATTTAATTGACGCATGTGTGCATCTATAAATGGAACTCCGGTGTTGCCACCGCACCATTTTTGGAATTTTACGGGGTCATTTTCCCAATCAATTTCTTTGTTTTTGTAACCTTTGGTATAAAAAATTTTGTCGCCAAAACGCATTCCTTTAAATGTAAAATAATCTCGCCACACCAATTCGAAAACCAACCACCAAGTACTTTGGTTCTTTTTTACTTTTGCCTCGTAGTCTTTTACAGTTTTATAAATTTCTCGCGCGGAAATGCAACCTAAAGCCAAATAAGGCGAAAATTTGGAGCTATAATCCAATCCATCCGATCTATTTCTACTCCATCTATAACCAGTTAAAAGTTCAGAGTTGAAGGTGTAATACTGTACCCTTTCTAACGCTGCAGTTTCCCCTCCATCTACAAAAGGCTTTGCTTGATCATATTCTTGTTTGGTAAAACCATAAACTTGATAAGAAGGAAATGGATCGCTTTTGACTTTTGCAAACGCATTTAACTTGGTTGGAGTTTTAAAAGTTTGTCGCGGCTCAGCGTTTTTTCCAGCAGGAATTCTATACGCTTTGCTCGTGAGCGGAACGGCGGCGATTTCGAAAGGAATGTCGTCCTTATGATAAAGTGTTTTACCCCAAAAGAAATGAAAATTGGTTTTCGGCAATACTTTTTTAAGTTCTTCAATTAAACTTAGCTCCTCGCTCGCATATTCTTCTTCTGCATAAATATCTGTGATGGCAAATGCCGCAATTAATTTGGGTAAGGTTTCCAGAGCAGAAGTTTTTCCAACAATTAAATGTGCGTTCAGGTCTTCTAAATTTCTCTGCAGGTTGAGCACGGATTGTTCCAAGAATTTAAATCTCAGAACATCTGTTTTTCGGAAACCCAAATCAAGATGCTCAAAGATTCTTTGCTCTAAACAGAAGCAAAATAGTAATTCCTCACATTCTTCCTGAGCTTTTGTTAAAGCTTCGTTATCGTGTAATCGCAAATCATTTTTGAACCAAACCAAACCGCGTTTCGCCATTTACAAATTATTTTAGGTGTAGTTCCAAATATTTTGGTACTATGGAGTGCTCTTTTATATGTCTTAAAAAATTAGACTTTTAGATTAACTCAAAACCGATAAAAAAGTTCACGTTAAATTCAATCGAATTAAAAACCTTTCATACTCTTGCAATCTATTCTGCGTAAATTTTGTTTATAAAGTTTGATTAAGAAAACACATAAAATGAGAGCAATTCAAATAACAAAATCGGGCGGACCAGAGGTTTTAAAATTAATTGAAACACCAAAGCCTCGACCGATGGAAAACCAAGTTTTAATCAAAGTGAAAGCTGCAGGTGTAAATCGGAGCGACGTAATCAGCCGTCAAAATCTAAGTGCTTATGGCAAAGGATCTGAGAAATTGCAAATTCCAGGATTAGAAGTTTCCGGTGAAATAATCGAACTTGGAAATGAGGTAAAAGACAAGAAAATTGGCGACAAGGTATGTGCGCTAATTGCGAATGGGGCTTACGCAGAATATGTTGCTGTCGACGCTTCTCACTGCCTATCTATACCTGGGGGGATAAGTTTAACAAATGCTGCTGCGCTGCCAGAAACTACTTTTACTGTTTGGTTTAACGTATTTAAATTGGGGAACCTTCAACGAGGTGAAAAATTATTGATTCATGGCGGCACAAGCGGCATCGGAACCATGGGGTTACAAATGGCCAAAGCTTGGGGTTGTAACACTTATACGACGGTCGGTAGTGATAAAAAACTCGACTTTATAAAGGGAATGAATCTTGGTCGTGTAATAAACTATAAAAAAGAAGCTTTCGAAGAAGTTTTTAAGGCTGAAAAAATAGATGTAATATTAGATATGGTCGGTGGAGATTATACGCAAAAGAACCTCGAAATCCTCAATGAAAGCGGTCGCCTAGTTTATATCAATGGTATGAAGAGTGCCAACGCAACTATTGATTTGCGTACCATAATGAGCAAAAATCTACTCGTAACTGGCAGCTTTCTAAAACCCCAATCAGCAGTAGTAAAAACTCAGATTGCTAGAGAAGTGGAAAAAAACATATGGCCAATGTTTCAATCGAAAAAAATAAATCCGGTGATTTACAAAACTTTTCCGTTAGCAGAAGCCGCCGAAGCTCATAAATTAATGGAAAGCAGCGAGCACATTGGTAAAATTTTATTAACTATGGGATAAACGAGAAAACTGTGCGTGGTGCTAGATAAAAGTGAAATTAACTTTAACTTGTTTATAGACAATTAACCTAGCAAGAGGTTTATATTCTTCCAATAGGACTTGTGAACTACGAACTTAATGGTGTACGCGCAATTTATGGTGGATTAGCTAAGCCAATTTCCTTGCAATCTCCGTATGACTACAATTTCTGCAATATGGTAAGCATTGTGATCGGCAATTTGTAAGGCTTCTAATAAAACCGTTTGCCCATCACCGGCAGCTATTTTTTCATACACATCTGCTCTGTGCAGAAACGAGATAAATACCTCTAAGTCTGCATCAATTTGCCTGATCGTATCCTCCCATTCTTGATCATTTTTCGGGGCAACTTCTTTTGGCCAATATTCATTTGGCCATTCTGGCGATTGATGATTAGGGTTTTTACAAAATTCGAGCATGTCCCATTGTGCAATTTTTATATGCGCAACGAGTTGCCAAATACTATAAGGAAGCTTTGCTACAATTTGTCCTCTCGCAGCTTTCGGCAAGTCTTTTAATGAATCTGCAAAACCAACGTGCGCGATTCCGCCATGTAGCAGTTTTTCTAACGTTTGGATTAATACTTGATGATGATTTTCCATTGATAAAGTTTAAACAATTGGTTTAATTAACAATCAATTTACAATTTTGATTGCAATAATATTTAAGAAATTCAAGTGATTAAAGCTAAAAGTGTATCTTGCTTTCAAAAATTTATAGATATGTTTAAAAAGTTAAATTTACTGTTCTGCCTATTCTTTACATTGTTTTCTTTTTCAGGCAAGGCAGATGCATTCGCCGAGAAATCCTCAAATATATATCAGCTGCAAATATTTCAGCTGTCTACTAAAGCACAAGAAACACGTTTAGATGCCTATTTAAAAAATGCTTATATGCCTGCTTTACATCGATTCGGGATTAAAAGTGTAGGCGTTTTTAAAACAATAGAAAAGGACAGTTCAGCGAATTTAGTCTATGTTTTTGTCCCGTTCAAAAGTTTAAATGATTTAGATAAACTATCGAAGCACCTAAAAACGGATGCGGACTATTTGAACAACGGTAAGGAATTTATAGATGTTCCTTATAATAACGTTCCATACGTACGCATGCAGTCGATTATATTAGAGGCTTTTTCGGGTATGCCAAACTTTGCGGCTCCAAATTTAACATCGCCAAAGAGTGAACGCATTTACGAACTAAGGGATTATGAGAGCGCAACAGAAAAAATTGGATTGAATAAAATAGAAATGTTTAATAAATATGAGATAGACATTTTTTCTAAGTTAGATTTCAACGCCATCTTTTATGGACAGGTACTGTCCGGACCCAAAATACCAGATTTAATTTACCTGACGACATATAACAATATGGCAGATCATGAAACAAAATGGAAAGCATTTGGAGCAGCATATGATAAAGTAAATAAACTTCCCCAGTATCAAAATAATGTATCGCACATTACCTCAACCTTTTTAAGACCGACGGAATATTCTGATCTATAGAACAACAAATGAGATACCTATTATATTTATGTTGCTGTCTACCTATTTTAGCCACGGCACAAAATATAAAATGGGATAAATCAACGTTGAGAAAAGTAGCGCCTATTGGCAATGATCAATCCGCCAACTATGCTAGGATAATCCAGTTGGCCTCAGGCCAGTTAATTTGCATTTATGAAACAGCCGGGAATGTTGCTTGCCTATTTAGCAACGACTTTGGAAACAGCTGGAGTGGCGAAACGACTATCGCCAAGCAAGAACTTGGACTAAGCATGACCGTTCCAGAGATTTTGGAACTTCAAGATAAATCGTTGTTGGCCTCTTATAATCCACGGCCATACCTGATAGATGGCAAGGCCGATACTAGTAAACATTTCGAAATTCGCACAAAAAAAAGCTATGACAGCGGTAAAACATGGAGCGATGAAAAACTTGTTTATCAAGCCAGTCATAGATTTGAAGATGGTTGCTGGGAACCTGCCCAAGTACAACTGGAAAGTGGCAAAATTCTATTGTTCTTTTCAAACGAAAACATCTATAGAAAATCAAATGAGCAAAATATTTCTTTATTAACGTCTACCGATGGCGGATTAAATTGGAGCAAAAACCCGAAAATTGTTTCATTTACGCCTCATTTTAGAGATGGTATGCCCGTTCCAATCGTATTGAAAGGCAAGAATAAGGTATTGTTTTCTATCGAAGACAATGCGGTAGGAAACTTTAAACCAACACTTGTTGAACTTCAATTAACCAAGTTACAAGACAAAACTAAAACGCTTACCATAAGGCATCAACCCTTTGCAAATCCTTTACCCGATACGGTTTATGCAGGCGCCCCTTATGTACGCCAGTTGCATAATGGAAAAATGATCTTGTCTTTTCAAAGCACGTTAAACAGACCGAATAATTGGCAGCATGCTACCATGCAAGTAGCACTTGGAAATAAGTTTGGGCAAAATTTTAATTTGGTAGACGATCCCTTCGAAGTACCGAAAAACAAACACGCTTTGTGGAATTCTTTGTGTGTACTTTCAGATGACACGATCATCGCAATATCATCAACCAACACATACAACAGCAAAGGTGCTATTTGGATGATAAAAGGAAAACTTATTGACAAAAAATAAGTACGTATTGATCGCATTTAAACACGATGAATTGAGCTTTGTTTTTTACATTTGACATCTTGTTATGTTAAAAAACAAATTATGAAATTAAAATTTTTTACCTTTTTCATCTCCATTTTATTCATTTCCCTCAATTCTTTCTCACAGCTTTTTCAAAACGGGGTAAACTACAAGCTTACTAATAGTAGTGGCCTCTCTGTAGACACGCGCGGAAGTTTAGCCGATGACGATAACATCTTTTTAGAAAAAGAAATGGCAACCAGTGCGAGCCAAGTCTGGCTACTTTCTACCTTAGGGAATGGATATTACACCTTTACCAACCCTGTTAGCTTTAAAAGTATAGACAATGCGAATGCCGGCGGCGGCAACGGCAATGCCGTTGTATTATGGACAAAGGACGAAAACAATCCAAATCAACAATGGAAACTAACTGAAAACGGTAAAGGCCGATACACCATAACCTCAAAACCTAGTGGTTATAATTTGGCTCTACGCAATGGCAAGGTGTATCAGTTAAAACCAGATTTAAATGATCTTACCCAACTTTGGAGCATTACAGAAACTAAGGAAAAAATTAAAATTGTTAAGCGTGTTAGCGAAAATGACTGGGAAAATGAAACCATTCTTGGAATAAACAAAGAACTACCACACGTTCCCTATATCCCGTTTGCAACAGAGGCAAATCTTAAAAAAGATGCCTCTTTTGATAAACCGTGGCAGCGAAATAATTCTTCTCTTTACCAATTATTAAATGGGAATTGGAAGTTCAATTGGGTAAAAAAACCATCTGAACGCCCGATGGATTTCTTTAAATCTAATTTTAACTCTTCTTCATGGAAAGAAATTCCTGTGCCTTCTAATTGGGAAATGCTCGGATATGGAACTCCTATATATACGAACATTACCTTTCCTTACAAAAATAACCCTCCGTTTATCGAGCCACAAAAAGGCTATACAAACGAAACAGAAGTTAATCCGGTTGGCAGTTATCTAAGAAACTTCGATGTCCCTCAAACTTGGAATGGAAAAGCAATTTACCTACGTTTTGATGGTGTTTACAGCGCAATGTACGTTTGGGTAAATGGAAAAAAAGTTGGCTACAGTCAAGATTCTAACGGCATTGCAGAATTTAATGTGACGGGCTTTGTAAAGCCAGGCAATAATAGTTTAGCTGTTCAGGTTTTTAGATGGAGCGACGGCAGCTATATAGAAGATCAGGATATGTTTAGGCTGAGCGGCATTCACAGAGATGTAGCAATTTATGCAGTACCAAAAACACATATTAGCGACTTTGAAATCACGACCAAATTTAGCGGAGACGATCTTACATCTTCTACGATGAACGTTAAATTAAATGTTGTCAATGCCCGAGATATGGCTAACAAAGGCGGAAATATTAAATTAACCGTACTCGATATTGCAGGAAAGGAAGTTGTCACCGTAAATTCAAAGTTTGCTGCAGTTAAAAATGCCGGCGAAAGTATATTCAATTTATCCTCCGTTTTTAAAAATCCAAAATTATGGTCGGCAGAGATGCCAAACCTCTACACCGCAATGCTATCTGTATTCGATAACTCAGGGAAATTGACCGAAGTTCTTTCTTCTAAGTTTGGCTTTAGAAAAATTGAAGTAAAAAATAACCGTGTTTACATCAACAACAAACAAATATTTTTTAAAGGTGTAAACAGGCATGACATGGACCCAATAATGGGCAACGCATTGCCTATTGAGACGATGTTGAAAGATGTTACTATGATGAAGCAAAACAACATAAATACCATTAGAACTAGCCATTACCCGAACGACCCGAAAATGTACGCCATGTATGACTATTATGGTTTGTATACGATGAGCGAGGCAAATTTGGAATGCCACGGAAATCAATCCATTAGCAAAATGGCAAGTTGGATACCTGCATTCGTTGATAGGAACGTACGCAATGTGCAGGAGCATAAAAACCATGCGGCAGTTATATTCTGGTCTATGGGCAACGAATCTGGTAATGGAAACAATTTTGATGTCGTTTATGCAGCCATTAAAAAGTTAGACGCTGTTCGGCCAATTCATTACGAAGGTAAAAATGCCATTGCCGATATGGATTCTCAAATGTATCCGGATCTTGTAGATATGGCAAAACAAGACAAAAATGGCAAGCAAAAACCATATTTTCTCTGTGAATATTCGCACTCAATGGGCAATGCAATTGGTAATTTGCCAGATTATTGGGATTACATCGAGAACAAATCAGAACGAATGATTGGAGGCTGTATTTGGGATTGGGTAGATCAGGGAATAATTAAATTTGGTGGACCAAAAGATGAATACTATTATGGGGGCGATTTTGGAGATAAACCCAACGATGGCAATTTCTGCCTCAATGGTATTGTAACGCCCGATAGAAAGGTTACACCAAAGCTTTTGGAAGTTAAAAAGGCTTATCAATACATAAAACTCGCCGCAGTTGATTTAGAAGGGGGATTGATCAAGATTACAAATAAATATGATTTCTTAAATCTAGATCAGTTTAACATTCGCTATAGTATATTGGAAGATGGAAAAGTGATTGAGAACGGAAATCTTGCGCCGTTAAACCTAAAACCAGACGAATCTAAAATCGTTAAATTTAATTTTAAAACTAAGACGGATAATAAGCATGAATATTTCATTAACCTTTATTTCTCGAAAATAAAAAATCTACCTTACGCAGATGCAGGGCATGTAGTAGCGACAGAACAGTTTGCGTTAAACCAAAGGCCTGCTGTCGTTTCGGTTCCAAACTTTGCAAAAGCGCAATTGACTTCCCATAAGACTGATGCGCAACTAACCGTTGATGGAAGCAACTTTTCTGCAAATTTTAATGCTCAGAACGGCATGATTACTTCCTTAAAAATGAACGGTGACGAAATGATCTACAAAGGCAAAGGGTTTACGTTTAACTGGTACAGAAGTATTGATAATGATAAGCGCGACTACATAAACCCCGATACAAAATTGACTGGCTTTAGTACAGAAAACATTGGGAACGGCGATAAAATTTTGGTTAATACGAAGATGGAAACTACTTTAAAAGGCGCAAAAACAAGCATAATTCCATTTGCTATCAACTATACCTTTTATAAAAGTGGCGCTGTAGACGTTGCGGTTTCTATAGATAATACCAAGGACGATAATAAAGTGCCGCGCCTTGGTTTGCAAATGGCAATGACTCCAGGTTTTGAAAAAGTAGCCTGGTATGGTCGCGGTCCTCAAGAAAATTATCAAGATAGAGAAGCTTCTGCCTATTTTGGTTTGTTTAACAATACTGTTACCGGGATGGAGGAAAGTTATGTGCGCAGCCAAAGTATGGGAAACAGGCAAGATGCAAGATGGCTGACTTTTTCTAATGGAAAAGGCGGTTTCAAAATAACTTCCTTAAACAAGTTAAACTTCACTGCACTACATTTTTACGATAAAGATTTGTGGGAAATGGCACACGATTTTAAATTAAAAAATAATCGCTTGCCAGAAACTATTTTGAGTCTAGATTATATGCAACGCGGACTTGGAAATGCGAGTTGCGGTCCTGGTCCTTTGGCGAGATGTGAGTTGCCAGTTTCTGCAAATAATGATTATGCATTTCGGATAGAACCAATTGAGAAATAAGAAATAGCATTGTATCCATAAAAAAAAGGGTTGCAAATTTCATTTTGCGACCCTTTTTTAATCTTTAATCGTTTTATTTCACCACAGTGTATTTCATTTTGTAATTAATTGGCGGCTCTTTATCTAGAAGATTTTTAACAAAGTAATCCCAACGGCGACGCATCATATAATAAGAATCCGTTCCGTACCCATGAGCTGCCTGCGGAAACAAAACAAGATCAAATGTTTTATTTGCCTTTATAAGCGCATCCACCACCAACATGGTATTGCTCAATGGTACGTTATCATCCATCATTCCATGCGCCAGCATTAACTTCCCTTTCAAATTCTTTGCGTATTTCTGATTTGCCTGCGCTTCATAATCTGAGTTCTGCAACAGACCATTGTAGCGTTCGCCCCAATCATCTTCGTAGTTTCGATTTTCGTGATTGCCAGATTCTGCAATGCCAACCTTGAAGAAATCTGGATATCTAAACATTGCGGCGGCAGTTGCAAAGCCACCACCAGAATGCCCCCAAATACCAACCTTATTAGTGTCAATCGGGAACTTTAAAGACAGTTGTCTGATAGCGGTAACCTGGTCGGGCAAAGTGTTTTCTGCCATATTTCCATAGCTCATGTCATGAAAACTTTTAGATCGATTTGGGTTGCTAGTTCCTTCCATCACAACCACAATAAAGCCTAGTTCCGCTAACGCTTGATTATCTCCTCGAGATGCTGCAAAATTCCAACTTCCCACGCTTCCACCCTGCGGACCGGGATAGATGTAATCTATTACCGGATATTTTTTTCCTTCAACCATTTTTGTGGGCGTAAATACCAGCCCATAAATATCAGTTTTCCCATCATGCGCTTTTGCTGTGAATTCAATTGGGGGTTTCCATCCGGTCGCTTCTAGCGCAGTTAAATCTGCTTTTTCAAGGGTGGAGATTAGTTTTCCTTTATTATTTTTCAAAGCAGAAATTGGCCCGGAGCTCGGCGTAGAATAAGTATCTACAAAATAATCTGCCGATGGCGAAAAATCTATTTGATGAGCGCCTGATTCTGGAGTTAGGTCTTTAAAACTTTTGCCATCGAATTTAATACTGCAGAGATGAGTAAAATATGGGTTTTTAGGATCTAAACCATCTGCCTGAAAAAAGATCAATCTGTTTTTTTCATCAACTTTGATCAATTTAGTTACGACATAATCTCCCTTAGTAATTTGATTTCTTAACTTACCTGTACTCGAATCATATAAATATAAATGACCCCAATTGTCTCGCTCAGAGTACCAAATGATTTCTTTTGATGCCGGTAAATACCGCCAATTAATGGCGCCTTGTCCAGACTCATATTGTGTTTTTACTTTCTCTTCAAACACCTCTCTAACGACACCAGTTTCTGCATTTGCGATGCGAAATTTTTCTTCTTTGTGATCTCGAGACGTTGATACGAAGGCCATTTCGGTTCCGTCGGCCTTCCAACCAATGTCATCAAAAGTGCCACTGCTGGAAACATCATCGCTTAAAGTAGCGCGGTGTGGGTCCGGTGGGATTTGCAAGCTAACAACTTTTGGCTCTTCAACGTCAATAATTATCCGCCTAATTGTGGCTATAACAGAATCGCCTGGCAATGGATATTTCCAAGTGGTTAATTTTGGAGCGCCAACATTGGTGCTCACCATATACATATCGCTCACCTTTCGCTGATCTTGTTGAAAAGTGGCTACTTTTTTAGAATCTGGGGACCAACGGACAATTGCTGCATCACTATGTTTCCAACCTGCATTATCTGTAGCATAACCGTAATTCTTTACGCCATCGAAAGTAAGTTGTTTTTCTTTTGCTGTTTCCAAATCTCTTACATAGAGGTTAAAATCCTTAATAAAAACAGCTTTCTTCCCATCTGGTGAAATTACATCAGTGCTTCTCCTAGTCCTTCTTTTTTCGGCCGATGATAAAAAATCTCCTAAATCTGCCCTATTGCTTTTCTCAATCCGACTATTGGTTTTTGGATCGAAAAGCACATAGCTTGTCCCGCTATTCGTATTTAAGGTATACCAAAAACGCCCGTCAGGCAACCAATTTGCGCTAACATTGCCATGATAAACCAACTGACTGGTATTGTAAGACATGAAACTTTCTGCATGTTGATAATCGAGTACAGACAACGAATCTTTTATTTGGGCATTTACACTAGTTCCGAAACCAATAAAAATTAAGAGAATAAACCTTCTGTTCATAAATGTGTTAATTTACAGCCTAAATTAAATAAAGCGCCTCCTATATCGGTTAAAGTATTAACAATAATACACAGGTCAAAAAAAAAGGCCACCAAACAAAAAAACACCTTTCGGTGCTTTTAACAAATATTATTTTTTATTGTCGTGCTTTCGCTGATTGTCTTTATTAGACGTTTGATCTGAACGTTGTCCACCCGCGTTTGAAATGCCTTGCATTTTCTTATCAGTGATGACATCATGGTTTGCTCTGTTTGAGGTAGGATAACCTTGATCTTCTGGATTGTGGATTGGTGTTTTGGTCCTTTTCATAATGATAAATTTAAATTTGTATTAAACCTTTATTTAATAACGCAGTAAAGGTCATGCTGTTTTAAATAATGCAAATTAGTACCGTGTGCTAAATTAATCACAAAGCAAACACTAAATGGAGTGATTTTTAGTCTAACTTTCCTACTCCAAAAAGTAAAAAAAGAGATTTTCTTGAATTTGATTGCTAATTTTGATCAAATTTTAGCTTTATCCTGTGAATAAAAAAATAATACTCTTTTTTGTTTTAAGCCTCTCTACATTTTATGCCTCTGCACAAAATCAGAGTTTTTTAGACCTTTTAAAAAACAAACCGACGTGGGTAGATAGTGTATTCAAAAAAATGAATCGCCGAGAACGCATTGCCCAAATGTTTTTCGTTCGAGCACACACAAATTTGGGCGCAAAATATGCAGATTCGGTGGGTAAAGTAATTGAGAAAGAGCAATTGGGTGGCGTAGTCTTCTTTCAAGGTGGCCCGAGCAGACAGGCTTTATTAACAAATGCATATCAACTCGTCAGCAAGGTCCCATTGATTGTAACTTCTGATGGCGAATGGGGTTTAGGCATGCGTTTAGACAGCACGATTTCCTATCCTTATCAAATGACCCTTGGAGCGATACAAAACAATGATTTGATTTATCAAATGGGCTTGCAAGTTGCAAAAGACTATAAACGCATGGGTATGCAAATGAATTTTGCACCCGATGCCGATGTAAATAATAATCCGCAAAATCCGGTTATCAATTACCGCTCCTTTGGAGAAAATAAATTTAATGTAGCTACAAAAGCCGCTCAATATATGAAGGGCATGCAAGCCGGTGGACTATTAACTACCTTAAAGCATTTTCCTGGCCATGGCGATACAGACGTAGACTCGCATAAGGATTTACCCCAATTAAATTTTACCCCAGAACGTTTGGACACGTTGGAGATGTATCCGTTTAAACAGCTTATAAGGGAAGGCGCCACCGGGATAATGGTTGCGCATCTAAGCATCCCCTCATTGGACACCACTGCACATCTCCCTTCCTCGCTTTCCAAGCCGATTGTAACAGGTATTCTAAAAGATAAATTAGGGTTTAAAGGACTCGTCGTTTCTGATGCGATGGATATGAAAGGCGTCGTAAAATACTTCAAAGATGGTCAAGCAGATTTACTTGCTATCATAGCAGGAAACGATATTTTAGAACTCTCTGAAAACAGCGATCGGGCAATCCATTTAATAAGAAAAGCCGTTAGGCAACGCTTAGTAAGTATGGATGCAATAGACATGAGTGTCAAAAAAATATTGACAGCAAAGTATTGGGCCGGATTAAATAAGCCAGACACCATTGTTATTAAAGGGCTTTCAGCCGATTTAAACCGAGCGGAAAGCAATGCTCTGGTGCAGCAGTTGGCTAATGCATCTGTAACTTTATTACGTGGCAAAGACTACATCCGGAATCTGATTCCTATCCGCAGAACAGCTATAATTAGCATTGGCGAACCAAGTGTCACAACCTTTCAAAAAGAAGTTAGAAAAGGGTTTTACAATTCAGTTTATTACGTACTTGATAAAGATGCTACTGCAGAACAGATATCAAACGTTGCCAGAGAAATAAATGCATTCGATCAGATTATAGTAGGTATCCACGACAGCAGGTCTAGGCCTGGAAATAATATTGCTTTGAACGCCGGCGTAAAAAAATTTATTACTGAACTCACCGGAAAAAATACAGTTTTTGCACTTTTTGCAAACCCTTATAATCTTGCTGGCTTACCAGGTTTAGAAAAAAGCAAAGGACTTATTGTAGCCTATCAAAAAGAGGATTTTATGCAAAAGGCCGCGGCAGCATTAATTAACAACAGGCTTATCGCCAAAGGCAAACTTCCGGTAAGCATCCTCTCTTTCTATAAGTATGGCGATGGCTTTTAAATCTTAGTTTATTAAATTCATGCATATTTTTTAAAACAATTTGTTTCGGGAAATCGTCTTTACTAAAAAATAAAAATCATGATGGAGCCAAAAGACCAAACTTTCAGTGACGATAACTATTCTGTCGATAAGAATGATGCGTTACGTAGAGAAGACAACACTGAAGATATAAGAGAAATTTCGGGAGATGACAGCAGTATCAGGGCAGATGTGGATAGATTACAACAAGCCGATGATGCTTCAAAGCCATCTTATGAATTAAACCTGGACGATGAAATAAATCCTGATGCATAACATAAAATACGTTAAAAACATCTGCCCGAACCTTTAAAAACAATAGTCAGGCATGCTAAAGAAAATCAATCCATTTTTATTTTTAATTGTTATTTCTTTTGCCCTAGGTAATTGTCAATTAGGCAAGAGGAACCAAGATAAAGAAAATACAACGGATTCTATAAATACGTCGGTTGGCAGGGAAGAAGCAGAAAAATCTACAAATTTGGTTTCTCAGGTGTATTATGTTGCGGTACCTGATACTGCTCTATTGGGAAAGCGGTACGAAGCTCGAGTTAAAGTTAATGATGCTTTGCTGATGCCACTTCAAGACCCAGATGGCAAATCTGCCGGATCTGAACTAAGTGTTAAGTTATCACTAACCAACAAAAGTACTTTAGCCGACAAAAAGTTTTTTTCCGTATCAGCGTCAGATGCTCGTCTAGAAATGGATACTGACCAAGCAATACCTCCAACAAGTACTAACGGTAAAACGAATCCAAAACCAGATTCCACAAGTTTGGTAGAATGGAAATTTAATTTGCCTCCAAATGCAAAACCGTCAAAACTGCACATGTATTTAGATGGCACTAGAGTAACTTTAAATCTCCAAATAAAATAAATGAAAACCCTGTTCTGCAGGGTTTTTTAGTGTGAGAGAAAACAATAAACTGTAAAAAAAACTAGATAAAGTTGTGTAACTCAATTATTATTTAAATATTTACAACTTAATAATATACAAGCCGTTTAAAACGCTTAAAAAAATGTTGAAACAAATTATAGTTAAACTTTCTGTTTATGTGACGAATTTATTTGTCATACCTAATTTGTCTACAAATGTTCCTCAGCCCGCATATCTTTATTCTAAGTGCCGGCAAATGTTTACACCACGTATTTAGTACTTCTTACTAATACTATGAGGAATTGATCCTCTCTAAAAACCCAATTAACAAAAACCCCTCAATTTTTCGTTAGAAAACGAATGGATATTAACGATTTTATAGTACAAGTTGCCATCGCAGAGCATAAAATCTTTGCCGAGCAAATTGTAGAAGAGATGGCAGAATCTGCTAAAGCACGCGGCACTGGTATTGCTAAACGATCATCAGAGTATGTTTCAGGTAAAATACAAGATGGAAAAGCTGTCATTGCCTTTCATAAAGATGGGTCTTGGGCAGGGTTTTGTTATATCGAAACCTGGAGCCATGGTCAATTTGTTGCAAACTCGGGTTTAGTAGTTGCACCTCCTTATCGAAAGATAGGCTTAGCACACGCCATTAAAGAAAAAATCTTCGAGCTTTCGAGAGTAAAATATCCAAAGGCGAAAATCTTTGGCTTAACTACTGGATTGGCCGTTATGAAAATCAATTCAGATCTTGGTTATGAACCTGTAACTTATTCTGAATTAACGCAGGATGAAGATTTTTGGAAAGGATGCCAGAGTTGTATAAATTTCGAAATTCTCAAAAGCAAAGAACGTAAAATTTGCATGTGTACTGCGATGCTCTATGATCCTGCCGAGAAGAAACATGAAGCTGCAAAAATGTTTGCAGAAGAATTGGAGAAAAAACCAAAATTATACGAGCGTTTTATGCGTATAAAGCAGCGGCTTGTGCTTAAGAATAAACCAAAACCGCGCCTAAAAACGATTATAGCCTTTTTAATTTTGGTTATTAAGCATAAGATCACCGGATAAAATATAAGTTACCCCAATAAAAAACAAAAAGTAAAATGAGTAACAAAGTAGTTTTAGCGTTTAGTGGAGGATTAGATACTTCCTTTTGTTGCATATATCTTGCGCAAGATAGAGGATTAGAAGTTCATTCTGTAATTGTAAACACGGGCGGTTTTTCTGCCAGTGAACTTAATGAAATTGAGGAGCGCGCTTATGCTTTAGGTGTAAAATCTCACGCCGTAGTTGATGAAACGGAAAGCTATTACAGCGGTTGTATAAAATATTTGATTTTCGGCAATGTATTGAAAAACGCAACCTATCCACTTTCAGTGAGTGCAGAACGCGTTAGCCAAGCTACCGCAATTGCGCATTATGTGAAAAAGATTGGTGCTGATTATGTAGCCCATGGCAGTACTGGTGCAGGAAATGACCAAGTGCGCTTTGATATGATTTTTAACATCTTAATTCCCGAAGTAGAAATCATTACGCCAATAAGAGACTTGAAATTATCCCGCGACGCGGAAATTAAATACCTAAACGAACACGGTGTGGAATATAGCGCCGAGAAAGCACAATATTCTATCAATAAAGGCCTTTGGGGAACTTCTGTTGGCGGTAAGGAAACGCTAACTTCTAATGAGACATTACCAGAAAGCGCTTGGCCAACTCAAGTTTCAGAAACTGAAAGTCGTAAAATAGAATTAACATTTGAAAAGGGAGAATTGGTTGCCCTTGACGGTGAGCAGTTAGATCCTGTAAAGGCGATTCAAAAATTACAATCCATCGCTCAACCGTACGGCATCGGCCGGGACATGCATGTGGGTGATACCATTATTGGCATAAAAGGCCGAGTTGGTTTTGAGGCTGCAGCACCTATCGTAATTATTAAAGCACACCACACGTTAGAAAAACATACGCTAACTAAGTGGCAATTAAGTTGGAAAGAGCAATTGTCTTCCTTTTACGGGAATTGGCTGCATGAAGGGCAATTTCACGATCCGATTATGCGGAACATTGAAGCTTTTCTAACAGACACCCAAAAAATGGTAAGTGGAAAAGTTTTTGTTGAGCTTCTACCCTATCGTTTCCAAATTATCGGTATCGAATCGAACCACGATTTAATGAGCAATCAATTTGGCAGCTACGGCGAAATGAACAATGCCTGGAGCGGCGAAGATGTAAAAGGCTTCTCGAAAATATTTGGGAATCAGGTGATGATATGGAATAAAGTTAATTCGAAAGCGTAGCTTTTGAAGGTTTAAGGAGAAAGGTAAAAGGTGGAAGAGTAGCACTCAACTCCTACACCGTACACCCTAACCCTTAACCCCTAAACACATTGAAAATGAAGATAAGAGTTGGAATTATTGGCGGTGCAGGATACACCGGTGGAGAAATGCTGCGTATTTTGATTAATCACCCAAACGTAGAAATCACTTTCGTACATAGTACAAGTAATGCAGGCAATTTAGTTTGTGATGTTCATACGGATTTAATAGGCGATAATGATTTACGTTTCACAGATGACACTGATTTTGATAAACTTTATAAAGCCTCCCCTTCTGGGGGAGGTTTGGAGGGGGCTGTATTGTTTCTATGCGTTGGCCACGGCAATGCAAAGAAATTTTTGGAAGCAAACCCGATCAACGCTGCTGTAAAAATTATTGATTTGTCGCAAGACTTCAGGCTAACTGATAACTCGCAACTCGCATTACGTAACTTTGTGTACGGTTTGCCCGAACTAAATCGCGAAGCGATAAAAACCGCCAACAACATTGCCAATCCAGGGTGCTTTGCAACATCTATTCAATTGGGACTGCTGCCATTGGCATCAAAAAACTTACTAAAGGGAGAAGTTCACATTAATGCAACTACGGGATCAACTGGCGCTGGTCAAGGCTTATCAACAACCTCCCATTTTAGCTGGAGAAATAATAATTTGTCTATTTACAAGGCTTTTGATCACCAACATTTAGATGAAATTGGAGAAAGCTTGGCTCAAGCTATTGGCAAAAAGTCCGCTTTAGGGGATTCAGGGACAACCTTAAATTTTATACCCCAAAGAGGTGCCTTCCCAAGAGGAATTTTAGCTTCCATGTATTTGGATACTAATTTAACTGAAGACGAAGCATACGAATTGTTCGAAACTTATTATCAAGATCATCCATTCACTCACGTAAGTAAGAAAAATATCGATTTAAAGCAGGTAGTAAATACCAACAAAGCTTTGATCCATTTAGAAAAACACGGTAATAAACTTTTGATTGTTAGCATGGTAGATAATCTTTTAAAGGGTGCAAGTGGTCAGGCGGTACAGAATATGAATTTGATGTTTGGGCTTGCCGAAGATACTGGATTGAAATTAAAAGCTAGTTATTTTTAGATTAAAGCTGAAAATACTCAAAGTTTTAAGTCATACGTTTTACGTGATAAGTTTTACCTTTCCGATTGAAAAAAAAGATATGCAGAATTTTAAAGAGTTAAAAGTTTGGGAAAAGGCACATCGAATTACGTTGAGTATTTATAGAGAGAGTGCAAAGTTTCCAAAGGAAGAAATGTATAGCCTTACAAATCAACTTCGGCGTGCCGCATCCTCAATTCCTGCAAATATTGCAGAAGGTTGTGGCAAAAATTCTCAAGCAGATTTAGCTAACTTTTTAAATATTTCACTTGGTTCAGCAAATGAGACAGAATATTTTCTCATTTTATCTAAAGATTTAAAATACCTGAGCGAAGACACATTTACACTATTATCAGACAATATAAACGAAGTAAAGGCAATGCTTATCAGTTTAATTGCAAAGGTGAGAAATAAACACCCTGCCCCTTAACTTAAAACCTATTACTTACAACGTACAACTAACATGACCCTATTCGACGTTTACCCACTTAACAATATAGAAATAACCAAAGCAATTGGCAGCAATGTTTGGGATGCTAACGGCGATAAATATTTAGATTTATATGGCGGGCATGCGGTAATCTCTATCGGCCATACGCATCCGCATTATGTAAAGCGACTAACAGATCAACTTAGCAAGGTTGGTTTTTACTCAAATTCTGTTATCATTCCACTTCAAAAACAACTTGCTGAAAAACTTGGCGAAGTGTCTGGAAAAAAAGATTTTCAATTATTTCTTTGCAATTCAGGTGCTGAAGCGAACGAGAATGCACTAAAACTTGCTTCTTTTTATAATGGCAGAAAAAAGATCATCGCCTTCAATGGCGCCTTTCACGGCCGTACTTCTCTTGCTGTTTCGGTAACCGACAATCCAAAAATTGTTGCGCCGATAAATCAAAATGAAAATGTAATTTTCTTGCCATTAAATAATGAGGTTGCTTTAGAAGAAACTTTTACCGCTCAGGGCAATGAGATTTGTGCGGTTATTATTGAAGGCATTCAAGGAGTCGGAGGAATTAAAGAGGCATCAAAAAGCTTCTTGCAAAAAATCCGTTCGCTTTGCGATGAACATAATGCGGTCTACATTGCAGATAGCGTGCAGTGTGGTTATGGCAGAACAGGAATATTTTACGCGCACGATTACGCTGGCGTAGAAGCCGATATTTACACCATGGCAAAAGGCATGGGAAATGGTTTCCCAATTGCCGGGATTTCAATTGCCCCAAAATTTAAACCATGGTATGGCGAGTTAGGAACTACTTTTGGAGGAAACCACTTAGCTTGTGCTGCAGGCTTAGCTGTTTTGGAAGTAATGGAAAAAGACAAATTGATGCAGAACGCAGAAGAAGTTGGCAATTATTTAATTTCCGAACTTAAGAAATTCGATCAAGTAATAGAAGTTCGTGGAAGAGGATTAATGATTGGAATAGAACTTCCCGAAGAATTAGCTCATGTTAAGAAAAACCTATTGTTCAATCACCATATTTTTACCGGTGAAGCCAAACCAAATGTAATTCGCTTGCTTCCCGCCTTAAATGTTACAAAAGAAAATGCCGATGAGTTTTTGGAAGCATTTGAGATAGAGGTTGAAAAGGTTTAAGGCATAAGGCTTAAGGTAATGAGAGTCTACAAAAAATTAGATGTTTGGAGGAAGGCGCATGAAATGAATATGTTTATCAAGAAAGATATTTCGACTAAATTTCCAAAAGAAGAAAAATTTGAATTAACGTCTCAACTTACACGAGCGTCGTTATCTATTCCTTTAAATATTGTAGAAGGTTGCGGAAGATTCACAGATAAGGATTTTGCCCACTTCTTAGATACCGCATTAGGGTCGACCAATGAAATAGACTATTGCTGCTTATGTGCATTTGAATTGAAATATATAAGCGAGCAAGATTATGAAAAAGTAAATAAATCAATAAATGAAGTTAGAGCAATGTTGATTTCGTTTTTAAAATTCTTAAGAGCAGGTGGAGGGATAAAACCTTAAACCTTATACCTAAAACCTTATACCCTAGCATGACCCAATTCACCTCTGTACACGATGTACCTGACATTAAACAACTAATAGAAGATACTCTCAAGTTGAAAGCGAACCCTTACGCGCACCAACATTTGGGTAAGAATAAAACCTTGGGTCTTGTATTTATGAATCCAAGCTTGCGGACTAGGTTAAGCACGCAAAAAGCGGCTATTAATTTAGGGATGAATGTTATGGTTATGAATCTCGACAAAGAAGGTTGGGCGTTAGAAACCGCAGATGGCGTTATAATGAATGGGGGAAAAGCAGAGCACATTAGAGAAGCAGCCGCCGTAATGGGTCAATATTGCGACATTCTAGGTCTAAGGTCTTTCCCAAAGTTAGAGAACAGAGAGGAAGATTACAGCGAAGATTTTTTCAATAAATTCATTAAATATTGTGGCGTTCCAGTAGTAAGTTTAGAGAGTGCAACTCGACATCCTTTGCAGAGTTTTGCCGATTTGGTAACGATAAAAGAAACTTGGAATCACGTTCCAGCTCCCTTCCCTTCAGGAAGGGTTGGGGTGGGGATTCCAAAAGTGGTTTTGGCATGGGCGCCGCATATCCGCGCTTTGCCGCAGGCAGTGCCCAACTCTTTTTCAGAGTGGATGTGCCGCGCGCAAAAAGAGGGGATGTTAGACTTTACGATCGCTCACCCAAGTGGCTACGAACTTTCGGAAGATTTTACTCCTGGAGCGAATATTTCCTATAATTTAGAGGAGGCTATAACAGATGCTGATTACATTTATGTGAAAAATTGGAGCAGTTACAAAGAATACGGAAAAATACTGTGCTCTGATAGCCAGTGGATGCTAACCAACGAAAAACTGAAACCAACCAACAATGCAAAAGTAATGCATTGCCTGCCCGTTCGTAGAGATTTGGAATTATCCTCAGAGATTTTAGATGGACCAAACTCCTTGGTTATTCAAGAAGCAGGAAATAGGTTGTGGGCTGCACAAGCAGTACTTAAATCGATGTTGGAAGAATTAAAATAGGAATTGTTACAAGTTATGGGTTACGTGGTGTGTGTCTAAGCGACCTGACTTGTAACTTAAAACTTTCAACTTATAACTTAAATGAGAAAACTTACCATCATCAAAATAGGCGGAAACGTAATCGATAACTCCGAAAACCTCCATCAGTTTTTGCTGGATTTCACTGCCTTGCCGGGCGAAAAAATCTTGGTTCATGGAGGTGGAAAAGTGGCTACAGAACTTGGAAAAACGCTAGGGATCGAACCAAAAGTGATTGATGGTCGAAGAATTACCGACATAGAAACCCTGCGGGTTGTAACGATGGTTTATGCAGGTTTGATCAATAAAAATATAGTTGCGCAATTGCAGACGAAAGGTTGTAATGCCATCGGACTTACCGGAGCTGATGGAAATATAATTAAAGCGAAAAGGCGACCAATTGTTAAAATTTCCCCTTCCGGAGGAGATTTAACTGAGGAAATAGATTTTGGCTTCGTTGGGGATTTAGATAAGAATTCTGTTTCTACTTCGATGGTAACTAACTTGTTAAATATTGGACTTGTGCCGGTACTTTGCGCGATTACGCACGATGGAGATTCGCAGTTGCTAAACACCAATGCGGATACCATTGCATCGGCAGTTGCTGTTGCCATGTCTTCAGTTTATGAGACGCGTTTGGTCTATTGCTTTGAAAAGAAAGGCGTGCTAAAAGACATCAATAATGATGAATCAGTTTTTAGAGAAATAAGAGCAACAGATTTTGAGCGGCTGAAAGCAGATGGAACTGTAGCAGGCGGAATGATTCCGAAACTACATAACGCGTTTGAAGCCATTAAAAAAGGAGTTTCTATGGTATATATTGGTAAGGCCGATGAGCTTGACGAATTAGATAAAGGGACTTTTGGAACGAAAATGGCAATTTGAGGTTAATGGTTAGAAGGTTAGCGGTTAAAGGATTTGTGGTTAGTTAGGCGTTATTTTATCGAAACGCATACCAAAAATTAAGATAAAAAAACGAAATCGAGAATGGAAAAAATAGAGATTTACTCAAGTAAGGGAAAATCGTTTTTATTATTAGTTGGATCTCTTTTATTTGTTGTTGGTGGAATTTATATGTTTATAAATGCTGAAAATTTCGCTGGTTACGCAGCAAGAAGCCCACTTTTTATAAAAACAATTGGAAGTGCTTCAATTTTGTTTTTCGGATTAGGAATATATGTTTCAATTAGACAACTTTTAGCAAATCAACTACTTGTAATTGTTGACAAAATAGGACTAAATGTTAACCCAAGAAAGTCGCTTACCGAATGTATTGAATGGAAAAACATAAATGGTTTTTCCGAATTAAAAATACAAAGTCAAAAGTTCGTAATCGTTGATGTGGATAATTCAGATTATTGGATTGAAAAAGAAGAAAATAGAATACGAAAAAAATTAATGAAATTCAATGTGGATAAATGTGGTTCGCCTTTTAATTTATCCGCAAACTCAATGCAAATCAATTACGCTGAACTTATGAAAATATTAAACGAAAACTTGAGTAAATATAAAACCTAATAGCGGTTTCAAAAAATGGCGACAAATCTGCTAAATTTACATTTTTCTTTAGTAAGAAAAATTATCCTGGCAGAAAATATGTGGTTACGAAGTTCGCCACTCGTAAAAGCTGCGAAATGTAGGCAAGATGCTTACACAGTTGATAGGAAAACTTAAAAGAGCACCACTGCTACGAGTACCTAAACCTGATAGTAGCGAGCACGTAGGATAACCCCTTGGGGGTTACCCGAAGTAAAGCGAATAGCAGGAGCAAACTTTAAAGATAAGCAGACAACTGCTTTTCAAAATCAAAAAATTATTAGTGGTTTTAATTACAAAAATCTTATAAAAAATGACAAAAAAAATAGCCATTATAGGCAGCGGGAATATCGGATTATCTTTAGCAAAAGGCTTGGTTAAAACCGACTTTGAACAGTCAGGAAATATAATTTTGACTAGAAGAAATCTTGCTCACCTTTCATCTTTAGCCGCTGATGGATTTAAAACTACCTCCGACAACCACAAAGCTGTTGAAGACGCAGACATCATTATTTTAGCGGTATTACCGCAGCAACTTAACTCCGTTTTAGAAGAAATTCAAAGCGCTATTGTAGAAGAAAAGCATCTAATTATTTCTGTAATATCTGGTGTTACCTGCGCAGAAATCAAGAGTAAACTCGATAAAAAAGTGGAAGTAATTAGGGCAATGCCAAATACTGCGATTGCCATTGGCCAAAGCATGACCTGTATTGCGACTGATGGCGCAGGCGAAGAAAATCTAAAACACGTGACGAAAATGTTTGAAACCGTTGGCATGGTAATGAAAATAAATGAAGACTTAATGACTTCTGCAACTGCACTTTGCGCTTGCGGCGTGGCTTTCTTTTTAAGAGCAATTAGGGCAGCATCTCAAGGTGGTGTAGAAATCGGATTTCATGCAGATGAGGCGTTAAAAATGGCTGTCCAAACTGCAAAGGGAACCGCAGACTTACTGTTGATAAACCAAACTCATCCGGAAACCGAGATAGATAAAGTAACTTCGCCAAAAGGCTGCACCATTGCCGGCCTTAATGAGATGGAGCATAATGGTTTTAGTTCCTCACTAATAAAAGGCATTAAGCTTTCTGCGCTTAAAGCAGGGAATTTGTACTCAAAAGATTAAGGAGCAAGTAATAAACCAAAAGGGTGAGCGCATAGGCGAATGCTGACTTGATACTTGATACTAAATATTCGATATTGTAGAAAGGTGTAGGGTTTTTGCTCAATGTCTTGATACATGATACTAAATACTCGATACTTGAGACCATGTTAGAAAAAATAAAAGAGGAGTGCTTTAATTTGTTGCGAGAGTTGATCAAAATTCAATCTTTTAGCAAAGAAGAAGATAAAACGGCAGATTTAATTGTCGATTTTTTAGAAAATCGAGGTGTTAATACTCATCGTAAGATGAATAATGTTTGGGCGTACAATAAACAATTTGATACTGCAAAACCTACGTTGCTTTTAAACTCACATCACGACACCGTGAAACCAAATTCAGGATACACCCGCAATCCTTTTGATGCCGAAGTGGAGGGCGACAAGCTTTTTGGTTTAGGCAGCAATGATGCTGGTGGTTGCTTGGTTTCGCTAATTGGCACTTTCTTATATTACTACGATCAAGAAAATTTAAAATATAACATCTGCTTGGCTACCACTGCGGAGGAAGAGATATCTGGCAATAATGGGTTAGAATTAATTTTACCAGATTTAGGAGAACTAGAATTTGCAATCGTTGGAGAGCCAACAGAGATGCATTTAGCCATTGCAGAGCGGGGATTATTGGTACTGGATTGTGTGGCGCGCGGTAAGGCTGGTCATGCCGCGAGAGAAGAGGGAGATAATGCCATTTACAAAGCCTTAAAAGATATTGAATGGTTTAAAACCTATCAGTTTCCTAAAACTTCGGAAGTTTTTGGTCGGTTGAAAATGACTGTAACCATAATAAATGCAGGATCGCAACATAATGTGGTGCCGGCAGATTGTACTTTTACGGTAGATGTTAGGGTTACGGATGCCTACACAAATGAAGAAGTTGTAAAAATAATTAGAGCGAATGTAGATTGTGAGGTAAAGCCGAGATCTGTTAGGTTGAAACCTTCCTCTATCGATAAAAACCATCCGGTTGTATTGGCTGGTATTGCATTGGGTAAAGAAACTTATGGCTCGCCAACTACTTCAGATCAAGCTTTGCTCAGCATTCCCTCTGTAAAATGTGGCCCAGGTTTTTCTGGTCGTTCACACATGGCTGATGAATTTTTATATGTTAAAGAAGTTGCGGAAGGAATCAAAGGATATGTTGGAATGTTGAAGGAGGTTTTAGGAAGTATGAGTTACGAAGTTTGAAGTACGGTATAACCAATTCGAAAACAGTAGTTAAAAAGATATGGCTAGCGAAGAATTGAAAATCCGAACTAAGAAATTCTCAATTTCGATTGCGAAGTTGATTCAAGACTTGCCTTATAGTTTAATTAACAAGAGCTACACCAATCAATTGATAAGATGTTCGAGCTCAGTTGGTGCAAATTATAGAGCAGCGCAACGAGCAAAATCTACAGCCGACTTTATTAATAAGTTAAAAATTGTAGAGGAAGAATTAGATGAATCTATGTTTTTTTGGAACTATTAACAGAGTTTAATACCGATAAAAAAGTAATTATTATCCAAAATTGGAAAGAAGCTAACGAATTACTTTCAATCATTGTTTCTTCTATTGTAACTTCACGGCGCAATGAAACGAGTAAATAATTTTAATTACCTCATTCCATTTTTAAATTATAGCTATAAAATATTTATTCATAACCCACAAACCCCAGCGTACTTCGTACCTCGTAATTCGTAATTCTCATGAAAATTTGGCAAAAAAATATAGACGTAAATCAACTGGTGGAAAGCTTTACCGTTGGTAAGGATAGAGAGTTAGATCTGCAAATGGCAAAGTTTGATGTATTGGGTTCGCTTGCACACACTCAAATGTTGGAGACCATTAATTTGCTTAGTGCCGATGAATTAATCATCGTACAAAAAGAATTAAAAAATATTTATGCAGAAATTGAAGCAGGAGATTTCGTAATCGAAGATAGCGTAGAAGATGTACACTCGCAGATTGAATATCTGCTTACACAACGTATTGGTGAAGCTGGTAAAAAAGTTCATAGCGGACGATCGCGTAACGACCAAGTTTTGGTGGATCTGAAACTATTTTTCCGCTCATGCATTGAGGACATGGTTGGACAAACTTCCATTTTATTTAATGAGTTGATCAAACTGAGCAACGAACACAAAGACAAATTACTACCCGGCTATACACATTTGCAAATTGCTATGCCTTCCTCTTTCGGATTATGGTTTGGCGCATATGCAGAAAGCTTGGCAGACGATATGGAATTGATGCTTGCAGCATGGAAAATATGCAATAAAAATCCATTAGGTTCTGCAGCCGGTTACGGCTCCTCATTCCCTTTAAACAGAACTTTAACTACAAAACTATTAGGTTTCGAAAGTTTAAATTACAATGTGGTTTACGCACAGATGGGTCGAGGGAAAACAGAAAGAATTTTGGCGCAAGCCATGAGCGGCATAGCGGCAACTTTGGCTAAAATGTCAATGGATGTTTGTTTGTTCATCAATCAGAATTTTTCCTTCATCAGCTTTCCACCAGAGCTTACAACAGGCTCGAGCATTATGCCACATAAGAAAAACCCTGACGTTTTTGAATTGATTCGCTCACGTTGTAATAAAATTCAGGCGCTGCCGAATGAAATCGCCATGATGATTACCAATCTTCCATCCGGTTATCATCGAGATCTACAATTGCTAAAAGAGAATCTTTTTCCAGCCATAACATCGCTAAATGAATGTTTAGAAATTGCTACTTTCATGTTTCAAAACATCAACATCAAGAACAACATTTTAGAAGATAAGAAATACGACTACCTATTTAGCGTAGAAGTGGTAAACGATCTTGTTTTAAAGGGTGTACCATTTAGAGAAGCTTACAAAATAGTTGGTGAGCAGATAGAAAATGGCACGTTTGCACCATCGAGCGAAATAACGCACACACATGAGGGTAGCATTGGCAACTTGTGTAACGATGACATTTCTAAGGCGATGCACCAGGTTTTATCTCAATTTGGTTTCGAAAAAGTGAACAAAGCAATAAAAGATTTGGTGAGCTAAATTTTAGTAAATTTGTTTGAAATCCTCATTTAGAACGTTTAGCCTAAAATAGCGGATTATTTATCCATACTTAGAATTTAAACGGAAAGAAAAAATGAAAATCAAGGATCAACATATTGAAATCCGAGAATATGCTATCTCCACTTCCAAACAGAGGATGGATGCTCTATTTTACATGCAAACACATTGGATCAACAATAATGGGAAACTCATGGATATTGCAGACGATTTCTACTTGGAATTTATTAAACTCCTAAACAATAATAAGGTGGAGTATTTACTTGTTGGAGGGTTTGCCGTTAATTATCATGGCTATCCTCGAACTACGCACGATTTAGATTTATGGGCTAACAACAACCCGAAAAACTCAGTTAAACTTTTAACCGCAATAGATGAATTTGGTTTTAATGTGGATGTTTTGAAAGGCGTCTATTTGAAGGGGAATGAGCCAATAAAGTTGCCCCACGATAGCATAAGCTTTAAAAAGATAGAAATATTAGCAGATATTTCTGGAATGTATGATTTTGCTATTGCTTATGAAAATAAAATTATAACCTCGTACGATGGCGTTGAAATACCATTTATCGGTTTTGATGATTTAATAAAAAATAAATTATCATCCGGCCGAGCAAAGGATCTCGATGATATATCCATTTTAAGAAAGATTGTTGAGGAAAGAAAAGAAAATAAACCCGTTAATTCAGACTCTAACACTTTGAAACGTAAAGTTCCAAAATCTTAATTAAAGAAACATTTAGATTCCGAAATAAACACCCCATTACGGAACTTAGCTCACCTTTTTTTTAGAAATGTGTGCAGGTTGGAAAAAAATTAAATTAAAATTATGAAAGTTTCAAAAGTAGCCAGCACTTTAATTGGCTCAGAGATTATAAAAATTGGCAACGAAGTTAATGAAATGAAGCGCAAAGGCGCCACTATTGCTAACCTAACTATTGGCGATTTCGATTCGAACGTCTACCCAATACCGACGGCATTAAAAAACGGAATAATAGAAGCTTACAATGACAATCAAACCAATTATCCGCCCGCTGATGGTGTGTTGGCGCTCCGCGAAACAGTCTCCGATTTATTAAAAGACCGATTTAATTTAGATTACTCAGCCAAAAGCATTCTAGTTTCTGGCGGATCTAGACCGTTGATCTATGCCACTTATTTGGCACTGATAGATCCAGGAGATACCGTTGTTTTCCCTTCTCCATCTTGGAACAACAACCACTATTGCCACTTGACTTCTGCAAAGGCTGTGGTAGTGAAAACCGATGCAGCGCATCATTTTATGCCAACCGCCGCACAACTAAAACCTTATTTAAAAGGTGCAACCTTATTGGCTTTGTGCTCGCCTTTGAATCCAACAGGCACGATGTTCGATGCAGACTCACTAGCGGAGATTTGCGACGCAGTGTTAGAAGAAAATGCATCTCGCAAGGCAGATGAGAAGCCACTATATGTAATGTATGATCAAATTTATTCCTTACTAACGTTCGGAAAAGAACATGTAAATCCAGTAACCTTGCGTCCAGCCATGACTCCATATACCATTTTTATCGATGGCAGTTCGAAGTGTTTGGCAGCAACCGGCGTGCGTGTAGGCTGGGGTTTCGGTCCGGAGGATATTATTGCGCGGATGAAAGCATTTGTAGGTCACATGGGTGCATGGGCTCCAAAAGCAGAACAAGTGGCCATGTCTAATTTTTTCAATGATAAAAAAGAAGTCGACAACTTTTTAACCGATTTTAAAGCTAAAATAAGAGAAAGTTTAACCACGCTGTACGATGGTTTTCACGACTTAAAAAATCAAGGTTTTGCGGTAGATGCCATCGAACCAATGGGTGCTATTTATCTAACTATCAAAATAGACTATATTGGAAAAACCACCGCAGATGGGCAGGTTTTAAAAGACAGTAACGATGTTAACTTTTATTTAATTAAAGAAGCAGGCGCTGCGTTGGTGCCCTTTTCTTGCTTTGGCGACGAAAACGATATGCCTTGGTTTAGAGCCTCAGTTGGCGCTTGTACCTTGCAAGACATTAAAGATATGCTACCAAAAATTAAAATCGCACTGAGTAAATTGAAATAGGTTTTCTTTGAAAGTAGGGTAGCAATTTTTTCAGTAATTGCTACCCTACATTTACAACAAGACAACTTCATCGAACAACTTTCTTTAGAGTATTTGATGGATTACTTTGCAACAGGTAAGCGCTAACGATCGAGGTGGCATCCGTTCTTCGGACTTCGTCCTAAAAGGATACAATGAAGAGGGTGTAAAAGCGCCCAAACTAGGTTGAAAACAAAACTTAAGGAATTGAGATTGTCAGTTAATTTACGCCTTAAATTCACTGGTTTTATGAAAATCTATATCGGGATAATCCTGCTTGGTTAAATTTATCATATAATCACTATCTGCTAGATACACTGGATTTTCTTCTTTATCCATTCCGATATGCTGTTGTTTACGTTTTACAAACTCTTCTAATTTTTTTCTATCAGGAGACGTTACCCAGCTAGAACGAGAATAACTTAAGGTCCGAAATCTACATTTTGCGCCATATTCATGCTCCAGCCGAAAATTTATTACTTCAAACTGTAATTCACCAACTGCACCAATTACTTTTCTATTTCCGGGCTGCATCACAAACAACTGGGCAACCCCTTCATCTGTTAATTGCTCAATTCCTTTTTCCAACTGTTTGGTTCGCATTGGATCTGTGTTTTCTACCTCCTTAAAAATAGATGGCGAGAAACTAGGAATTCCTTTAAATTGTAATTTTTCGCCTTCCGTTAAAGTATCGCCGATTTTAAAATTGCCACTATCGTACAAACCCACCACGTCTCCCGGCCAAGCTTCTTCTACAATACTTTTTTCGTTGGCCATAAAATCCATCGGGTTACTAAACTTTAGCTTTTTATCTTGTCTAGTGTGATAGTAAAATTTATTACGTTCAAATTTTCCCGAACAAACTCTTAAAAATGCAATTCTATCCCGGTGTTTTGGGTCTAAGTTGGCATGAATTTTAAACACAAAACCACTAAAATTTTTCTCATCAACCTTTACATCGCGCTCTTCGGCCTCCCGGTGTTTGGGACTTGGAGCGATCTCTATAAATGTGTCTAGCAACTCTTTAATCCCAAAATTATTGATTGCACTACCAAAAAACACAGGCGCTACCAATCCTTCTGTATAAAGTTCTGCGTCGAGCTTCCCGTAAATGCCATCAACCAACTCTACATCATCTTTTAATTCTCTGATCTCTTTCTCTTTAAGATAATTTAATAATGACTCGTCGTCTAAATCATTCGCAGCGACTACAGAATCGGTTACTTTTGTCTTATCAGAATTAAAAAGATTTAAATGTTTATGGTAAATGCTATACACACCCTTAAACGTGTGCCCTTGACCAATTGGCCAAGAAAGCGGGCAAAGGCTAATGCTTAATTTAGTTTCTATTTCATCTAACAAATCATACGCGTCTTTACCTTCCCTATCCATTTTGTTTATAAAAATGATTACCGGCGTGTTACGCATTCTGCAAACAGACATTAACTTTTCCGTCTGTTCCTCCACTCCTTTTACACAATCTACAACCAAAATAACACTATCTACCGCAGACAAAGTTCTATAGGTATCCTCCGCAAAATCTTTGTGACCCGGAGTATCTAAAATATTTATTCGCTTTCCGCTATATTCAAAACCCATTACAGAAGTAGCTACAGAAATTCCACGCTGCTTTTCAATCTCCATAAAATCAGAAGTATTGCTTTGATTGGCTTTATTACGCTTCACAGCGCCAGCAGTGTTTATTGCGCCGCCAAACAACAGAAACTTTTCTGTTAAGGTTGTCTTACCTGCATCAGGGTGACTTATAATGGCAAAAGTTTTACGTTTTTCTATTTCTGGGTGAAGCATTTTGTTATTTAAGTTCTAAAAAATTGTAACCTTATTGGAGGTTCGCGAAGCCCGCAAAGATACAAAAATGAAAATGGTAGTTGCTGCTTAAACTACAGCCAAGGAAGAGATGATAACTAAGAAGGAGCTAAATTTCCTTTGCAAATTATTACAACTCTATCATAGTTACATAATGAAGACAAAATAAGTGGATACAGCGTATTTAACGCAAAATTAAAAACCTCTTTAGATTTTAATCAAAGGCAATTATAATTATATTTGTGACCGTAAGCTAAAAATAATAATGAGAGAAATTCAGTTTAGAGAAGCACTTCGCGAAGCCATGAATGAGGAGATGCGTAAAGATGATCGTATTTTTTTAATGGGTGAAGAAGTTGCGGAATACAATGGCGCATATAAGGTAAGTCAAGGTATGCTCGACGAATTTGGCGCAAAACGTATTATCGATACGCCAATTTCTGAAATGGGTTTTACCGGTATTGCTACAGGTGCAGCAACTGCGGGCCTAATACCTATTGTAGAATTTATGACTTTTAATTTCTCTTTGGTAGCGATAGACCAGATAATAAATGGCGCTGCCAAAATTTTGTCTATGAGTGGAGGTCAATTCTCTTGTCCGATGGTTTTTCGCGGACCAACTGGGAATGCTGGTCAATTGGGCGCGCAACATTCTCAAAATTTCGAGAACTGGTTTGCAAATACTCCAGGCTTAAAAGTAGTTATCCCAGCTAATCCATACGATGCAAAGGGACTTTTAAAACAAGCTATAATAGATCCAAATCCGATAATCTTTATGGAATCTGAAGTGATGTATGGCGACAAAGGAGAAGTGCCGGAAGAAGAATATTATTTAGAAATTGGCAAGGCAAACACTGTAAAAGAAGGTAGCGACGTGACAATCGTTACTTTTGGAAAAATGCTTAGCCGTGTGGTAAATCCTGCGGTAGAGGAATTGACGAAAGAGGGCATCAATGTAGAAGTTATAGATCTGCGTACTGTACGGCCAATAGACTATGCTGCAATCATAAATTCTGTTAAAAAGACAAATCGTTTGGTCATTGTAGAAGAGGCATGGCCGTTGGCTTCCATTTCTTCTGAAATTGCATTTAACGTTCAACGAAATGCTTTCGATTATTTAGATGCGCCAGTATTAAGAATTACATGTGCCGATACCCCACTTCCATATGCACCAACATTAATTGCTGCGAGCTTACCTAATGTAGAGCGCGTAGTTAAAGCCGTTAAAGAAGTAATGTATGTAACAAAGTAACATCAGGCAAAAAATAGAGGTCCAAATCTCTCGAAATAAAACCTCGAGAGATTTTTTTTGACTTTAATTTTAAAAAGCCCGCTAAAACTTTGAATTCAATGCAAGCTGTAAAATATGGGTATATTTATCGCTTTCAGTTCCTACTACAAAAGTATTTAAGTAGCTTAAATCTACATCTAGCCCTTTAGAAATTCTGTATCCAATGCCCAGTAGCCATCTATTCTGATCGAAAAAGTGATTGTTTAATTTATCCTTATTTTGAACATTTACAAAGACCTCATCCTGCACTACGGCGTAACAGCCGTTGGTAAATTTTACTTGGCGGCTGCTTAGAGGCTGTTGCGCCTTAAAACGATAGCGCAAACGTTGCGTAAAAAAATCGTGGTTAGATGTCGGTTCGATAAATCGCTGTTCTAACCTAAATCTGTGTGTTATACCGGCACTCCACAAATTTTGTTTTAATAAATATTGTTCGAAAACTCTTCTATCGTCTTCTTTAAGATGAACAAGTTGACTTTGCCTGGTACTCGCAAAAACGCCTCCAAAGCCAATTTCTTGGTTTGTTAGAAAATTATAGTTTATGCCAGCATTTACTTCCACCTGTTTTAGGAACGATAAATGATCTGAGGTTCGCAATTGCACATCGGTAAAACCAGAAAGTCTTTCTGTTAATTTAACATTGTTGGTTAATGTAAACCAACCGGCATGAGCTGCTTTACTTTGTGCCAATAAAATGTAAGGCACTAGCAGAAAACAGAAAGTAACAACGTATTTTATCATATTAAATGGCGACGAAACTACGAATTTTTATTTGGTCATTAAGCATTAGGTTTATATGCCTGAATTGAAATGTTCAAAAACTTAATCCCATTTTTATCAAACAAAATTTTCTTAAATTGCAGCCCTTATCTAAAATAGAACAAATATGATTATTGAGCCAAGAATGAGAGGTTTTATCTGTTTAACTGCGCACCCTGAAGGATGTACTCAAAACGTAAAAAACCAGATAAACTACGTAAAATCAAAAGGTAAAATAGATGGTCCCAAGAAAGTATTGGTTATAGGTGCTTCAACAGGCTTTGGCTTTTCTTCTAGAGTAACGGCTGCATTTGGCTCAGGCGCTGCAACTATCGGCGTATTTTTTGAAAAACCACCTCAGCCTGGTAAAACTGCTTCGCCAGGTTGGTACAATAGTGCTGCTTTTGAGGTTTTAGCAACTCAAGAAGGTCTCTATGCTAAAAGCATTAATGGTGATGCATTTTCTAAAGATATAAAAGCAGAAACATTAGCCTTAATCAAAAAAGATCTTGGCCAAATAGATCAAGTCATTTATAGTCTGGCATCTCCGGTTAGGAAAAATCCAGAAACAGAAGTTTTACACCGCTCTACGCTTAAACCTATTGGACGAAGTTATAGCAATAAGACAGTAGATTTCCACACAGGAATCGTCTCCACGGTATCGATAGAACCGGCAACGGAGGAAGATATAGAAAATACCATTGCTGTTATGGGCGGCGAAGATTGGTCGATGTGGATAGACGCTCTTAAAGCAGAGAATCTGCTTGCAGATGGTGCGACAACAATAGCCTACTCATATATTGGCCCTGCAGTAACCAAACCTGTTTACAGAAAAGGAACTATTGGCCGCGCGAAAGATGATTTGGAAGCAACCGCTTTTAAAATCACTGAAAGACTCGCTGACATAGGTGGAAAGGCATATGTGTCTGTAAATAAAGCGCTAGTGACACAGGCAAGCTCTGCAATACCAATTATACCTTTATACATTTCATTATTGTATAAAGTGATGAAACAGAACAACACGCATGAGGGCACGATCGAACAAATCCAACGATTATATGCAGATCGCCTGTACCAAAACGGTATCGTTCCTGTAGATGAAAAAGGACGGATTCGCGTAGACGACCTGGAGATGGAGGCCGACGTACAACAACAAGTTTCTGATTTATGGGAAAAAGCTAGCACAGAAAATCTTCAAGAAATCGGCGATTTACCCGGATACAAATCTGATTTTCTGAATCTTTTTGGTTTTGCAGTTGACGGTGTTGATTATGAAAAAGACAGCAACGAGATGGTGAAAATTCCTAGTATCGCTTCCTAATCGACCTACTGTTGATTTGGAATAAAAATGTTATCTGCATCAAAATTTAGATTGATGAATAGCTAAAAGAGCTCGATCATTCCAATTGAGCTCTTTTAAACTACATGCACTGATTGTAACTTAACTGCTTTTAGTAAAATTTAATCCCTCAGAGTTCGTTTGGCGCTCAGAGCAGCTCGGAAATTCGCAATCGAAATGTCCTTTCGTTATGCATTTATTAGCTTCTGACCCTACAAAATATGTTTTTCGCAAAGTATTTTAAACACCTAATTGAATACATTTCTTTGGTCAGGATTTGCTTTGGAAATCCTGCAAAAATTTTGCGAGCGAATATTTTTTTTGATCCAGATAGATCTATAGCTCTTAAAATTGAATGCCTTTCCAGCCGGATTTACTCATTTCGAGTTGCAGAATTCGTATTGATTTTGTTATTTTAGCTGATTCACATCAGAATAGATCAACGATCTCTAAAATGTAACGAAATATAGATGTTATATACGAATGCTCAATAAAGGACAGACGTATGTTAGACATTGCGTACGTTTGAAGGATTTTTGGCCTTTACTTTCGTAATTCTATGTTAACTCCAAAAATGGGCGCAAGAAATGAAAATGATTAGCGCAATGATATTAAAAAAATTAGTTCTTGCAACCGTCCTTAGCGCCGGCATCTGTATTGCCTTCATGACCCAATCTAATAGATTAATTCCCTTAAAAAAGGGAGATCAAGACACTTTAAAATTTACAGTGAGCGACGCGCCAGAATGGTCTGCACTTTTTAAACGAAGTAGCGGTTGGTTTGGTGCCGATGGAATTTTTGCAGTACCAGTAAATGGTATAGACAAACAAAATAAAACCCCGGTAAAAACTATGCTTATATTTAGTGATACGATGCTGGGCGAAATCTCAAAGGGCAAGCTACAGCCGGGTTTCCAAATGATCCACAACTCTATAGCCTATCTAAATGGTCGAGAACCGCTCAAAGAGACCATTTCGTTCTATTGGAAAACAAATGAAAAAGATCAGCCGTTTTCTGTTTTCGAACCAAAAACTAAAAACACTAAATCCTGCGAGTATTTATGGCTAGGCGATGCATTTGTAAATAAAGATTTAAATAATGCGACGTTTATATTTGCATATCGCATTAAAACGATAAACGAATCTGCATTTGGTTTTGCCGAGGTGGGCAATGTGTTAATCAAAATACCTGCAGGCAGTAAACCTCCTTTCGTTGATCAAAAACAAATGGATACACCATTTTTTATACCTGCGCAAAACGGAAAGGATGAAGTAACTTTTGGAGGCAGTATATTTGTAAATACAGCCAACGCAGGAGCAAGCAAACCCGATGGATATGTTTACGTATATGGGGTTAAGGGAAAAGAAAAAAAGGTGGTTGTCGCTAGGGTTCGACCGAAGGAATTTGAGCAGTTCGGCACCTGGCGTTTCTGGGATGGAATTAAGTGGAGTAACAACATCAATAAGGTGGCTGGCATTGCAGATCAAGCTTCGAATGAACTAAGCGTAAGTGAGCTTCCCGACGGTCGGTACGTGATGGTTTTTATGGAAGGTATTTTTACAAACAAAGTTGGGCTGCGTGTTGGTAAAACACCAATAGGTCCGTTTGGGTCAGTAATCAATGTTTGGGATGCAGAAGACGCTATTGAAGATAAGAATTTCTTCACCTATAATGCGAAGGCACATCCTGCGCTATCAAAACCGGGAGAATTGCTCATCAGTTATAATGTGAATTCGTTTGATTTTTCGCACGATTTAAAGAAGTACCCAAACCTATATCGACCTAGATTCATCAAATTGAAATTAGAGTAAGCGTTTAGCAAAATTACGGCCCCATCATCTCTTAATGATGCCTCTAAATCTGTCGATATTTTTGCCGACTGTCTTATTATAGAAGGCACCAAAGAATAAACTTATGACTGCTTAACCTAGAATGGAGCTCTATTTAAAGCATTGCAATAGATTGGAGAGAAGCAATTTAAATGGACATGTTAGCGCTGACTGGTCGCAATTCGAGGGAAATATTAATAGAAAGCACGAAAGCTTTTGAAAATGAGTAACAGATTGTATGTCAATTTTTAGAGATATCGATCAAAGCGGCATCAGATAATAATTGATCTGTTTAATAAACTTCTTATTTCTCGCGTTTGATCTTATGATTTACAAGCGACAACAATACATTTTACCTTAAAAAAGCAGCGCTCCTAAACAAGGAATGCGTATTTTTGTAAATATGCATACGGAAACCCAAGAAGAAACCTTTACGCTCGACGAGATTTTAACATCTATAAAAACGGTCCGTAGGCTTATTCTGTGGAATGATGAAGTAAACACTTTTGAACATGTCATTTTTTGTATGACAAAATACTTAAAATACAGTGAAGCGCAGGCCGAAAAAATCGCACTCAAAGTTCATACCGAAGGGAAATGTACGGTGTTAGAAGGAAGCTTTACAGAAGTGGAAGTTTATAGAAAGATTCTCAAACAAGAAGGGCTTACTGTTTCTGTAGATTAAATATTGCTAAAAATTGATTTATTTAATATTCCCAAAGTCCTTGCTCGTAATCGAGTAAAGAATTTTGAATTTTACCGGATTCGTATAATCGCTCTCTCGGATCGGCAATAATATCTTTTAATTTATTATCTCCAGGGTTAGATTCCTTTACAATGTAACTGGTAAATAACCTACGAATGAAAAAATCGTCAAAACTTAAAGTAGACGCATCGTTCATTGTGTTTACCAAGCGTTTTTTAGAAAGGACCTCTCTTGCTTCTGGATAGTAAATCCAAAAAATTGGTTGCCATTGGTTGGTGGTAGGATTAAGCTTAAGTGGCGCAATTCCCACTATCCTTGGCTCAAACACAGACCTCTTGCTGTCGAAAATCCAGTCTTCTTTTATTCGATATTTCAAAAAAGATTCAGGATTAAAATCATTTACTACTGTTGTAACAGTTCCTGTTTTATTGTCAGAAACCTCCACAGTACCCAACGCGACACTGTTCGCAGAATCTGCTTGCATGGGATTGTTGAAAGCGTCGTCTTCATTCAGTAGACTATCAATTGGCGCATATGCTGTCAATTCACCGTTTTTTACAGCATTTAAAATGACATCTATCAATCTAGATTTTGGAGCTCTTAAAACGGAATTAACTGTATCGCGTAGATCTATTTCGCGCCAAATTCTTTTCGCATAAAATACGTCTTCGTCTCTTACGTCAGGTAAAGGAACCATTTCGGTGCTATCGATATCCTTGCGAGCATAAAAACCGTCTTTCGGCGGTACTTTAAGTTTCTTTCTAGCCGACTTTGTACTTTGAAGCGTATCTGCAATTGCTTTAGGTGTATTTGGAACTTGAGCGTAAACCGAAGCCGCGAACAAAGTAAAAACTAAAATGCCTAAATTCTTTTTCATAACTGTATTATTTAGCAGAAAATGCCACTGAAGGCAAAATTCTCTGCCGACCGTCGGGCCCTTGAGAAACGATATCCTCGAAGAACACCCTCGTGCCGGGAGTAATGGCATTAATTGCAGACCGAACTGCACCTGTAAAACTTCCACCACTACCCGAAATGGTCACAGCGTCTGAGCGGGGCTTAATAATGGTCACTTTATAACGCAGTATGGTAAATTTTACATCAAATGGAAAATCATCCAAATCTGCTTCAATTTCCGACTCTCTTTTAAGCTGTACAGACGCAACGTCGCCACCTGCTCTACCCCCTACTTTTGCTACAGGAGCCGGAATTGCTTTTACCCTGAATTTTTGAACACCCAAACTGACAGGCTTTCCATTATTGTCAGCAGAAACACTTATCGAAACTTCCGATCCAACTAGGCCACCAGCAACGTTTACCATGTAATTTCCATTTCCACCACTCATAGATCCTTTAGAAATAGATGCTCTAACACTTTGCAACGGAAAACCGGCAGCAGAAACCGAAAACGGGTTGGGTATACCTGCGTAGATTACATTTAACTTTGTTGATGATACGGTTGCAGAAGGCTTCGCCACCTGATAACTTTGCTCTGCTGTTTTATATTCTTTAATTTGCCCATCTGTTTGCTTTACCCTGATTGTACCAACCCATTTAAAGACCCCTACGCTACCGGTAGAGCCGGTATAAGTTGCTTTACCTTCTCGAACTGCCAACGGACTTCCATTAACAGTTATATTTGGATTTGACTTAGAATCGCTAGCAGTTAAAAATACTTGCGCGCTATACGGTTGCCCTTGGATAACGTAAGAAGTCGGTGCCACTGCTACTGCAGCGAATTGATCTATATTGACTAGTGCCTTATCCATATTTCCAAACAATTTCTTTACTACTTCAGCCTCCGCGTTTTTAGTGTCTGTTTGTAACTTCGTAAGTATAGTCATTGCTGCTGTTAGGGGCGTCCCCTCTCCAAAATAAACATCTTCCCACTTTCCCTTCCTTTTCTGGGCCGGGTCTTTTGCTTCTAACGTAAATGAAATATTTTTCCCGTCAGTTGGGCCCAGTAAAGCGATCAACTTTTCTCGAGTTTGATTAATTTTTTGCTTAAGCTTTTCCCCTTCTTTCTGGTTAATCATGATGGTCTGGGCGATGTCCATATTCTCACGGCGCTTTAAGTCACCAGTTTCTGGGTCAATTCCATCGCCTGCAAGTGTAAATTTTTGTTTTAGACTTTGTATGTAACTGTTCAATCCATCGGCAACTTCTTTAGCCTGTTTAGCTCTTTCGTAAATTGGCTGAGCACGGGCAGGTTCTTCCTTGAGTTTAGAATTCTCAAAAGCAGAAAAAAGTTGATCGATACTTACATTGACATTATTTTTTGATGTTTCTAAACTATCGTTTATATTTTTAAAAGCATTTAATATCGTGTCTGATACATTTAACGCAAGCATAGCAAGCAATACCAAATACATGATATTGATCATCCGCTGCCGCGTTGTTTCTTTTCCTCCAGCCATTTGTTAGGTAGTTCTTTTTAAATTAAAATTAAACCGTTAAACCCTTGGCCCATTCATTGCCGATAACATATTGCCGTAGATAGCATTTAGAGAAGATAAGTTTTTGGCTAGTCTATTCACCTCTTCTTTAAACTGTTTAGAATCCTCCATAGATTCATTAAAGTTTTGCATGGTTTGCGATAAGTTTGCATAGAACTTATTCATAGACTTCAGGTGCGCACTAGAATCTTGCAACTCTAACTCATATACCGCATTCAACGCAGATAAATTTCTTGCTAAATTATTAACCTGGTCGTGATAAGCCTGAGAATCTACCTTGCTTTCGCCCATTGCTCTTAAATTAGAGGTTGCACTTTCAAAGGCTGAGCTCAGATTGTCAAATCCGGCGGAGGCAGTCTTAACTTTGCTAGTAAATTCATTAGTAGCCAAAGAAGCATCGGAAACTTTAGATATATTGGCCACTTTATCACCAAATGTTCTTAGACCGGTTCCCAAACTCTCGATTAACTCTGGGCCTATTTTAGCGTCATTAAGCATTCTGTCTAAAGCAGCAGTGCTATTTGCCGGGGCTGCTGCAACTGGTCGGGCTGAAACTGTCGGTAGTTCACCTTTAAAACTTTCATTCAATTCCGGATAAACTCTATCCCAAGCCGGCTCAGGTTCTGGCGGAAAAAATCCTGTTAGGAAAAACAGACATGCTTCTACACCCAACCCTATACCAATAGCATAATTCCCAAGTATTCCACCAATGTGTAGAATCTTAAATAATGCACCGATGATCACAATACTTGCTCCCCACGAGATTGCTAAGTGTAACCAATTTGGTTGTTTTTTTGCAGCCATAAAATTTATATTATTTTTTAATTTTTATTTAAAACTTTAATTTTTCATAGTGGTACCGGGATACGCAGAAACGCACCTGAAACCAATGTAAGATCTTTGCTGATCCTGATACTCGTATGTAGAAACCGAGTTTTGCAAAAAATAACCTGTATCTTTCCAAGAACCACCTTTTACCACTTTTCGTTTTAGATACTTGCTGTCATTTACACCTGCATCGTATGTAAAAGTTGGATTCAAATCATGCAGCATCGGTGATGCCGATTTGTTATAGGCGGTTTTAGTCCACTCTGCCACATTGCCTGCCATATTATACAATCCATAATCATTTGGGAAATAAGAATACACGCCAACTGTGTAAATTCCACCATCGCTTGAATAATCTCCGCGGCCAGGCTTAAAGTTTGCCATTAAGCAACCTTTTGCATTTCTGATATATGGTCCGCCCCAAGGATATTTAGTCTTAATGTTTCCACCTCTCGCGGCGTACTCGAAGTTAGTGGCAGAGGGCAACTCATAATCTAACCTTGCATTAACAGGTATTTTTCTAGCCGCTGCGGCCCCTTGATAAAGCTGACTTCTCCACTGCGCAAACGCACTTGCCTGTTCCCAACTAACACCAACCACTGGATAATCGTCATATGACGGGTGGTTGTAATATCCACGAACCATTGGATCGTTCTGAGAATAGGTAAAATCCGTTTTCCAAACCATAGTATCTGGATAAACCGCAACTGTAAATCGATCGATATAGTCTTGACGTCTGCTATTCGGATCCTTATGTCCTTTAGCCGCTTTATCAAGATTTAGGTAGCCGTAAGCATAAATTAGCTTTCTAACATCAATCTCTTTTTTTCCAGGCAGTGCATCTAACCCAGAATAATACATACCGTCCAACTGACTTGTTGCGGCGGTTGCTTTACCCTTCCCACCTCTCCAAATATTTTGTCCGTTCTTGCCTACCTTCTTCCAGTCTATAAACTTTTCGCCACCCAAGTTTTGACCGTTTTTTGATTGCTTGGTAAACTGTGCCGGCATGCCCATCATAACCAGCGCAATAGAATCTCTAACCCAGTTTGTAAACTGACGATAATCGGCATTGCTAATTTCCGTTTGATCCATGAAAAAAGCGCTTATCGTAGTCATTTTGCTAGGGCCATTCTGAGAGAAAGTAATGTCTTCATCATCGCCTCCAAGCGGAGTATGCCCAGGCGGAATGAAAACCATCCCAAAGGGTACCTTATTGTTCTTAAATTTCTTATTGTAAGCTCCTCTCAGCTCGCCGTCATTACTAGAGCCGCAGCTCGCCAATAACACGGTAACACTTACAAACACCAACAGGTAAATTTTCTTCATTTTTTATCAATGTGTACAGCACACCACCATATTCAATTTTCAAACATCACGGAAATTATCAACAATTGCAAATTTTTTACTCGAAAATACGATAAATAGGGGCTAATATAGCCAATAGGGATACTTTTAAAAATCTATAGATGCTTAAAGTATTAACAGCTACCAATATAACAGTTTTACTCCTCTTTTATTGCATTTTTTTAATGTGCAGAAAAAAGCCTATTTGTTAGAGCGCTTTACGTAATTCTCTATCGCCATCGTCATTGACGGAACACCGGGAGCCGGAGCTGCTATATCCACAATTAATCCGGTGTCTTCGGCAGCTTTTGTAGTACTCGAGCCAAACGCTGCTATTCTAGTAGCTTTCTGCTTAAAATTAGGAAAATTTTGATAGAGCGACTGGATACTCGACGGGCTAAAAAATGCAATAACGTCATAAAAAACGTCAGCTAAATCGGATAGATCACTCACTACAGTCCTAAATAAAACTGCCGCAGTTATGTTAAACCCTTTGTCATCTAAAATATTAACAAATTCTTCTGTGGCCATATCGGAGCAGGGATACAGAAACTTTTCATCTGCATGTTTTTTTAATACATCCGCAAGATCAGTGATCCCCTTTTTTCCGAAAAAGATTTTACGTTTGCGATATTGAATGTATTTTTGAAGGTAAAGTGCAATGGTTTCTGAAAGGCAAAAATATTTCAAATCGGTAGGCACTTCATATCGCATTTCTTCACATATTCGAAAAAAATGATCTGCTGCAGTTCTGCTTGTAAATACCACTGCGGTAAAATCGCCAAGATTGATTTTGTCTTTTCTAAAATCTCTTGCAGGCACGCCTTCTACGTGAATAAAAGACCTAAAATCTACCTTGAGGTTAAGTTTTTTTGCTAAATCGTAATAAGGGGATTTTTCGGCTTCTGGTTTTGGTAAAGTAACTAAGATGCTCTTTACTTTGCTAAGTCTTTCGTTAATCTGTTCTTCCATCTTTTACTTTTTATTCTATAATCCTATCGCCTTTATTAAAATCAAAATGGGACATATTTCAAGGGCGCAAAAATACAACAATAAATGCGTTTTAGAAAACTTATTAACAGAAAGTATAGTTGTTGCAACTCTAACTAGCTGAAAGATAAATACAATACCCAAAAGCACGCAACCAACGATTACAAATAGGTTTGCGTAGGCAATTGGAGATAGCGCATAGGCGACCACTAACGGTATAAACAAGATTGACACGTTGAAATAACTCAAATAAAGGATGGAGATATATTCGCTTATGGGCCTTTGAAGATCAAATAAAAACCCTAAAAATCGCAGAAACAGTAATTTTAATCCCAATAATAATACAACCAAGCCAGAAACCCCGAAGAGAAACTTAAATCCACTGCGCGCCTGCGGAAGCTGATAATGCTGCGCCACGAGAAATAAGAACATACCAAAAATTAAACCAAACAATAAAAATAGCAATAAAAAAGGCCAAGAGTTGAGCAAACTTTCTTCTTTATTGATATTTACAAGTGCCCTTTTACTAAAAAAGGATTGCATGATTGCAGCGAACTGTTTTGGGAAAGAAAACTTTAGAATACCGAAAACAATTAACATCAAAAAAATGATGCCCAAAAATGCCGGATTGCCTTTAGGGATCGGCGTACCTAACTTGTAAGGATTGTCTGACTTTTTATAGCTTTGATATTTCTGCTGCCAAGCCCATAAATTTAATGATGGAAAAACATAATCCTTCACTATACTGTCTATAAGCGCATTCTTATTTAATAACTTGCTGGGCAACACCCAGGTGTGACTAATGATTGAATCAGTAATGCTTTTCTGCTTTGCGAGAAAATAAGGATCAATCTTATTTTTATAGATAGCTGCCGAAGAAAGTTGAATGGAATCTTGTTGCCGAGCGGCAAACGCAAAGCATGCGTTACAAAATGCTGCAAAGATTAGTACAAGAAAAAAACACTTTGCCATCAACCAATTTTTTTTGCAAAACTACTTTATATCTGATGCTTTACCTAAAAATTAGACGTCAAAGTTTAACAATAGCCAAACGACTAATGTCACGTAAGTTTTTATTTGGCCAATGTAAACACCACACAAACAATAAATTGTTGAGTTTGTTAACATCCATAAATAGTGGGTTTATGAAAAAATTAGTGGTGTTCGATTTAGACGGAACTCTGGCCAAGAGTAAATCTATCATTACCAAAGAGATGGTTAACACACTTACCTCCTTGCTAGATCACGCAAAGGTGGCCATTATTTCTGGTGCAGATTGGCCGCAGTTTAAAAAACAGGTGCTCGCAAAAATGTTGTATGCCAGAAATCTGGGAAATCTCTCTATTTTACCAACTTGTGGAACAAAATTTTACAGCTACCAAGCATCCTGGACAAAAGTATACGCAGAGGACTTTACTAGAAAACAGAGTGAAAAAATAAAAAAAGAATTAACAGTTGCCATAGAACAGTCCAATATAAACTTTGGTGAACTTTGGGGGGAACAAATTGAAGACAGAGGAAGTCAAATTACATTCTCCGCCCTTGGGCAAAAAGCGCCTTTGAGTGCAAAAAAAGATTGGGATCCGGATTTTAGAAAGCGGAAGAAAATTAAAGCAAAACTAGATAAAAAATTAAAAGACTTTGATGTAAATTTAGGCGGCTCTACATCTATCGACATCACAAAAAAGGGTGCAGACAAAGCATATGGCATTGAAAAATTAAAGGAGAAATTTAATTTACAAACCTCAGAGATAATGTTTGTAGGGGATGCACTTTTTGCTGGTGGAAACGACCATCCAGCCAAGAAAACAGGCGTAGATTGCATACAGGTTCGCGATCCCACCGAAACTAGGGCTATTGTAGAAACGATTATTGCCTGTCTATCGTCTAAATAAAAAATGCTCATGAATAAATTTCAGCTTAACCGCATTTGTACAATTATGGAACCTGAGGCGGGTAATGCCAATGAGGTAGAGGGCGTTTTAAACCCTGCTGCAGTTAGAGGCAAAGATGGAAATCTTTATCTTTTTCCTAGATTGGTTGCAAAAAACAATTATTCTCGAATTGGGATTGCGAAAGTTCTATTTGATGAAGAAGGCGAACCGACCGGCGTAGAGCGCATAGGCATAGCACTAGAACCAGATGCGCCCTATGAGAAAAGGTCTAATGGCGGAGGCGGGTGCGAAGATGCGAGGGTTAGTTTTGTAGATATTTTAGATCGTTACGTGATGACCTACACTGCTTTTGGTCCAGACGGACCGCGGATTGCAGCTGCTTATTCATACAATTTAATAGAATGGATACGGGTTGGGTTAGTTGAATATTTGCCATACAAAGACATAGATTTTAACGATGTAGACGATAAAGATGCTTGTACTTTCCCTATATTAATTCCAAGTCCACACAATCACGGCTCTTTGGCCATGTTGCATCGCCCGCTTTTTCCGGGCACAAGTCCCGATGAGTTGGTTAAACACCCGGAAAGAAAACCGAGATATGAGACACAATCCATCTGGATTTCTTATTGCAACTTAAAGCCTAAACAAACGGTAAAAAACGCTGAATTTACTTCCCATCATCTGCTCGCTAAGCCTGAGTACGATTGGGAACAAGTAAAAGTGGGTGCTGGCGCCCCCCCGATTTTAACAAAACACGGGTGGCTACTCGTTTATCATGGTGTACGAGAGATTGATGATTCCTGCCGCGAGAAACCAAAATTTTGTTACGCTGCCGGTGCAATGATTTTATCCGTAGAAAATCCGCACAAAATCTTATACCGATCAAAGGAACCAATTTTGGAACCAGAGCTGGATGCTGAAAAAATTGGCACTATTGGAAACGTGGTTTTTCCAACCGGAATAGATCGGCGAGACGATTTGGGTAAACCAGACCGAATAGATGTATACTATGGCATGGCCGATAACCGCATTGGCGTTGCAAAGATGACAATACCAGAACAGTTGTAGGCATATTATCCAAACAACCATCTCAAAAACAGTTAATTTTATAACTTTGCCAAATGCCAGGCATCTACATCCACATTCCTTTTTGTAAAAAAGCTTGCCATTACTGCGATTTCTATTTTACCACCTCCCTGCAACAAGAAAGCAGTGTTGTGGATGCAATTTGCAAAGAACTCGAACTCAAAAAAGGCAGACTAGAGAGCGAGGTGAAGAGCATTTATTTTGGTGGTGGAACGCCTTCTATTTTGAGTGAACAGGGTTTAGCCAAAATTTTTGATTCCGTTTACAAACATTACACAGTCAATACTAAAGCGGAAATTACTTTTGAGGCCAACCCTGATGATTTAACGGAAGAGAAAATTAAGCTATTTAAGCATTTCCCGATAAATAGGTTTAGCGTCGGAATCCAGTCTTTTTTTAATGAAGATTTACTCTGGATGAACCGTGCACACAACTCTACTGAAGCGGAATCTTGCGTAAAGCTCGCTCAAGACAACGGTTTCGAAAATCTAACCATCGATCTTATTTATGGATTTCCGTTGTTAACTGATGCTAAGTGGGAAAGCAATTTGAGCCGAGCGATTGACCTAAAGGTGCCACATATTTCTGCTTATGCATTAACCGTAGAGCCCAGAACTGCTTTGTACTATGCCATTAAAACAAAAAAACAACCACCCGTAAGCGATCAACAAAGCGCCGATCAGTTTATTTACCTGATGGATAAACTCTCGGCAAACGGCTTTGAGCAATATGAAATTTCCAACTTTGCCAAACCTGGTAACTACGCCGTGCACAACACAAATTATTGGCGAGGTGTCGATTTTATCGGCATCGGTCCATCTGCGCATGGATTTGACGGGGGAAACCGAACCATGAATCCAGCAAACAATGCGCTTTATTTACAACAATTAGAGCAAGGCATTTTGCCAGAGCAGGTTGAAGTATTAAGTATCAATGACCGCTTTAACGAATACGTGATGACCTCACTTCGCACCATGTGGGGATTAGATCTACAAGCGATCGAACAAGATTTTGGGTCTGCTTTCTTATTAGAAACTAAAAAGCAATTTCCCATATTTTTTGAGAAAAACTGGATTGAACAAAGAGACGAAACCGTGTTTCTAACGCAAAGCGGAAAACTTTTCGCAGATCACATTGCATCAGAAATGTTTGTGCTTAACGAATAAAAAAACCTTCCCGATTGCTCAGAAAGGCTTGTATTTTTATCCGCGGAAGCGAAAAAGCTTAAAGATTAAGCAAACTGCTTACCTTTAACCTTACGCTCTTGCTCGGTTAAATAAACTTTACGCAAACGCATACTTACCGGTGTAACCTCAATATATTCGTCGCCTTGGATGTATTCCATTGCTTCTTCCAAAGAAAATTTAATGGCAGGTGCAATACGAGTATTGTCATCAGTTCCAGAAGCACGCATATTGGTTAGAGGCTTGCCTTTTACCAAATTGACAACTAAGTCATTGTCGCGAATGTGCTCGCCCATAATCTGTCCTTCGTAAACATCTGCGCCTGGATCTACAAAAAAACGACCTCTATCTTGCAACTTATCCAATGAATAAGCGGTAGTCATTCCTTTTTCCATAGAAACCAATACACCATTTAACCGACCAGGAATTGTTCCTTTCCAAGGCTCATAACTTTTAAAACGATGTGCCATAATGGCTTCGCCAGCAGTAGCAGTTAAAACGTTGTTACGTAAGCCGATAATTCCACGTGCAGGAATTTCAAATTCCAAATGCTGCAAATCGCCTTTGGGCTCCATAATCAACAACTCGCCTTTGCGCTGAGTTACCAGTTCAATTACTTTACCAGAAACTTCTCCAGGTACGTCTACAATTAAAGTCTCAATTGGCTCGTGTTTTTTACCGTCAATTTCTTTGATGATAACCTGTGGTTGACCAACCTGCATTTCGTAACCTTCGCGGCGCATGGTCTCAATTAATACCGATAAATGCAAAATGCCACGACCGTAAACCAACCAAGCATCTGGAGAGGCTGTTTCAACCACTTTTAAGGCCAAATTCTTCTCCATTTCCTTCATCAAACGATCTCTGATGCGTTGAGAGGTTACCAACTTTCCCTCTTTACCAAAAAATGGAGAGTTATTAATGGTAAACAACATGTTCATGGTTGGCTCGTCGATGCTAATCACCGGCAACTGTTCCGGTGCATCAAAATCAGAAATGGTGTCGCCAATGTCGAAACCATCAATGCCAACTACCGCACAAATATCTCCAGAGCTAACTTCTTTAGCCTTAACTTTTCCTAAACCTTCAAATGTATAAAGTTCTTTAACGCGCGATTTTACGATTTTACCGTCACGCTTGATTAACGTAATGGGTTGGTTTTCTTTAATGGTTCCGCGATGAACACGACCAATGGCAATACGACCTACAAAGGACGAATAATCTAAAGAGGTAATTTGCATCTGCAAAGTACCTTCGTTTATTGGCGCTGGCGGAATAAATTCTACGATTGCATCTAATAATGGGAAAATATTATCGGTTGGTTTGTTATAATCAGTGCTCATCCAACCGTTTTTAGATGACCCATAAATTACAGGGAAATCCAATTGATCTTCAGTAGCTTCTAAATTGAAGAAAAGCTCAAAAATTTGCTCGTAAACCTCTTCTGGCCGACAGTTTTCCTTATCCACCTTATTTACAACAACAATTGGCTTTAAACCTAAGGCTAAAGCTTTTTGAGTAACGAAACGAGTTTGCGGCATCGCACCCTCAAACGCATCGCAAAGCAATAACACGCCATCTGCCATTTTTAATACACGCTCTACCTCACCACCAAAATCTGCGTGACCAGGAGTATCTATTATGTTGATTTTAATGTCTTTATACATCACCGACACGTTCTTAGAAACAATTGTAATGCCTCGCTCACGTTCTAAATCGTTGCTGTCTAATATTAAATCTCCGCTCTCTTCGTTGTCACGAAAAATAGAACATGCGTGTAGAATTTTATCAACCGTGGTTGTTTTACCATGATCTACGTGTGCTATGATAGCAATATTTCTAATTTTTTGCATAAATGCCTTCTAAATTTTTCGCAAAGATAAGTGTTTTTGTTCGGTTTTTTTTAATCAAACAGTTTATTTCTGAAAGAATATTTCTGTTAGAATTTGATTGTCAAGAGATTGTGTGCAACGGATGGGAGAAAAAAGTTGGTTGGTATCAGCCCTAAGTTTTTTTTGAAAAGCAACTGCAGCAATTATTCTGCAAGCTTCGGTCCCGCTTTTCATTCCAAGTTCGAGCTCGTTCCTCGCTTCGGGCTCTCCATTCCAATCGGGTTTAGCAAGTTGGGGCAGAAGCTACTAACGGAGTTTGTTTTTTCCCAAAAAGGATAATAATATTTTTTTGAAAGGGGGCCACTTTATTTGAATGAAATGAATTGAAGTGCCAAACTGCACCTATTGTTTTTCACTCGGTATTATTACAATTTGATAAACTATTTTCTGTGTTAAATCTATCTCAGACTTTACAAACAAATTTAGCCAACCGCTGTTTTTTCATCTAATAGTAAAAAATTAAATACAATACTAAAATGAGCAATAAAAGAATTTCTGATCGAATGGAGGCATTATTAAATGCACAAATGACCAAAGAGGCTTATCAGGCACAAGTGTATCTTTCTTATGGCAGCTGGGCGGAAGTACATAATTTTGATGGAATAGCAACTTTTTTATACGGCCATATGCAGGAAGAACGCGAGCATATGTTTAAAATTTTAAAATACATCAATGATCGTGGTGGAAGCGCAAAAATACAAGCCATAGATGCCGCGCCGGTACATCCACAAAGCGTTGGAGAATGCTTGCAAAACATCTTAAAACACGAAATTGAAAATTCTGCGGAAATTGATAAAATTGTAAATTTAGCTTTAGAAGAGAAAGATTGGGCAACATTTAGTTTCGGCCAGTATTTTGTTAAAGAGCAAATAGAAGAAGAAACGCTTATTAGTGGTGTAATTGCCAAATACAATCTTGCTTCTAGTCAGAATGCAGAGCATAAAAACCTTTACGAGGTTGATAAAGATTTAAAAACCAATCCGCAAAGCGCTACAGTCCCAAGAGAAGAGAAGATCTAAATTCACCTTCCTAAAATGTTTCAGAATATAAAACGCCTACCTTGGCGTTTTTTTGCTGGTTAGGTAATTTTTTTTTCGTGCGACATGCGGCTTTTGAATTTTACAATATGGGGAGACTTCTAGAAAATCGTTGGATATTGTTAACAATAATCGCCTTGACTTGGGGCAGCTCATTCATCCTTATTAAAAAATCTTTAGTTGGATTTTCACCTTACCAAATCGGCGCAATTCGGGTTGCTTTTTCCGGATTAATCTTACTCAAGATTGGTTTTCCTGCGATAAGAAAAATGGATCGAAATACGATTTTTTGGTTAAGTGTCACGGGCTTCTTCGGGAACTTTCTGCCTATGTTTTTGTTTCCACTCGCCCAAGAAAAGGTTAGCAGTTCTTTGGCTGGTATTCTAGATTCGTTAGTCCCAATATTTGTGCTTGTTTTTGGCTACCTATTTTTTAATATTAGGACCAAACAATTGCAAATAATAGGCGCCGCGATTGGCTTTGGAGGTGCTGCATTATTAATGTGTTTATCAAAAGGAGATGCCGAAAACGCTCATTTAAGCTATGCTTTTTTAGTGGTGTTGGCAACCGCGTGCTATGCGCTTGCCGCTTTGCTTATTAAAGAAAAGTTAAGCAATGTTCCGGCAATGCAATTGTCGGCCGCTGTTTTTGTAATCTGGATCGTTCCATCACTTTTAATTCTTTTAAGCTCAAACATCTTCGGCACAGTTGAAAATACACCGCAACAATGGCAGGCTACTGGCTACTTAGCAATATTAACATTTGCAGGAACTGCTGCTGCGATGATTTTATATTACAAACTAATCCACATTACTTCGGCGGTTTTTGCAAGCTCCGTGACCTATTTATTACCGGTGGTAGCCGTTACTTGGGGATTGCTAGACAATGAACCATTTAACGTGTGGTACTTGGTGGGCGGCGCCTTAATATTGCTTGGCGTTTCCTTACTTAAAGAACAAAAAAAATTAAAACATTAAAACTTTGAATACGTTAATTATTGAACCAATAAAAAACAATATGATGAACATAACGTTGTCGCAAGCTGAACAAATAATTAATAAGGCTAAGCAGAAGGCCGACGAGATGAATTTAAAAATGAACATTGCCGTGGTCGATGCAGGCGCAAATTTAGTTGCGTTCGGCAGAATGGATGGCGCTTGGTTAGGTTCTTTAGACATCTCCATTAAAAAAGCAAAAACCGCACGTTTTTTTGATATGGATACTGGCGAAGTAGGAAAACTTTCACAACCGGGGCAACCTTTGTACAATATTGAACATTCTAACAATGGCTTAATTACTTTTCCTGGCGGCATCCCAATAAAAAATAATGAAGGTGAAATTATTGGAGCCATTGGCGTAAGTGGTAGTTTGGTAGAAAATGATCATACTGTTGCATCTGCAGGCGTCGAGATTTAATTAAATCATTTGTAAAATTATTGAAGGATGTTCTAATAAACATCCTTTTTTGTTGTTAAAAAACGCAGGTTCGAATTTAAAATTCGTTAATTACATAAAATCGATAAAAATTCAATTATGGGCAGAACTGCAATTATATTTGGAGCAACAGGTTTAATAGGCGACATTTTGCTGCAAAAACTAATAGATGACGAAGCTTATGAAAAGATAACTGTGGTTGCAAGAAGACCACTCACTTTAAAGCACGAAAAAATTTATTTCGTCGAAACAGATTTTGACAATCTTGAAAATCATTCAGCACAAATTGTTGGAGATGATATTTTTTGCTGCATTGGCACTATTCAGAAAAATACGCCAGATTTAAAAATCTACAGAAAAATAGATTACCAATATCCTTTGGATTTTGCAGCAATCGGCTTAAAAAATGGATCAAGCTCATACAACCTAATTTCTTCAATGAGTGCAAACGCAAACTCTCGATTTTTTTATACAAAATTAAAGGGCGAGCTAGAAAGAGATTTATCGAAAATGTTTTTCAAAACCATAAACATTTATAGACCATCCCTTTTAGATGGAGAAAGGACAGGCACTAGAACTGCAGAGAACTTTTTCATAAAGGCGATGCGCTTCCTCAATCCATTGCTTATCGGGCCATTAAAAAAATACCGCAGCATTAAAGCTGAAATTGTTGCACGAGCAATGTTGCAGGAAGCGAAAAAAGAATCTCCCGGGATACACATTTTTCAGTCTGATCAGATTGCGGATTTTGGCGAAAAATAAGCCGAAACGAAAAAGTTTTGCTTCGAGAGATGCTTTCTAAATTTATTTAAATTCCAACTGTAAATTTCCGCGTCAGTGATGCGGGCATTTTTTTAAACTTCTAAATCAAAAATCCAACGAAATATACAGTCTGTAAAAAAAACTTTAGTACCCCAAAGACCGCGCTCCCACTCAATCGCCAAATGCCCATTGTAAAAATGCTGGCATAACTGCTGCCCAAGTTTCAGGATTGTGCTTTCCGCCTACTTTTTCAAAATAGCGAATGTCATGAGGACGTTTGTAGCCCTTCTTAACCAAGCATTTTATCACGTCGATCGTATCGTCGATCGAATCTATGATTCCGTTTCCGTTACGGTCCGAGGTTTCATCGTCCGTACCGGTCATAAGCCAAAATCTGAGATCAGGTTTTGAAATAGACTCATCAATCATCGCATGCAAAATTCTATCTGCATCTGTGTAACCTGCCTTCAAATCTTTCTTTCTCCACCAAAATGAACCAGAGAAAACGCCAACTACATCAAAAATATGATCGTTGTTCCAAGCAACGTCAAAAGCAGATAAGCCTCCCAAAGAAAATCCTGCAAAACCAATTCTACCTTGTATTGGCTGCGACACCTTATTTAAAATAAACGGCAACAGTTCCTCTACAATAAAGCTATTGTATAGTCCGGCTTTTTTTCCGCGCTGCTTAAAGTCTGGCCTATCCAAAACGCCATATTCTGCAAGTCTTTCAAAAGAAGCGTCTATAGTTACGACAATAAGTTTTCCCTTAGTTTTTTTTTCTTGCACGCCTGCTAAAATGCTTTTAAAATTCATTTTCGCAACGTCTTGGCCATCGTTTATCAACAACAAATCTATTACATCATTACCATACAAAACAGCGGGCAAATAAAACGTGACAGCTACTTCTTTTTTAAGAAAATTAGAATTTATTTTTTCTTTAACCAATTTATCGCCTCCTCAAATATAAATCACATGTAATGCGCTAACAATGGGCAAAGTTAAAAAACTCAAATGTTTTACGAAGCTAACCAGGATTTTTTGTTTCAAAACGGTCTGTCGCTAGCCTTTTTTAAACATCTACGCCAAAATTCCTTATTTCTGTTTTTATTCATCGAGCATAAATTTTATACTGTTTTTGCTGGTATAGTTATCAAATTTTTAATAACTATGTATATTGGTTAAAACGAGACAATTGTGCTTTTATAACCAACTAGAAATAACTTATTTTTTTGTTCATTATGGCCGAAGAAGCACATAAAAAATGGTATAGCCCGAATTTAAGCATGGATTTAGACCTCTTAATTTTTGGTCATTCTGGTATACCGATAATACTATTTCCTACCAGTATGGGTCGTTACTATGAAAATAAAGATTTTAAGCTGATAGATGCAGTGGAGGGTTTCTTAAACGAGGGCAAAATCAAAATCTATTGTCCCGATAGTATAGATAAATTTAGCTGGCACAACAAAAGTATTTCTCCAGCAGATCGGGTTAAAAATCACATTTGGTACGATAGGTATTTGTTGGAAGAATTGGTTCCTCTAATGCAAGATGAAACCGGGCATCAAAAAATAATAACTGCCGGATGCAGTTTTGGTGGCTATCACGCGGCAAATTTTGCGTTTAGACATCCTTGGGTGGTGAGCCACCTATTTAGCATGAGCGGCGCTTTTGATATTTTGGGGCAGTTGGATGGATTTTACAACGACGATGTTTATTTCAACAATCCGGTAGACTATGTGCCCAATAACAGCAATCCAGAAATACACGATATAAAAATAGTGCTTGGCACTACAGACAGGGATATTTGCAGGGCAGATAATGAGCGCTTCTCCGATATCCTTAATAAAAAGGGAATAAATCATTGGCTAGACATGAGGCATAATGCCGATCATGATTGGCTTATATGGAGGGAAATGTTTCCAACTTATGTCGCACAACTCTGAAAACAATCTTACAACGAATTGCATTATATATACAAGGCGCAAGTTTAAACAGTATTTATTGAAAAACTAATGAAAAAAATAGGAATATTATTTGGCCAAGAAAGATCTTTCCCGGAAGCGGTAATAGAAAGAATTAATAGCAAAGCAGAAAAAGGAATAACTGCAGAGGCTGTCAAAATTGAAAAGATGCTGCAAAATAAGCCTCTGGATTACGCTGTAATTATTGACCGCATCTCTCAAGATGTTCCTTTTTACCGAGCAAGCTTAAAAAACGCTGCGATAACTGGCACAGCGGTAATTAACAATCCATTTTGGTGGAGTGCCGACGAGAAATTTTTTAACAATGCTCTGGCAGAACAGATAGGCGTTCCGGTACCAAAAACTGCTTTAATTCCTTCTAGAGAACACCCACATTCCACCACGGAAGCGTCTTTTTCTAACTTAGCAATGCCATTAGATTGGGATGCGATTTTTGAATACACAGGTTTTCCGGCATATATGAAACCCTTTGACGGAGGCGGATGGAGAGATGTGTACAAATTGCATAACAAGGAGGATTTTTTCCACAAACACGCTGGAACACACCAATTGGTTATGTTGCTGCAAGAAGAAATTATTTTTGATGAATATTTTAGATGCTACTGTATCGGAGGAAAGCATGTTCGAATAATGCAATACGAACCTAGAAATCCTTATCATTTGCGTTATGTGGTAGATACGCCTCCATCTAGCAAGCAGTTACTAAAAACCATTGAAGAATACACCATAAAATTATGTAAATATTTGGGTTACGACTTTAATACGGTTGAATTTGCAGTAAGAGATGGTGTACCTATTGCAATAGACTTTTGCAATCCTGCGCCAGATGCAGAAAGAAATAATGTTGGAGAAGAAAATTTTGAGTGGGTTGTTGAAACTGCTGCCAACTATGCAATTGAACGTGCCAAAGCACAAAAAATTGGGCAAGATAATTTGACATGGGGAGAATATATCAAACTTTCTGTGGCGGGCAAGCCGATTGCCTCTGCACTCGTACAAAACGCAAAAGCAACTGCTAAGCCGGAACCAAAATCAACATCAAAAGCAACTGCGGTAAAGAAAGTTTCTGCCAAGGTAGTTGTTGAGAAAAAAACCCCAGTAAAGTCAGATTCAACAATGAAGTCAGATAAGCAGAAAGCAAAAAAATCTTGAGTTTTTAACGCTAAAACCTAACCACTATGAACGAATTTACGCTTGGCATTGAAGAAGAATACATGGTTATAGACCCCGTATCAAGGGAACTTACCTCTCACGACCAGAAAATTGTAGAGGCTGCTCAAAAAATACATAAAGATCAGGTAAAGGCAGAAATGCATCAAGCGGTAGTGGAAGTCGGTACAAGTATTTGCAAAAACACCGAAGAAGCACGCAAAGAAATTACGCAATTAAGGTGTACAGTATCCAATCTTGCCGGGGAGCAAGGGTTGAGGATTGGCGCAGCAGGAACCCATCCATTTTCTCATTGGGAAAAACAACTTATCACCTCCCACCCCCGTTATGATGAAATTGTAAACGAACTACAGGAGGCAGCACGTTCTAATCTGATCTTTGGATTGCATGTACATGTGGGTTTTCAATCTAGGGAATTGGCCATCCATATTGCAAATCAGGTTAGGTATTTCTTACCACATGTTTTTGCTTTATCTACAAATTCCCCATTTTGGGAATCTAGAAATACGGGGTACAAATCTTATCGAACGAAGGTATTCGATAAGTTTCCTCGAACAGGCATTCCTGGCATTTTTAACAGCATCGAAGATTATGACAATTATGTAAAGCTACTTATCAAAACCAATTGCATGGATAACGCAAAAAAGATTTGGTGGGACATAAGGGTTCATCCTTTTTTTGATACGGTAGAATTCAGAATCTGCGACTGTCCTATGCTTATAGACGAAACCATGGCTTTTACAGCATTGTTTCAAGCCCTATGTGCTAAACTATACAAGTTGCGTTTACAAAATATGGAGTTTATAAGCTACAGCAGAGCACTTATAAATGAAAATAAATGGCGCGCCGCGCGTTATGGAATAGATGGGAACTTGATAGACTTTGGAAAGGAAACCGAGGTAAACTGCAGAAATTTAATTTTAGAATTGCTTGATTTTGTTGATGATGTAGTAGATGATTTAGGTTGCAGAAATGACATTGAATATGTACACAAAATTTTGGAAAACGGTACTGGTGCCGATAAACAATTGGCAGTTTACAAGCAAACAGGTAGCTTTGAGGCTGTAGTAGACTTTATTGCTGCTCAAACACTTATTGGTACTAAATAAAAAATGGAAAAAAACAGTTTAAACGTCGCCATCATAGATATGTATGATGGGGTAGCAAACCAAGGCATGCGGGGCATAAACGAAATTTTGCACCGCTTTGAACTTGAAAACAATATTGCAGTAAATTATAAAATTTTTGACTTGAGGGGAAAAGGCGAAATTCCAACCTTGGATTTTCAAGTTTATATTTCAAGTGGAGGCCCAGGAGATCCTTCTGAAAGCTTGGGGGAAAAATGGGAAAATGATTTCTTTGCTTTATTAGACAACATAGAAATTTTCAATAAAACTCATACAGATAATAAAAAATATGCTTTCTTAATTTGCCACTCCTTCCAACTCGCATGTAGGAAATATGACTTGGGCAAAGTGACGAGAAGAAAATCAAATGCGTTTGGGATATTTCCAATAACGCTTACTGCGGCCGGTGAGCAAGATGAAGTGTTTGCCGGCATTACCAACCCTTTTTATTCTGTCGATAGTAGAGATTGGCAAGTAATAGAGCCAGACTTAGCGGATTTTGAGAAAAAAGGAGCAATTATATTGGCAATAGAGAAGGAGCGAAAACACGTTGATCTAGCACGCTGCATTATGTCCATTCGTTTTACCAACGAAATTATTGGAACTCAATTTCACCCAGAAGCAGATCCTGTAGGCATGAAATTACATTTATTGACAGCGGAAAAAAAATCTGCCATAATTGAAACACATGGCGAAGCAAAATATTTCGATATGTTAAATAGCTTAGACGAGCCGACTAGGATTGTACTTACTCAGCGTATTATTCTCCCGAATTTTTTGCATAAAGCGATCGGCACACTACAAGAAGTTTAGATATCTAAATTTAATAACATAATTTTCTTAATAGTTGGCACTCATAAAAGTGATCTATTTCCGATAATTTAAAATGTATGATTCCTGAAGAAAGGCAAAATTTCAACAAGCAATTTACAGTGCAAAAATATGCTGATTTCTTAGCTGATTTAGAAACGGATTATCCAAAAATACCTTTTAGAGTTGCCGAAACTCCAATTTTTATCCCAAAAGAACTCGCAAAAAAATTAGTAGACGCTGGCCAAGAGATAATTAAATTAATAAAGCGACCAAATTTTAGGCAACTTACAAAAAAAGCCATTCCAAAACTTTGGGAGGTTCCCAATGAGAATGACCATCCGCATTTCTTAACCTTCGATTTTGGCATTTGTAAAGATACAAATGGGGAACTGCAACCGATGTTAATAGAAATGCAGGGTTTTCCTTCGCTCTATGGTTTTCAAATGCATCTTGCAGAAACATTTAAAAAACACTACCAGATCAAGGAAAATCTCCACTATTTTTTAAATGGTTTTGATAAAGAAAAATATATAACGCTTCTAAAAAAAGTGATTTTGGGCACGCATGATGCCAAGCATGTTGCCATTATCGACATCGACGCAAAAAACCAAAAAACAGCTATAGATTTCTTTGTTACCCAAAAATTGTTAGGTATAAAGATTTTATCTGTTAATGAGATCCATCGGGCGGGCACGAAACTTCTCTACACCGAAAACGGCGAAGAGGTTCAGTTAAAAAGAATTTACAATAGACTAATTTTTGATGAGATTGACAACGATGAGGTGTTGTTCAAAAATAGTTTCGACCCTCGGCAGGATGCAGAAGTAGAGTGGGTTACACACCCTAATTGGTTTTATAGAGTGAGTAAATTTACCATGCCTTTCTTAAAAAGTAAATTTGTGCCCGAGACAATTTTCTTAAATAGAGTTACAGAAGCGCCAAAAGACTTAGAAAATTATGTGCTAAAACCATTATTCTCTTTCGCTGGTATGGGCGTTATTATCGATGTACAGCAGAGCGATATAGATGAAATTATAGACCCTGACAACTGGATTTTGCAGAAAAAAGTGGTTTATGAGCCGGTTGTGCAATCGCCAGATGGCGGCGTTAAAGCCGAAATTAGACTTATGTATCTTTGGGCAGATGGCGAAGAACCTCAATTATGCATCAATTTGGCGCGACTGAGCAAGGGCAAAATGATCGGCGTTAGGTACAATGCGGATTTTGATTGGGTAGGCGGAACAATCGGGTTTATGGAACAATAGTTAAAAATATTCTTCCTTAATTTTTTCAATTTTACATAAAACTGAAATCCTAAATCTATTCTATTGTTACATTTGTGTATGAGCACGCAAGCCATTATCGTTTTTCTACTATTTATCGCGGCCATAGCCTATGTTGCAAGAATGGTCTATAGGTCTATCCAATCTAAAAAAAATGGTTGTGGTACAGGATGCAATAAATGTGGCGTAGATTTTTCGAAAGTAGAATCGTAATAGAAATCAACTTGCTGTTATGCTAGAAAAATTTAGAGATTACCTCAAACAAAAAATAGAGATAACAGATGAACAGTTTGCTCAAAACTTCGGCCATTTAAGAATTAAGAAAGTTAAGAAAGGTGAAATTATTTTTCGAGAAGGAGAACACACCCAACATATTTTTTTTGTAAGTAAAGGATTGTTAAGGGCATATTCCTTAGATAGCAAAGGAAAAGAACACATTTTACAATTTGCTCCAGAAAACTGGCTCATAGGCGACAGGAATTCTATGGTAGATCAGCCATCGATTTTTTTTGTTGATGCGATTGAAGATACTGAAACTGTTTTATTGCCAAATAATTTTCTAGACATGGCCGCCGCAAAGATTCCAAATCTTTTACCCATGCAAATAACACTACTAAATAATTCTATTCGATTTATGCAGAAGAGAATAAATATGCTATTGGGCGCTACTGCCTCTGAACGTTATTTAGATTTTTTAAAAATTTATCCCAATTTAACTCTTCGGGCACCACAATGGATGATTGCCTCCTATCTTGGTATAACACCAGAATCTTTGAGCAGAGTTCGTAAAGAGCTCGCCAAGAACCACTTTCGCACTTAAAAATTCCTGAGAATCCGCATTTACACGCAAAATCACGAACTGATTTATTAACATACATCAATAGTCACCATTATATTCTGCTGTACTTTTGTTCGGTAGGAACAAACTTCCTAACACGAAAAAATATGAAAACACAAAAATGGAGTTTAGATCAATCCCATAGTGAATTACAGTTTAAGGTTAAGCATTTAATGATCACAACTGTAACAGGAAGTTTAAAATCATTTACGGCTGAGCTAAACGCCGAAGAAGATACCTTTACAGGCGCCGAGATTTCGTTTACTGGCGATTTAAAGTCTTTAGATACCGGAAATAGTGATAGAGATAACCATTTAAAGAGCGGCGACTTTTTTGATGCAGAAAATTTCCCAACCATTGATTTTAAATCTAATTCGGTTGAAAAAGATGGTGATAATTACATCGTAAAAGGCAACCTTACTATAAAAGACAAAACCAATCCTGTAAAATTAACTGCAGAATATGGTGGAACCGTAACAGACCTTTACGGACAAACGAAAGCTGGCTTTACATTAACCGGAAAAATCAATCGCACTGATTTTGGGTTAACTTGGAATGCAGCTTTAGAAACAGGCGGAGTAGTTGTGAGTGAAGAAGTGAGAATAGTAGGTGAATTACAATTTATTAAACAGGCCTAAAGATAAATTCTGAAAAGAATTAGATTGGATAAATGTAATGGAAAACGTAAAGGAAGTATTGGAAATACTAAGTGCACCGGCACCGCACATGGTTGGTGATGGTTTTAGGGTACATAATTTTTTCCCAAGCGGTTATAAGATTGACATGAATCCATTCTTTTTGCTTGATTATGGGTCAAAGATTGAATTTTCTGCTCGAAAAAAACCTAGAGGTGTAGGCAGCCACCCGCACCGGGGATTTGAGACAGTTACCATTGCGTATCATGGTTCGGTTGCACATCACGACAGTTATGGAAACAGCGGCGTTATTTATCCTGGCGATGTACAATGGATGACGGCTGCCAGTGGCATTCTGCACAAAGAATATCATGACGAAAGTTACAGCATTAAGGGCGGTACTTTTCAAATGATACAACTTTGGATCAATCTTCCTGCGAAGGACAAAATGGGAAAACCTAGGTATCAACCCATTAGACACAAAGAAATGGCGAGTGTAGACATTTCAGATTTTGGCGGTAAACTAGAAATTATAGCAGGAAACTACCGAGGTGTCAAGGGCACTGCACATACATTTAGTCCAATAGAATTGTACAACGCTCGGTTAAACAAACATGGGAAAGTTGACTTTAATTTTCCGAGTAGCAATAACACGGGTTTTATGGTGGTAGAAGGAAAAGCGAGAATTAACAACAATCAGTTGGCGGATGTTAATACTTTGGCTTATTTTAAAAATGAAGGCGAAAAAATTACTTTAGAGGCGCTTGAAGACAGCGTTGTTCTGATTATGAGCGGTGAACCAATTGATGAGCCAATTGTACAGTACGGACCTTTTTTAATGAATTCGGAAGCCGAAATAAGACAGGCGATTGATGATTATAATATGGGCAAATTCGGCTATTTAGAGGAATAAAATTTTTACTCTTACCTGATCAATTCAAAAAAAAGCCCGATTTTCATTGAAAGTCGGGCTTTTTTGGATGGAAAATTTTTCTGTTTCTCTAAGCCAATTCAGCTCAAAAAAGGATTACATTTGAAGTCTAATAAACCCTCTCAAAAACCGATAAAAACTTTTTTTCTCCATAAAAAATAGTTTCACATGTTCTTCATGTTACTTATCGACTTTTGATGATAAATCAGAAAAAAAAATGTCCGGAAAACAAATTTTTCAAACTGAGAAGAAAACCCGCTGGAATACCTTTACATGGATTAGCAGAACTTTTCTTATCGTTTTTGTAGTTGCAATAATATGTGTTGTACTTACGCTTTCTTCTGTTCAAGCACCGAAATTGCCTTTTTTAGACATCAGTGGAAAATTGAACGCCAAACAATTAAACAAACTGAAGAAGTCTCAGAAGTACAAGGATTTCTCCATCGCAAAGTCCCATTTGGAAAAAATCCGAAAAGACAGAGAAAAGCATGTAGCGTCTGTACATGGCGATAAAAAAAGGATAAACATGGGCTTTTATGTTAGTTGGGCAGCGACTAGAGAAAACTCGCTATCAGATTTAAAACGCAATATTGGCCATTTAGATATGGTTGCGACGGAGTCGTTTTTTCTACGTGGAGATTCTATAAATGAGCAAGTCGATACTGCTGCCTTAAACGTAATCAATAAAGCAGGGAAATCTGCAATTGCTGATATTTCTAATTATAACAAAAGTGGTTGGGACGGCAAAGCTGTAAAAAAGCTTATAAGCGATACCAGTGCGCAGCAGGCATTTATCAAAAATCTAATCTCTTTGGTAAAAAAATACAATTATAAAGGCATAAATATTGACTTTGAAGAAGTAAATGCAGACAGCCAAGGGGGGTTTAACAACCTCATGAAAAACATCTACACGCAATTTCATGCGCAAAACTTACTAGTTATGCAAGATATTGCTGTAGACAATGACGACTACAATCCAAAGATTTTACAGCATTACAATGATTATTTGGTATTAATGGCATACGATCAGCACAGTGAAGAAAGTAATGCTGGCGATATTTCAAATCAACAATGGGTAGAAGAAAAATTAGATGATTTGTGCAGCAAAGTGGATGCGGATAAAGTGATTTTGGCGCTTGCGTGTTATGGCTATGATTGGCCCGAGCAAAGCATTGGCATACCGATGACATATGAAGAAGCAATGACTACCGCAGTAAGTTACAAAAGCAAAATAACTTTCGATCCGGTTTCTGCCAATTTAAACTACAAATATAAAGCGGATAACGGCACGCAGCATCACGTGTATTTTACCAATGCCGCAACGTATTTTAATCTAATTCGCAAAGCAGATGATTGGGGAATAGCAGGAATAGCCCTTTGGCGTTTGGGCTCTGAGGACAAAAGATTATGGCAATATATTTCAAAGGATTTAAGTCTAGAGGCTTTAAAAAAGAAACCTTTTGACTTAAGAACGATTTCTGCACTTACAATGAATGGCATTAACTACATTGGTGAGGGAGAAATATTAGATTTGATATCTACACCAGCGCCCGGAGTAGTTAGATTTACCTTAAATAAGGATAATTTTACGATTGCCAATCAACGCTATATCAAAATGCCAAGTCCGTATGTAATCAAACGATTTGGTTATGCGGAGAAAAAGATTGTATTAACCTTTGATGATGGGCCAGACCCTACCTATACGCCGCAAGTATTAAATATTTTAAAAGAAGAAAAAGTGCCCGGCGCATTTTTTGTAGTGGGCATTATGGCCGAAAAAAATATGGGGCTTTTGCGCCAAGAGTATGATGACGGTTATTTGATCGGAAATCATACCTTTTTCCATCCAGATATGTCGTCGATAGGTCCTGCGCGAGTTAAATTTGAGCTGAACTCAACAAGACGTCTTATAGAAGCGGTTACCGGACATAGTACCATTCTGTTTAGAGCACCTTTTAACGCAGATGCAGAACCGCAAAATACATCAGAAATTTTACCAGTTGCACAAAGCCGAAAAGAAAATTACATAAATATTGGCGAATTTATAGATCCTGAAGACTGGGAGCCTGGGAAAACAGCCGATCAAATATTTAATGAGGTTGTAAAACAAAAAGACAACGGAAATATTCTCCTATTACACGATGCCGGAGGAAATCGCGAAGCGACCGTTGCGGCCCTTCCACGAATTATACACTACTTTAAAAAACAAGGTTATACTTTTACCACCATTGGAGATTTGATGGGGAAAAAAAAATCTGAATTAATGCCTGAAGTAAATTCGGCAGCAAATACCGGCTTTTTGGGCTCAGGTGATTATTTTTTTATCAATTTCTTCTACTATGGCAATATAGTTTTGAATGTGATCTTTACTGTAGCCATTGTATTGGCTATTCTGCGTACATTATTCATTGCCTACCTAGCGTTACGCCAGCGAAAATTAGCGCGTAAACATGCAGATTTGCTTATCAAAGACCCGAAAGATTTGGTTAGTATTATAATTCCTGCATACAATGAGGAAATTACAGCCGTGCAAACCATTAATAGCTTGTTGAAGCTAGATTATCCGAATTTTGAACTTATTTTTATAGATGATGGATCTAAAGATAAGACCTTCGAAATTGTTACCGCGAGGTTCAGCAATCATCCGCAAGTGAGGCTTTATAGCAAAATAAATGGAGGTAAAGCATCTGCGTTAAATTTTGGTATTGAAAAAGCTTCGGGAGATTATTTGGTATGTATCGATGCAGACACGCAGTTGAAAACAAATGCAGTAACAGAGTTGATGAGGCTTTTTTACGATGAAGACATTGCCGCTGTTGCGGGTACAGTTAAAGTCGGTAATGCCCACAATTTAATAACCACTTGGCAATCTATCGAATACATAACCTCGCAAAACATGGACCGCCGTGCATTCGATTTGTTGAATACCATTACAGTAGTTCCCGGAGCAATTGGTGCATTTAGAAAATCAGTTGTTTTAGAAGTCGGCGGCTTCACGATAGATACGTTGGCAGAAGATTGCGACCTTACTATGCGCATTTTACGTGCGGGATATAAAGTGAAGAATTGTGATACCGCAATTGCCTACACAGAAGCACCCGAAAGTGTAGAAATGTTACTGAAGCAGCGCTTTCGTTGGAGTTTTGGAGTGATGCAAAGTTTTTGGAAGAACAGAAAAACTTTTATGAATAAAAAATTCGGCTATTTTGGAATGGTAGGAATGCCAAATATTCTGATTTATCAAATTATATTACCGCTCTTCTCGCCTTTGGCTGATTTCTTTATGTTGATTTCTCTTATTGGTGGCATATTCTCTTTGAGTGCCATAAATAACCTGACGCTTACCGGTTTTTCCGGTATACTAAGCTTGCACAATGGATTTGGACAAGTACTCTTTTATTACATCATTTTTATTGTGGTAGATATGTTTTTCGCTGCGATTGCTTTTCGTATGGAAAAAGAGAAGATGAAAAATCTCCTTTACCTTTTTCCACAGCGGTTTTATTGGAGGCAACTGATGTATATAGTGCTTTTTAGAGCCTGTAGAGGAGCATTAAGAGGACAGTTAGAAACCTGGGGAACACTAAAACGAACCGGCAATGTAAAAGAAGCAGTTGTTTGACATTTTTAGAAAAGCTGGAATTTGCCTGAACAATAGGTTTTCAAAAGATATGGTTCAGGCAAATTTTTGGTATTAAGGCGATTAAGGTAACTTAGCATTAAGTTGTTATATTTTTTCGAGAAGACAGACCGCGTAAGCTACCACACCTTCTTCTCTACCAATAAAACCCATCGTTTCGTTGGTAGTTGCTTTTATAGAAATATCTTCAACAGAAATGCCCATTACTCTAGCAATGTTTTCTTGCATTTTCGTGATATGAGGATTGATTTTTGGCGCTTCCAAACACAGCATTGCATCGACATTGCCCACTTCAAAACCCTTTCCCTTTATTAGCTTTACTGTTTCCTCTAATAATAATAAACTACTAATGCCTTTCCATTGCGGATCTGTATTCTTGAAATGAAATCCGATATCTCGCAAATTTGCCGCTCCAAGTATGGCATCGCAAATGGCGTGTAAAAGCACATCGGCATCAGAGTGACCAAAAGCACCTTTATGGTGTTCCAAATTAACACCGCCAACAAAAAAGGGGTGTCCGTCTTTTAACTGATGTACATCAAATCCAAATCCTATCTTAATCTTCATCACACAAAACTTTGCTTCTTAAACAAACTGCAAACTACTACTTTTTGAGCATCTTCTGTTCTCCAAAATTAAACAAAAGACTAAAGCGTAAGGTATTTGCCAAAGGACTTGTTTGAGTATTCGCTACGAGATAAGCAAAATCTATATTAAATACATTGTACTTCAAACCAGCCCCAATGGTAAAATAACGGCTATTTCCTTTACTAGGACTCTGATAATTGTAACCTGCGCGCAGCGCGAATTGTTGATTGTACCAGTATTCTGCTCCAGTAGAAACTCCAACTTCCCGCAACTCCTCGTTAAAACCGCCTGGCGCATCAATAAAAGATCCGATAATGCCTGAAGGTAAAGATCTGTTGGGATCTCGCCCAGCTATTATATGGTTGTTGGCATCATAAAAAGGTTGTGTGGGCACGAGTAATTTATTAAAATCTAATGCAAAGGTGAGGGTGCTTAACTCATCCACCTCGGAAGTAGCGGCGGCACCAATTTTTAAATTCCCAGGCAAGAACAAACTCGGTCCGGTGTTTCCATAACTCATTTTTGTGCCAATGTTAGATATATTTACACCTGCAGAAATTAGGGCATTTTTATTAAATAATTGAGCAGGAGCTTTATAAAAGCCCGATACATCAACCGCAACTGCATTGCCTGCATGGCTCTCTCCATTTACCACATACTGGCCACCAGTAACATTAGAATAAATGTAACGCACAGCGCTTCCCAAAGAAAAATGATCTCCAAAACTTGTTGCAAAACTTACATCAACCGCCAACTCATTTGGGTTGGCAATACCGAGCTCTTGTCCACTACCATCTGCAAGCGCCAGTTGTCCTAAGGAGAAATATCTAAAAGAACTGGCCAAAGTATATCTATCTTTAAATTTATAGTATCCGCTTAAATAGGCTAAATTAATGTCAGGCACAAGATTTTTAAGCCATGGGCTATAAGACACGGAAAATCCGTATGGTTTATCTAAGAAAGCAAGTTTAGCAGGATTTATGCTAGCAGCGTTCACATCGGGTGATACAGCAACGCCAGCATTACCCATAGCACCAATTCGAGCGTCGGGGGTGATCAATAAGAAAGGGACAGCAGAAATTATATTGTTAGATTGGCTTCCGTTCGTTTCAGCCCCAGATATAACCACTTGTGCATTTGCGTTTTCAAACACCAAGACAGTAGACCATATAGAAAAAGCAAGCGTGCCGATAGACTTGAAATTCATTTGTTTAAAAGTACACAATTTTAGATTTTGCAGTCAACACTAAAACGAATAACCCGAGCTAATATTTCAAATTTTAACAATTTACAAACACTAAATTTACCTCGCAAACATTAAACAAAACATCCATTTTCTTGTATTTTTACCACTACATTTTTCACAAAAGTCTAGTTTTTAATGATTTATATGTAAAATATAATTTTAAAACTATTTTTATAAGTCTATTAATTGACTTAAATTTGCGTAGTTTTAAAGATTAAACTTGCTTAAAACGTTATTATCTAGTATTTATGAAAAAAACATTCATATACACTTGTGTATGTTTATCTACCTTATTAGCACTTACCAGTTGCAGCCATAAAAATCGCGACAATGTATCTAGCAAAACTGGAATTCCCTATGCAGATGGAAAAAATCACAAATATGGCAGTTTCGTTGTTAACACAAAATACAAACGGGATGCTGGCCCTGGATTAGTTCCTATAGAAGGTGGAGTTTTGGTAGTTGGAGGTAGCGCCATCGCTGTTCCTGGTATCGAACCAAGCATTTACAATTACCGTAGGCAAGTTACAGTTCCATCTTTCTATATGGATGAAACCGAAGTAAGTAATACAGATTGGCTGGAGTATTTGCACTGGATAAGGGTAAGCTTTCCTGATGACCATGAATATTATTACAATGCCTTGCCAGATACATTGGTTTGGCGACGTGCACTATCCTATAATGAGCCGTACGTAAACAACTATCTTCGTCATCCTGCCTATCAAGACTATCCCGTTGTAGGAGTTTCTTGGGAGCAAGCAACAAGATTTTGCGAGTGGAGAACTTCTCAAGCAAACGAATATATTCTGAGAAAAAAACAAATTTTAACCGGATACGACCAACTGGCTGGAACTAAACAAGGAAAAAATAATACCACAACACAAGCCAATACTGAAAAACCGACTCAGCCTTTTAATACAGATGCTTATTTAAATGGGCAGTACAATGATCTTGGTGCGAAAGCTCCACAAGATTATACGGCTGCAGCGGGCGCATCTATTGGAAACGCAGGTAAAAAAGGTGGAGATGTTGCAAGAAGACATGTTACCTTGGAAGATGGTATTGTATTACAACCATATCGTTTACCGACAGAAGCAGAGTGGGAATATGCTGCGCTTGGTTTGATTGGCAATACAGATTACGAAAACATTAAGGACGAGAAAATTTATCCTTGGAATGGCTTGGGTGTAAGTTCTGCCGATCGTAAGACGCGCGGTATGATACTGGCCAACTTTAAGCGAGGCGCTGGAGATTATATGGGTGTCGGAGGTTCTTTAAACGATAAAGGCGATTTAACTGTTCCTGTAAAATATTATCAACCTAATGATTTCGGCTTGTACAATATGGCCGGAAATGTGAATGAGTGGGTAAATGACGTATATAGGCCGGGAACATTTGAAGACGTAAATGCTTTTAATCCTTATCGAGGTAATGATTTCCAAAACAACAAGCTTTCAGATCCAGCTGCAGGAAAACTCGCTTTGGATAAATACGGAACACCAGTTAAGGTAAGTGCTTATTCCGGTAAAAAATTAACCTGGGAAGAGAAGCAAATTTTAGGAAAACGTGCAGACTCAATCTCAAATTCTATTGATCCATCAACACCTGTTACAAACTATACTTCAGATGAACGGGGTTATAGAGACCGTCAAAATAAGTTATTAAATGAAGAAGGAGTTTCTTTGGTAAACGATAAATCTCGCGTTTATAAAGGTGGTTCTTGGAACGATATGGCTTATTGGTTGAATCCTGCCACAAGGAGATTTCTACAACAGGATGAATCTTCTGCAGAGGTAGGCTTCCGATGCGCGATGACGATGCTAGGCGCACCTGAGATAAGCACTGTAGGTAAAAGAAATTTTAAAGCAGGTAAGAAACGAAGATAAATATTTGAAAATTGCAGCCAATTCAAATGGCCAACTTTTTATAAGGTTGGCCATTTTAATTTAATAGGAAAATTTTTTGTAGCGAAATTCTACTTGAAAATTAGCAAAACCTGATTCTTCTCCACTTTGCTTCCTTCTTGCACTAAAATTTTTTTGATTATTCCATCGACTGGAGACTTCAACACGTTTTCCATCTTCATTGCCTCTAAGATTAACAATCTATCCCCTTTGGCAACCTCATCATTCTCTTTAACTTTTAATGCCAAAACGAGTCCAGGCATCGGCGCTTTCACCTCTGAAACTTTACCGGCAGCTAGATTATCCATCCCTAACTGATGCAATAATTTATCAAATCTGTCCTCAATGTTCAATTGATATGCGTGACCATTAACTTTCAATACATAGCTTTTTTCAGCGCTGTTTACATCAACCAATTCAACCTGATATGACTTATCGGCATAAATAATGCTCCAAAATCCTTCGCCCAAATCACTTACATCAATTTCTAATTCTTTTCCATCTGCAACTATCCGTTTGCCGAAAAACTCAACTTGAAAATCATTCCTATCGTTTACTTTAATTTTGACCATAGCTATTGCGTTAATGCATATTGGACTAAATTTGCGCCCATTTTCAAGGCCTGCGTGCGCGCTTCTTGTGTATCCGTTGGGTAAGTCCCAAAATCTTCCCAGCCATTGCCAAGGTCACATTCGTAAGTATAAAAACAAATAACCCTCCCTTTCCAAGTAAGAGCAAAGCCTTGAGGGCGTTTCCCATCATGTTCGTGGATTTTTGGTAAGCCGTTAGGGAATTTATATTTTTGGTTATAAATTGGATGATTGGCAGGAAGCTCTACAAAATTAAGCTCAGGAAAGACTTTTTTCATCTGAGGCCTCACAAACTTATTCAAGCCATAATTATCGTCTATATGTAAAAAGCCACCGCCAGTTAAATAGGCTCTCAAATTCTTAGCTTCCTGCTCGCTAAAAACAACATTTCCATGTCCCGTCATAAAAACAAAAGGATAGTTAAAAAGCTCTTTGCTTCCCACATCAACAGCACGCTCTTGAGGGTAGAAATTTGTTCTCAAATTGGAATTGCAAAAGGCAATTAAATTCGGCAACGCAGTTCTATCTCCATACCAATCGCCACCGCCGCTATACTTAAGCTTCCCCATTCGATATGTTGGCGTCGTAAAACTAAAACAAAACAGTAATAAGAACACGATAAGAATACAACCAGAGATGGTCTTCTTTAATCTAACCAACAAAAATTTAACAATTGGAAATTTCAACTTCGTCTATCTGTTAAGATAATTAATTTCAAAACATGCGGCTAAAGCAGCAGTTTCGGTCCGCAACCTTGTGTTTCCTAAAGTTACGGCTTTATATCCTTTTTGCAAAGCTAAGTTAATTTCGTCGGCAGTAAAATCGCCTTCAGGCCCCACTAGCACTGTGCAATCTTCGCCGCTAATGATGGTTTGTGACAAATACTGTTTGCTATCTGCGGACAGACAGTGAGCAATGTATTTATTTGCACAGGTATTTGTATTTATAAACGATTCAAAACTTACGGTTTCATTTACTTTGGGAAGGTACGCCTTTAAAGATTGCTTAATCGCGGAGGTAACTACTTTTAAAAGCCTTTCTAGTTTTACCACTTTCCGTTCAGATCGCTGACAGATAATCGGCGTAATTTCATCTATACCCAATTCTGTCGCTTTTTCTAAGAACCATTCTAACCGATCGATATTTTTGGTGGGAGCAACGGCAATGTGCAATCTAAATGGTCTTTTTCCGTATTCGGTTTGCGCTTCAAAAATATGCAAACCAACTTTTTTAGGATCGGCTGACGAAATTTCTGCGGAATAAAACCCTCCCCTACCATCAACTAGATTTACCACATCGCCGACCACCAACCTCAAAACCCGCACACAATGTTTGCTTTCCTCTCCGTTAAGCGTGTAGTTGGGCAGCGAAATGTCTGGCGTATAAAAAATGTGCATGGCTTATCTGCTAATGATCATCCTCTCCATCTTCTTCAGCTTTTACAAGCTCCATTTTTACAGTCTCTATATTCTGTTCTGTTTTCTTTAAAATGGTAAATAGATAACCGTAAGACTCATTACTTTCCCCAACCTCGGGTATTTTGCCGAATACATGAGACACTAAGCCACCAATGGTATCAAAATCTTCGTCTTCCGGTAAGTCATGGGAAAGATGCTCGTTGACATCATATACCGTTGCGAAGGTATTTACAATAAATTCATTTTCACTGACTTGCTCAACAAGCGGCTTTTCCTCATCATATTCGTCTTGAATGTCTCCCACTAATTCCTCTACAATGTCTTCCAAAGTAACCATCCCTGCGGTACCTCCAAATTCATCCAAAACAATGGCAATTTGCATTCTTTTCACCTGTAATTCACCCATCAAATCATTGATTTTCTTGGTTTCCGTAACAAAAAAGGGTTTTCGAATGATATCACTAAGCGTCCAACTTTTATTTCCTGCAGCTACCAAAGGTAAAATATCTTTGGCATGAATAATTCCAACAATTTTATCCATTATTTCATCATATACAGGCAACCTAGAATAACCTTCTTTTATGATAACTTCGATCACCTCTTCTTGTTGAGTGCGAAGCTCTACACCAGAAATTTTAGTGCGCGGAACCATGATGTTCTTTACCACCCGCTCGTTAAAATCGAACACGTTTTTAATCATCTCATGTTCGTTAAAATCCAGCGCACCACTTTCTCTTCCCTGATCTAATAAGTATTGAAGTTCTTCTGTACTATGTAAAGACTCGTGCCCCGCAGATGACTGCATACCTATTAATTTTAAAATTAACGATGCCAGTCCGTTTAACATCCATATAAATGGCTTAAAGATAAAATGAAACGCTTGCAAGGGAAGCGATATAAACATGGTTGTAGCTACCGGGCGTTGTATGGCAATAGATTTAGGCGCAAGCTCGCCAAAAACGATGTGCATTACCGTAATAATTGAAAACGCAATGATGGTAGATGTAGTGGTGATGTAAGCTTCTGCTATGCCTACATTAGCCATAGAATCATGCACAATCTGATGCATAACGTTTTCGCCAATCCAACCTAGCCCAAGGGAGGCAAGTGTTATGCCCAGCTGCGTAGCTGCGAGATAGTTATCCAAATTATGGACGATTAACTTTGCAACTTTACCAACCTGACTGCCGTCTTTGGCCTTAATTTCTATCTGTGAGCCACGTACCTTTACGATCGCAAATTCGGCCGCTACGAAAAAACCATTTAGTAATACTAAAGAAAGAGTCCAAAATAAATCCCAACCCATTAGGCTTTATCTCTAAATAATTGGTTATAAAGTTCTATACTTTCCAATATTACTTTGTGCGCGTACCTCACCCCAAGCAAATGCTCTATGGTTACATTTTTTCCTTCCAATGCTTTATAATCTTGAAAAAAACGTACAATTTCTTTCATTTGATGTGGAGGTAGTTCGTCTAAATCATTAATATAATTTACAGACATATCATGTGCTGCAACTGCAATGATTTTATCGTCTTGTTCGCCACCGTCTACCATATGCATTACGCCAACGACTTTTGCTTCTACCAAGGTGAGCGGATAAACATCTACCGAACACAAAACCAAGATGTCTAGTGGATCTTTGTCATCACAATAAGTTTGGGGGATAAATCCGTAGTTTGCCGGATACATCACGGAAGAAAATAGAACGCGATCTAACTTAATCAATCCCGACTCTTTATCTATTTCGTATTTTGCTTTGGAACCTTTCGGAATTTCTATAATTGCGTTAACTATTTCTGGTACGTTTTCGCCCGGGGATACGGAGTGCCAAGCATGATGATCGTCATTCGCCATTTTTTCTACTTAATATTTATGTCTTCTTTATCAGAGGATTTATCTACTCTGTTTTTTACAAAGGTAATTAATAATGGAATGGTTGTTATTAATATAAATCCAATTATTATATAAAAAAGATAATCCGTAATTTCCTTCTCAAATCTTTTGCCAAGAAAATAACCAAGAACCGTTAACGAAGTGACCCATAAAACAGCGCCTACAATGTTGTATAGCGCGAATTTCCTTTCATCAAGCTTTACAATTCCCGCCACAATTGGTGCGAACGTCCTCACAATTGGCACAAACCTGCCCATAATCAGGGCAAATGCCCCTTGCTTCCTATAGTATTCTTCAGCAGCCTTCAAATAACGTTTTTTAAAGAAAAGACTATCATTACGCTTGTACAATGCCGGCCCGGTTTTTTGTCCGAACCAAAAACCAGTAAAATTACCAGATATGGCTGCAATGATTAGGCCAATTATTAAGGTACCAATATGAACATCTAGTTTACCAGTGGCGACGAACATTCCCGCTAAAAAAAGTAAATAGTCGCCGGGAAGGAAAAACCCGAAGAATAGACCTGTTTCCGCATAAATAATGAACAAAACAACATAGAACCCACCTTCTCTTAAAAGTTTATCCGGAGAGATGATTTGGTGCAGGCTGTTCCAAAATTCTTGCATAATGACTTATTCGTAAAACTACAAATAAATATCAAACAAAGTGGGCGTTAAAATAAGTTTAAGAGTATTGACGGATAAATACCTAAAACGATGGTAATCACTGCAGACAAAACCATCACTAATTTATATTGAGTAGGAATTGTAATGCTAACATCGTCCTCTCCATCTCTAAAATACATGGCAACAATTACTTTGAAGTAGTAATAAAATCCAACAAGTGCATTTAATATTGCAAATCCGACCAGATAGACGTGATAACTCTGCATCACATTTAAAAACATTATGTATTTACCAATAAAACCGGCTGTAAGCGGTATTCCTGCAAGAGATAACAACGCAATTGCCATACAAATCGCGAGCAGAGGATTTCGTTTGCCTAATCCGTTAAAACGCTCATAACTATCGCTTCCTGTGCGTTGCTTTACCAAAATCAATCCCGCAAACGCGATAATGGTTGCAAATGTATAGGCTGCTGCATAAAACAAAATCTTGTTGCTACTGCCCTGATTTAGCTCGATAAGTGCAAAAAGCATATAACCTACATGAGAAATACTGGAGTAAGCTAACATTCTTTTGAAATTGTTTTGGAATAACGCGGTCACATTGCCAATAAACAACGTTAAAAACACAATAACGGTAAGCGGAAGTTCCCAAAAATCGTGTAGTGGTGCAAGTGCAAACAAGAATAACCTTAAAAAAGCAGCAAAACCTGCTGTCTTTACAGCGGTCGCCATAAAGGTAGACACTAAAGATGGAGAACCCTCGTAAATATCAGGCACCCAAAAATGAAACGGTGCAGCCCCAACTTTGAAACACAGTCCTATCAGCATTAGGATAATGCCAGGGTAAAATAATGGAGAAATATTGGTTGGATTATCTAACACATAAGTTTTAATCGCTAATAGATCAAAACTACCGGTAGCCCCGTAAAGGAGCGTTATGCCAAACAGCAAAAAGCCAGTAGAAAAAGCACCCATTAAAAAATATTTTAACGAAGCTTCGTTCGAAGCAAAATCAGACTTTCTAATTCCGGCAAGAATGTACAGACTTACCGACATGATTTCGATGCCGATAAAAAGCATTGCCATGTTTTGAAATGAAACCATCATAACCATTCCTGCGAGAGAAAACAGGATTAATGTAAAATACTCGGCCACGTGTTCTCCTTTACTAGCAAAGTAATTTTGAGAGAGCAGCAGTACAAACAAGGTGCTTATTACGCAAAGCGATGAAAAGGCCAACGCAAAATTATCCATTTTCATCATATCGTAATACACAATATTGGTATCCCACTTAAAGAAAACGAAGCCCAAAGCAGCTAATAAACCAACGATAGCTATTGGCAATAACGCCTTACCTGCTTTAAACAAACCTGCATAAAGCACAATAAAGGCGGTAATACTAATGGTAATAATAATATTCATTGCTCTGTTACTGAATTAATTTTTGGTGTACTTGTTCTAATAAATGCTGGACCGATGCTTCTGTTAAATGTAAAATTGGCTTTGGATAAACACCAATTGCGACTACCAAAATACAGATGGTGTACAGCACTAACTTCTCCGATCCTTTAATGTCCGTCATGCCCAACGTTAAACTGTTGGTTTTACCAAGCATTGATTTTTGATACATTCTAAACATATAGACCGCACTAAAAATCATGGTCAAACCTGCAAAGGCGGCGGCCCAAATGCTGTAATGATAAACGCCTAATAACAATAAAAACTCACCAACGAAACCATTGGTTCCCGGTAGCGCAACAGTTCCTAGTAGAATGATTAGAAACGCAATGGACAACTGTGGTGCCATTTTAGCAATCCCGCCTAGTTCTGCGATGGTGTTTGTTTTTAAACGAGAAAATATAATGTCTATCACAAAGAACAGACCGATAACATTTATACCGTGGCTAAGCATTTGAATCATTGCGCCCTGTAATCCTTCAATACCCTGATTACCAAGACTGAAAGAAGCAAAGATTGCGGCCGCAATTAACCCTACGTGGGCGATCGATGAATAAGCGATAAGTCGTTTCGCATCTCTTTGTGTAAATGCAATAATAGAAGCATACACAATACCAATTATTGAGAGCACCAACGCTAAATCTCCCCATTCTTGCACCCCTTTTGGAGCAATCGGTAATAACCACCTGATCAACCCGTAAATACCCATTTTAAGCATAATTCCGGATAACAACATGGTTCCGGGAGTTGGGGCTGCATTGTAGGTATCTGGCTGCCAAGTATGAAACGGAAATATTGGCATCTTAATCGCAAATGCTAAAAAGAATGCCCAAAATAGCCAACTCTGTTGAGAAGCGTCTAAGTTAAGATTGTAAAACGATTGAATTTCGAAATTATGTGCGGGATTTTGAAGGTATAAAAATATAATGCCCATTAACATAAAAAGAGAACCAGCAATGGTATACACGAAAAACTTCATATTAATGCGGATCCGGTCTTTCCCACCCCAAGCAGCACAAATAAAGTAGATTGGTATTAGTGCAGCTTCCCAACCGATGTAAAACAAAAAGGCATCCATTGCAGTAAAAACCAATAACATGCCACATTGCATAAAAAGAATTAGCGCGTAAAAAGCACCTGGGTTTTTATAGTCGTGCTTTAAACTCGATAGAATAATGATAGGAATAAGTGCATTGGTAAGTAGCACCACCAACATGCTGATGCCATCTATGCCGGCATGAAAATGAATGCCCAACTCATTTATCCACGGCAAATTAACCTCAAACTGAGTGGAAGCATCTGGCACAAAAGAAAAAACTAAATACAGCGTAAGAATTAACGATGCAACAGAAAATGCAACAGCAACAAACTTTGCCTGCTTCCCTGCAAATGAAGTTATCAATGCGCCCAATAAAGGAATAAATAAAATAAGTAAAAGTTGTTCCATCAGTAAAATTTTGAACCCTTTTTATATGTATAAAAATGTATATAACAGCAGTGCGATGATTCCAAAAACCATCATAAATATGTAGAAACCGACGTTTCCTGATTGTAATAACCTCACTCCTTTACTCGTTTCCCTAGTGCTCCACCCAAGTCCGTTCACTATCCCGTCAATAAATTTAGTGTCGATTACCTTATAAAAGAATCTAGAGAGTCCGTCTAAAGGCTTTACGATGATAAAATCGTAAATCTCATCAAGGTAAAATTTATGATAAGATATTTTTGCCACTATTGACCGGTGCGCAACGTCTGCAACTGGTACATGATTTGTTTTAAGGTAACGACTGTAGGCAAAGAAAATAGCGACCAAAGCTGCAAACACAGATATCCCCATTAACAAATATTCTGTTGCCCGATCTAAACCTAGCTCATGTTGTGTAACGTTAGCACCAGTTAGCCAATGTGCCAACCATTCATTTCCTCCAAATATATGTGGAATGTTTATTACACCACCTATAGCTGCCAAAACTGCCAATACAACTAGTGGAATAGTCATAACTGCAGGAGATTCGTGTATGTGCTCCTCTTGATGATGCGTACCCCGATATTTACCGAAAAACGTCAAAAACATCATTCTAAACATGTAAAAAGCCGTTAAGAAAGCTGTAAACACGCCAATAACCCACAGCACTCTGCTGTGTTCATAAGCGTTCGCTAAAATTTCGTCTTTAGAGAAAAATCCAGAAAAAGGTGGAATTCCAGAAATCGCTACGGTGGCAATCATCATGGTGATAAAAGTGATAGGCAATTTCTTTCTTAAACCGCCCATCGACCTCATGTCCTGCTCGTGGTGCATGGCGTGAATTACAGATCCTGCACCTAAAAACAGTAAAGCTTTGAAAAAAGCATGTGTTAATAAATGGAAAAAAGACCCTGTATATGCGCCAACGCCTAGGCCTAAAAACATATAGCCCAATTGAGACACGGTAGAATATGCGAGTACCTTTTTTATATCTGTTTGCGTAAGCGCGATAATTGCTGCAATAAGTGCCGTGGCCGTTCCAATGATGGCGATGATATTTTGAGTAAGTGGAGCTAAATCAAAAAGCACACTGCTACGTGCAATCATGTAAATACCAGCAGTAACCATGGTGGCTGCGTGAATGAGTGCAGAAACCGGAGTCGGGCCAGCCATTGCGTCTGGCAACCAGGTAAATAACGGCAATTGCGCCGATTTTCCGCAGGCGCCAATAAACAATAAAATGGTAATAAGGACGATTGTATTGTTTCCCGGAAGCATGTTTGCTGCCTGTGGAAAAACCTTGGAGAACTCTATACTTCCAAAAAAATTGAACATTAAAAAAACGCCTAATAGGAAGCCTAAATCTCCTATCCTATTCATAATAAATGCTTTCTTGGCTGCAGAGGCAAAACTACCGTTGGTATACCAAAACCCAATTAGTAAATACGAACACAGCCCTACGCCTTCCCACCCAATAAACATAACAATGTAGTTCGAGCCAAGCACAAGCAAAAGCATAAAAAAAACGAAAAGGTTTAGGTAACTGAAAAACTTTCCAAAACCTTCGTCGCTGTGCATGTAGCCGATGGAATATAAATGGATTAAAAATCCCACGCCAGTAATTACGAGGAGCATAATAGCACTCAGCGGATCAACCAAAAAAGACAAAGGGATTGTAAGCTTACCTGCGCTGATCCAGTCAAACAGTAAAACGGTGTGCTGCTTTTCTGTATCGCCGGTTAACCGGAAAAAAATAATAATGCTAATTATAAACGAAGCCAATACAACACCACTGCCTATAAAGCCGATCAGTTGTTTTGATAACGTATTTCTGCCAAGTCCATTAATTAAAAATCCTAGTAGAGGAAGCAACGGAACCCACCAAATTAAATTTTCTATTGTCATTATAAGCAAAATATATTTACCACTTAAGGCGATTCAACACATTAATATCTATAGATTTAGTATTCCTGTAAACCATTACAATAATACTTAACCCAATGGCCACTTCGGCTGCTGCTAAAGCCATAATAAAAAACACAAACACTTGCCCAGATGGATCGTTGTGATAAACAGAAAAAGCAGCAAGTAGTAGATTTACCGCATTTAACATTAACTCCACTGACATAAAAATAACAATGGCATTTCTACGTGTAAGTACGCCCACTACGCCGATGGTAAAAATAATGGCACAAAACCAAATGTAATGGTTAAGTGGCACGCCCTGCATTTGGGTAGTTATGTTTTGCATAGTAAGATTTTACTTAATCTTTTTTTGATAATAAAACTGCGCCAACCATAGCAGACAGCAACAACAATGATGAAAGCTCGAATGGCAATAAAAATTTATGAAAAAGAACATCCCCCAGGTTTTCTACTAAACCCAAGTTTGAAGATTTTAAAGTGAGCGGATTTGTAATGGAAGCGGCCTTAAACGATCCAACGAGCGTAACTACCAAACAGCATCCTGCAATAACCCCCACAATTTTGATCAAAGGAGATTTTGATGGTTCTGTTTCCTTATTAAGATTTAGCAGCATGAGCACAAATAGGAAGAGCACCATGATGGCTCCCATATAAACAATAAAGTTTACGACGGCCAAAAACTGGGCATTTAACAATACGTAATGAACCGTAAATGTAAAAAACGTAATAATTAAATATATAACGCTATGTACGGGATTCTTTGCAAAAATAACCATTAGCGAAAACAATACGCTTAAGGTTGCAACGAAGTAGAATACTTGTGTACCCATTTATCTATCAATTTTATTTGTTTGTTTTCTCATAACACCATTGCGAAGTATGAGGCAATCTTTATTCTATTTTTATCCCTGTCAATCGAAAATTCTAATCTCTATAATAGGGCACACTCTCAGTTATTTTAACATTTCTAATGGAGCCTCAACCAATTTATCCTTTCCGTAAATAAAGTCTTTACGTAGATAATCTGCAGGCACAATTGGTCCATCCAAATAGATTGCTTCCTTTGGACAAGCTTCTTCACACAATCCACAAAAAATACAACGTAACATATTGATTTCATAGGTTGCAGCATATTTTTCTTCCCTATAAAGATGTTTCTCTTCAGGTTTTCGCTCAGCCGCAATCATGGTAATCGCTTCAGCAGGACAAGATAAAGCACAAAGCCCACAAGCAGTGCAACGCTCTTTTCCTTCTTCATCTCGCTTTAGCGAATGCATGCCTCTAAAATTGATCGAAAATTCTCTCTGAACTTCTGGATATCTTATCGTAGCTGGTTTTTTGAACAAATGGCTAAAAGTAATGGCCATGCCCTTGCCAATTGCAGGGAGATATATTTTCTCCATGAAACTTAAAGGCTTTTGTTCTAATACTTTTTTGTTTTTTGTTAATGCTTCCATATAACTTCCGCCCTAAATGGGTTTTTTAATAAATAGGTATTGTCATTCTCAACTCTCCTATTGAGTCGGCAATTTTAAAATTTCTCTATAAATGCGATGACTATACTTGTTATAACAATATTAGCGATAGCCAAAGGTATCAAAACCCGCCACCCTAAATTCATCAATTGATCATAGCGGAAACGTGGAATCGTCCACCTAATCCACATGAATAAAAAGATGAAGAAAAATATTTTCGCAAATAAAACCGCTGTTCCAATAAGCGGCGCAGCTACTGTTCCTAAATGTGCTGCAACCCAATCCATGCCCGGATAGTTATAGCCTCCCCAATACAATGTTGCCATAACTGCTGAGGAAACAAACATGTTGATGTACTCAGAAAATAGGTAAAAACCAAGTTTCATGGAAGAATATTCTGTATGATAACCACCGATAAGCTCGGTTTCGCATTCCGGTAAATCGAATGGTGCACGATTGGTTTCGGCAAATGAACAGATCATAAAGATTAAAAAACCCAACGGCTGATAAAGCACATTCCAGTTCCACCCGTGCTGTTGGTCTACAATTTCTTTTAAACTAAGGGTATTTGTCATCAACAGCAAAGCGATAATAGATAAACCCATTGCAATTTCATAACTGATGTTTTGTGAGGCTGCACGAATGGCACTTAACAAAGAATATTTATTGTTTGATGCCCAGCCACCAATCATCACACCGTAAACACCAAGAGATACTACGCCAAAAATATATAACACACCAACGTTAATGTCGCTAACTTGAAGAGGGATGGTTCTGCCGTTTACAATCATTGGACTTCCCCAAGGAATTACCGCACTTGCAATACACGCGGTAAGCATTGCCAGGCCGGGACCAACCATAAAAAGCCATTTGTTTGCAGAGGTAGGAATGATTTCCTCTTTCATAAACATTTTCATTCCGTCTGCCAACGGCTGAAGTATCCCAAACGGTCCTGCGCGATCTGGACCTAACCTATCTTGTAAAAAAGCAGCAACTTTCCGTTCTGCATACGTAGAATACATCGCAATGACCAAGCTGATGCCAAAAACCACGGCAACCAATATAAATTTCTCAACAATGAAACCGCTTTCCATTAATATTTTACTTTTTTATGTAACTCGATCTCATTTGCAGCTTGCAACATCGGGTTGATTTTAATTACCGGCAAAGGTATCAAAGTTTCGTAATGGTTCGAAGAAATTACGGAAGTATCATCAATATGGGTTGGATTTTCTATCACCCAATCTGAAGTACTTTTCTTCTCGAACCTACATTCGTTGCAAATAAAAGATTCTACCTCGCCAAACTCATCCTTTCGAGCAGTAACTCTAAGCACATCTTCACCACGGTACCAGAGCGTTACTTCCCCTTTACAGTTTGCGTGCGAACAATCTCTATGCGCCTGTACAGGTTTCGTGAACCAAACTCTATTTTTAAATCTAAATGTTTTATCAGTTAAGGCACCAACTGGACAAACATCAATTACGTTTCCAGAAAAATCATTTTCTATAACGTTAGTGATGTATGTAGATATTTCTGAATGATCGCCTCGGTTTAAAATTCCATGCACGCGGTTATCTGTAAGTTGATTAGCGACATAGACACAGCGATAGCAAAGAATGCAGCGATTCATATGTAGTTGCACCTTATCTCCAATATCTATGCGTTCGAAAGTTCTACGCTCAAATTCATAGCGAGTTTTCTGCAAACCATGTTCATAACTTAAATTTTGTAAGTCGCATTCCCCAGCTTGATCGCAAATTGGGCAATCTAAAGGATGGTTGATCAATAGAATTTCGACCACACCAGCCCTAGCCGATAAAACTTCAGGAGAAGTAATGTTTTGCACTTCCATCCCATCCATTACCGTAGTTCGACATGATGCAACTAGTTTTGGCATAGGCCGAGGATCTTTCTCCGAGCCTTTACTAACTTTGACTATACAGGTACGGCATTTCCCGCCACTACCTTCTAATTTAGAATAATAACACATGGCAGGAGGCACAATATCGCCACCAATTTGCCTTGCAGCATTTAAAATAGTGGTTCCGTTATCTACCTCTACTGTTATTCCGTCTATAGTAACTTTTACTTTATCACTCATTATTGAAAATCAGACATTCTTCATTTTAAGCTTCAACTTCTTTAGCCTTTTCAATCGGCACTGCATAATTTGCCAACCCATAATTTTGGGTTTGGCTTTTGATCGGCTCATTTATATACCACTCAAATTCATCTCTAAAATGACGTATTGCACTGGCCACAGGCCAGGCAGCGGCATCCCCAAGCGGACAAATGGTATTTCCTTCTATATTTTTAGCAACATTTACCAATAAATCTATGTCGCTCATATTGCCATGACCGTTTACTATGCGATGCAATACCTTTTCCATCCACCCAGTGCCTTCTCTGCAAGGAGAACATTGCCCGCAACTTTCGTGGCTGTAAAACCTAGCAAAGTTCCAAGTGTTCCGTACGATAGATTGATCTTCGTCAAAAGCAATAAAACCTCCAGAACCAAGCATGGTTCCCGTTGCAAAACCACCTTCAGACAAAGATTCATAGCTCATTAATCTTGGCTCGCCATTGGCAAGTCTCAACGTTAAATTAGCAGGTAAAATAGGAACGGAAGAACCGCCAGCAACCGTAGCTTTTAACCTTTTCCCATTTGCTATGCCACCGCAATATTCATCAGAATATATAAATTCTTCTACAGGTAATCCAAGTTCTATTTCGTAGACACCCGGTTTTGCAACATTTCCACCCGCAGAAATTAATTTTGTACCAGTACTTCTGCCAATTCCAATTTTAGCGTATTCTTCTGCGCCGTCATTGATAATTGGAACCACAGCAGCAATGGACTCTACATTGTTTACCACTGTCGGGCAGCCATACAACCCGGCAATTGCAGGAAAAGGTGGTTTTATCCGCGGATTACCTCTCTTACCCTCCAAAGATTCAAGCAATGCAGTTTCTTCTCCACAAATATAGGCACCACCGCCAGGTTGAACATAGAGTTCTAAATCGTAACCAGTACCTAAAATATTTTTACCTAAAAAACCTGCGGCCCTCGCTTCGGCAATTGCTTTTTCCAAAATACGAATTTGGGGCATCATTTCGCCACGAACATAAATGAAAGAGGTTTTTGCTCCAAGGGCAAAGCTACCAACAATCATACCTTCAATAAGCGCGTGCGGAATATGTGTCATCAAATACCGGTCTTTAAAAGTACCGGGTTCAGATTCATCTGCATTGCATACCAGATATCGAGCAACACCCTCTGGTTTGGCCAAAAAACTCCATTTCATACCTGTTGGAAATCCAGCCCCACCTCGCCCTCGAAGACCTGATTTTTTAACTTCTTCTACAATATCTTCTGGAGACATTGTCTTTAAAGCTTTTTCCACGGCTCGATAACCTCCTTTTTGGCGATAGACGTCAAAAGTATTAATGCCAGCTACGTTAATGTGTTCAAGTAATAATTTGCGGCTCATTTATTTTTAGATGTGCGATGTGAGATGTGAGATATTGGACAAATTGCCCATTCTCCTATCCCATATCTAGTTTCTCGAATCTTATTTATTCTTTAAATCTTCAATCAATTTATCTACACTATCTGGTGTAAGGTTTTCATAAAAAGTATAATCCGGACTAATTTGCAGCACTGGTCCGTAACCGCAGGCGGCCAAACATTCTACGCCTCTAAAACTAAAAAGGCCGTCTTCTGTAACTTCTCCCTCTTTGACACCAAGTTTTTGCTCTAAATGAGCCAATATTTTCTCTGCACCAACCAAACAACATGGTCCGGTTCTACAAACCTCCATGGCATATTTGCCTTGAGGCTTTAGAAAATACATGCTGTAAAAAGTCGCTACTTCGTACACCTCAATTGGCGAAATTTCCAAATACTCGGCAATTTTATCCATCGCCGGAGTACTTATCCAAAGATACTGCTCCTGCACCAAGTGCAACATGGGCAACAATGCAGATTTCTCTTTGCCGACTGGGTAACGCCCTTTTATTTCGTCGAACTTAGAGACCATCGCTGATGAAAACTCTACAGGTGCATGTTCTTCTACTTTAAGCATCTAATTCTCCCGCAATAACATTCATACTACTTAAGTTAATAATCGCGTCAGAAAGCAACATTCCTTCGCTCATCTTGGCAAACATCTGATAATTGACGAAGCTCGGTCTGCGAAAATGAAGTCTGTAAGGAGTACGACCACCATCATTAATCAGATAAAAGCCAACCTCACCATTTCCTCCTTCAACCGCATGGTAAATTTCTGCCTTTGGCGCGTCAATTTCTCCCATCACAATTTTAAAATGATAAATAAGCGCCTCCATATTGTTATAAACCTCTTGTTTGGGTGGCAAATAAAAATCAGGTACTTCGGCATGGAAAATACCTTTAGGCTCTCCTTTAATTTTCTCCAACGCTTGTTCAATCAAACGTAAGCTTTGCCACATTTCTTCGTTCCGCACAAGATACCGATCATAAATATCACCTTTTGTACCGACAGGCACTTCAAAATCAAAATCTTGATAGGAAGAATAAGGATCACCTACCCTAACATCGTAATCAACACCTGTTGCCCTAAGCAAAGGGCCGGTCCAGCCGTAATTTAATGCTGTTTCTTGAGTTACTTCTGCAACCCCGGCAGTTCTATCTATAAAAATCCTGTTTCGATTTAATAAATTTTCAAACTCCTTCAGCGCTACAGGAAATTCTTTCAAAAATTTATTGATCTTGGCAAACGCTACTTCGTTAAAATCCCTTTCTAACCCACCAATTCTTCCAATATTGGTGGTAAGTCTTGCACCGCAAATCTCCTCGTAAATTTCGTAAATGTGTTCCCGAAATTGAAACAGATATAAAAAGGTAGTTGTTGCGCCAGTATCTTGTCCAATTATGGTATTGCAGATAATGTGATCTGAAATCCGAGAAAGCTCCATAATGATTACCCGAAGATAATCTACACGCTTTGGCATTTCAATATCCAATAATTTTTCTACCGTCATGTGCCAACCCATATTGTTTATAGGCGACGAACAATAGTTCATCCGATCCGTAAGCGGTGTAATTTGGTAAAACGGACGGTGTTCTGCAATCTTCTCGAATGCACGATGGATGTATCCAATTGTAGAGACAGCACTAACGATGCGCTCGCCATCCATTTGCAACACATTCTGGAAAACACCATGCGTTGCCGGGTGAGTTGGCCCAAGATTAAGCGTTACGAGCTCGCTCTGTGGATCGTTATCGGTATATACTGGATGATTGTGGTCCATAGCCTCTAAAACTCTAAAAGGAGAATTTTTTATTTATTAATGATTTACTCTTATACGTTATACAAATTCTTCAGAAGAATAATAAAATTTATCTTCCAAAAAATTCGTCTTTTTTATCTACTCTGTTCGGATCTTCTAACGGATATTGCTTTAGCATTGGATGCACGCCTAAATCATCCATATTCAATATTCTCCGCAAATCTGGATGACCGTCAAACTTAACTCCGAAAAAATCAAAAGTTTCGCGCTCCATCCAATTGGCAGATCGCCACAAAACCGTGGCAGTGGGAATTGATGGATGGCTTTCATTCAAAAACACTTTTACTCTTATCCTCATTCGCTCCACCATGTTGTGTAAATGATAAACAACAGCTACACCTTCTTTCTTTCCGGGATAATGAACTGCTGTAATATCTGTTAAGAAGCTAAACTGAAGATCTTCTTTTAAAAATTTCAATACTTCAGTAATGTCTTCTTTCGATGTAGAAAAAGTCAATAAACCATAAGGTTCTGACACTGCCGTTAGTCTATCGCCAAAATTTATTAGCAACTTTTCTATTAAGCGTTGATTTACGGTTATCTCTTCCATTACTTAATTCCGTATTGGCCTAAAAGGTTTTTGTAGTAATCGGAATTTCTACGCCTGCCCGATTCATTTCTTACTAAATCCTGTATGCGTTGGAACCCGTCTAAAATTGCCTCAGGTCTTGGAGGACAACCGGGTACATAAACATCAACGGGAATAACTTCATCTATGCCTTGCAATACCGAATACGAATCGAAAATGCCTCCGCTACTTGCACAAGCACCAACCGCCATTACCCATCTAGGCTCAGCCATTTGAATGTAAACTTGTTTTAACACTGGTCCCATTTTTTTTGCTATGGTACCCATAACCATAAGTACATCGGCTTGGCGCGGAGAGAAACTTAATCGTTCTGCACCAAATCTCCCTAAATCGTAATGCGAACCCATGGTGGCCATAAATTCGATGCCACAGCAAGAGGTTGCAAAAGGAAGCGGCCACAGGGAATTAGAGCGGGCCAAGCCTATTACTTTGTCCATAGAAGTTGCAAAAAAACCAGCGCCTTCTATGCCCGGAGGCGCATCTACCAAATTAATTTCACTCATGCTTATAAATAAAAAGTGCCCAACTGAATACAGTTAAAGCACAAATTTACGACATTTAAAAACGAATATACAAAGCTTGCCTGATTTAGAAGCAATCTAAATAATTAGCTAAATTGGAAATTACACTTTCCAACCGGCAGTTAACTATCTAGTTCCAATCCAATACTTTCTTCTTTAAAACATAGATAAAACCGAGCAATAATGTACCCATAAAGATAAACATCTCTATTAATCCGTCCATTTTTAAAGCCCTAAAATTTACAGCCCAAGGATACATAAAAATAACTTCGATATCGAAAAGCACAAATAGAATGGCAACAACGAAATACTTTATAGAAAAAGGCTGGCGAGCATTACCCACAACCTTTACACCTGCTTCAAAAGTCTCTAACTTATCGCTGGTCTTTCTGCTCGGACCTAAAAAATGAGTAGCAAAAAGCGTTACCACTACAAAACCCATGGCAACAATGATTTGGAAAAGAATGGGAAGAAAATCTATCGGGGTACTTTGGACGGTTTGCATTTGTTCTAAATTTACTGCGAAATTAAAAGAAAAAGGCAGGATTACAAAATCCTGCCTTGATGTTATGTGGTTTTACTTTTTACCTTTTGGTGTCGCCTGCAATTCTTTAAGCTTGTTAGGAGCAAAAGATCCTTGTGCAGTAGGATCTAAAGCAGCACTTTTCTGCAGGTTTTCAATCGCCCTTGGCTTATCTCTACTGGCCAAATAAGCACCGATATAGTTATAAGCCTCTGTCAAATTAGCTTTACTTTTCTCTTGATCTTCCGGCTTTATCATCGAAATGTACTTTTCGTAATAATCGATGGCCAATCCTTTCAAATCATTTGGCTGTCTTGTTTGATCTATATAATCATTAATCCTTGCCTGAGTAAAATAACCCAAAGCCAAAGTTGAATCAAGTTTTACGAGATGAGTCAATGCAGAATCAGCACCAACAAGCATCTTTTCATCAAAAGGTCTCTTATTTGCTTTGTCATTATAACCTACTCGAAAAGCCGCGTATCCCATATAATAATAATTATATAGAGAACCTTTGCCATTCGGATTGTATTTAGCTGCCAAACTATAAGCATTATAAGCTTCCTTAAATTTACTAGCTTTTAAAAGCGCTGATGCCACATCAACGATAGCTGCAGAATTAGTAGAATCTTTTTCTATTGCCTTTGTTAAGTTTGCCATGCCTGCAGTAGTGTCTTTTCCATTTTTTATCAAAGCCTGACCTAAATAAAGGTAATCATTCGCCAATAGTTTGGTAGTGTCTTTTTCTTTGTTAAAAAAATCTTGCATATAAGTTAATGCATTTGGATAGTCGCCATTCTCATAAGCAGACCAACCTTTCAGTCGGGTGATGATTAAAGACTTTGGATCATTTGCGGGTACATTTATGTCGGACGCTACTTTTTGCAGTTCTTTATAATCTTTTGCGTAGGCAAGAAACTGCATAAATCTTATTTTCGATTGAGCAGATTCGTCTGTAAGACTCATGTACTTTTTGTAATTCTGAATCGCCTTGGCAGATTTTGTAGAATCAGCACCAAAATTACTCCATTGTAAATAAAGTTCGGCAAGCTCTCGATAAGCTGGACCGTAGTTTGCGTCTGCTGCAATTACATCTTCTAATTGCTTTTCTGACTCGGGAAAAGCACGGGATTCTTTGTACATCCGACCAATTTGGGTCTTAGACCTCATGTTTGCAGCATCTATATCATTTACCCTGAAATACGGCCCCAAAGCCTCAGAATTATTTTTTTGTAAAGCATAAGCATCACCTTTGGCTAAAAATATATCTGCGCTTTGATCTTTCTTATCTATCTCATCAGCCTTGGTAATGTTGGCCAACGCAGCTGTGTAATCTGGCTTAGAGGCCACATCCAAAGGTTTGTCTTGAGCCAAATAAGCTTTACCAATTTCTAAATAAGTTTCAAAATGTTTCGAATCAATATCAACAGCCTTATCAAAATTGGTTTTTGCCGACGTTGGATTTCCCGCCAACATATCTGCTTCTCCCAACCCAATAAAATTTAAGTTATTTTTTGGATCTTGTGCAATCCCCTTATTAAACACCGCCCTTGCCGAATCTGGTGAGCCTGTTTTTAGATATAAAATACCTAAGCTGTAATAATTGCTCCCTTCAGAAGGTTTGGAACTTACAAGTGATTTTAAGATCCCAAATGCCTTCTGGTACTGTTCTGCATCGATTGCTTTTTTCGCATCTTTCAAATCTTGAGCAAAAACTGCAGAACACATCACCATTAACCCCAGGTTAAAAGCTATCGCCTTCTTTGTAATTTTCATAGTTGTAATTTAATTTAATCTGTTCTAGTTACGATTAGTGAAAAATTTAGATGTGTCCAAATTTACTAATTTTTTAAATTTACTTTTTAGTATTTCAAAAATAACGCAATTGATAACATGGTTCGCCGCTATTTTTGAAAATTTAATACCCTCGGCATCATTTTATGAGGAGCCAAATTTGATTTTAATACAATAAGCTGTCCTCGTTGGCTACGCAGCCATATAGCAAAACCTGTGCCCAAACCATCCCTACCCTCACAATCAATTATATTTACGTTTCTCAACAATGGATAGATGCCATTAATCAAATTATCTTGGGTTGGCTTATAAAATTTATCATCACCAGAAGCGCCCTTCACATTTTTCACCCCAACAAACTTAACTTTCGATATGGCATCGGCCATCTTCAAATTATTTTCTGAAAGCCAGTTTACGCCAAGAATTCCTATGAAATCCTTTTCTTTAGAAACAAAATCTATAACTTGATCACTATTTTCTTTAGTAAATACACCAGACGCTGGAAACTGTCTGACTTTCGCCAAATTTTTCAAATATTGAAAAGTACTCGAATATGCATTATCGAATACGAATTTTTTAACGGAAGATTTCCCCTGTAAAGCGTCGATAATTTCTTTAACGGTTATAGTGCTATCTGTATTGTCTTTATTTGTAATAAGAGCTATTCCATCTACCGCAAAGCGAGATGAATTTATTCTAATGTTACGCTGTTGATAATATTTTTCTTCCTCTTTGGTTAACAACCTAGGCAATACAATTACTCTAATGGTATCGTTTAAAAACGTTGGCAACAGCTTTTCCTCAGGCTTAACCACCGGGACGATGTGCGCATTGGGATAATCCAACGAAAAAATATCTATTTGTTGTTGAACAATTGGTGCCACACTTTCATCTACCAATATCTTCATTGTACCGCTTGTCCGTGTTTCTTCGACGGATATGGCCTCTTTTTTTTTACTTTGACAAGCAACAAAAAAAATCAAACAACACAAATAAAAAACTAGTTTAATCTTCATCTACTGATTTTTCTTATTTAAGCTCCACATTCTTAAGAAGCCGTACAAAATAAAGAAAATGCCTATTGGTACCCGATAACCCTGAAGGTTCCCTAGGTTTAGTGCCTGCCAAAATATAAACATAAAGCCTATCACCACAAAAAACAAAAACATGAGAAGACTTAAAATAAGCAAAAATCGCTGAATGGGCGATTTTTGCTTAAACGTATCAAAATTGAACATACACTTACTGAAGGTTGAAATTAACTGCGATGTTATATTTAACCCTCACCGGAACACCATTTTGAATACCTGGATTCCATCTTGGGCTGGCCTTTAACACACGTACAGCCTCTTCATTCGTACCACTTCCCGGTCCCCTTACCACTTGTATATCTGTAAGCTTACCGTCTTTCTCTACTACGAAAGTTAAGAAAACCTTACCCTGCACATTGTTTTCTTGAGCCATAGGAGGATAACGAATGGATTTACCTAAGTAGTCGTAGAATTTTGGCAAACCACCTGGAAACTCGGGTTGTTTTTCTATACTAACGAAATCATAAACCTTATTGTCATCTACTGCAACAGCAGCTTCTCTCTTCGGACCGTTACCAACAGGTTCTGCGATTACAATATCTGCTGTTGGATCACCTTTAATGTCTCTTTGACCAGGGTCAGCAACCTTAAGCTTTTCTACTGTTGGTGGCTCCTCCTTAACCTCTATATCGGGCTTAACAATTGGAGGCGGCATCTTTACCTGATCTACCTTCGGCGGCGGTGGTTCTACCGGCGGCGGTGGGGGTGTTTTTGGATCCAAGGGTTTTGGAGGCATCAAAATAACCTCTTGAGCCTTTAACTGCTCGTCTTGCTTATCGGCATTGCCTTTAATCAAACTGTATATTTTTGGAGAGAAAAACAATAGTATAAATAACACTGAGCCAATAATAAGTGCCCTTGTGGTATTTGCCGGACTATTCTTACGCAATTGGTAAGCACCGTACACTTTATTTTTATCTGCAAAAACAACTTCGAGCCATTCTTTTCTGTAAATATCTAACTTTGACATGATTACTGATTTAATGGTTTATAATATACCCTGACTGATCATCGCTTGTTTCTCTGCAGGCAAGATATTAACATCATCAATCTGTCTTACCTTAACTTTAAGTATTTCCAACTCGTCCATAATGTCTACAAAATTTTTGAATGTAGCTCCAGAGGTTGGCTTTACCAATACAACAAAATCCCCAGGAACTCCAGATGCATCAGCAGTTTTCCTATTATCTATAATAGATTTGTCAAGCTGCGATAGACTCTCGATGTTTGGCGCACTGTCTCCAGCAACTCCCATGTACCAAGCTACCTTATCTTTTTTTCCTAACAGGATAGTCATGGTTTTTGAAGCCTTCAATTCCAATCTGTTCTCTGGTTGTTTGTCGTTCTTATCTGGCTTAACAATATCCATCGCCTGCGGGGTAGAAATAGAGGTGGTTAAAATAAAGAAAGTAACCAGCAAAAACATCAAATCTACCATTGGGGTCATATCAACCCTTGGTGCGGATTTTTTTCCGCCCGTATTTAATTCTGCCATTTTTTACTTCTTTTTAGCCTCTGCGTTTGTAACCAGCAAAAACTTGTTAACTCCTTGATCTTGTAAAATATCAATAACTTTTTTAATAACTGGGTAGCCCTCTTGGCTGTCGCCTTTAATGCTTACTTTCATATCTTCGTTATTGATTTCCTTCGTAGCTCGACGGGCGCTCAATATCCAATTCTTCAACTGGTTGTCTACCGAATCAAGTGGAATTCCATGCTGCACTCCCTTTTTCATTCTGTCGCCTCCGTCCATCGCAATAAATTGTTTGATGTTTGACATCGGCACTCCAAAACTAGAGATTACGGAAAATCGCTGAAGCTCTTGAGGTGTAAAGGTAATTTTGTATATCTCACCCATATTCTGCAGTGCCTTTTCTCTTACCTTATTTCCCGCAACTTCAAAGAAAACCTCCCCCTGTCCAATGGTTAAAATGGCGTTGTTTTCTGGTGGTACTTTTGTTTCATACGTAGATGAAGGTGTTTGTACTGCCAATGGTTCTGGTTGCCTTGCCGTTGCTGTTAAGATAAAGAAGGTAAGTAACAGCGCAGCAACGTCGCACATGGCGGTCATGTCTGTTACCGTACTAGTTCTTTTAACTTTAATTCTAGGCATAATTTAATTGATTTTTAATAATGATGATTTTTTTCCCGGTTTTCCATAAAGCCGGTAAAATTATTTTTAAAAATTAATTTTTATGCGAAGAGGCATAGGTCTGCACAATGCTAAAACCGGCTTCATCAATGGCGTAAGTTAACTTATCTATTTTAGAAGTAAGAATGTTGTACATGATAATCGCAACTGTAGATACTGAGATACCTGTCATTGTATTGATCAATGCCTCAGAGATACCAACTGCGAGTGCAGATTGATCTGGAGCACCGGAGTTTGCCAAACCAGCAAATGCACGAATCATACCGGTTACTGTACCCAATAAACCAATTAGAGTACCGATGGAAACCAACGTTGCAATAATGGTAAGGTTTTGCTCCAACATAGGCATTTCTAAGGCTGTTGCTTCTTCTACTTCTTTTTGTATAGCTACAATAGATTGTTCTACATCCATAGTCGAATCAGATTCAACTTCTTTGTATTTTTTCAATCCAGATTTAATAACGTTAGCCACTGATCCTTCTTGTTTATCGCACTCAGCTGCTGCTGCATCTATATTATGCGCACTTAGCAAACCTTGAATTTTGCGCATAAACACATCTAAACTGGTTTTGCCACTTGCTTTGCCAATTACAATTAGTCTTTCAATAGAGAATACGATAGTTGTTAATAATAAACCTACCAAGACCGCTACAATTGGGCCACCTTTAAAAGCCGTTCCTAAATAGTTTCCGGGTAAAGGTAACTTATCACTGTCCCCATCAATGAAATTGGTCGACTCGCCAAAGACGAACCTCCAGATGCAAAAACCGATAATAATGCAAATGGGAATTAAAAGTACTGCAAGGTAATTTGACGCCGTAGAAGAGCTTTCTTTTTTCTTTACAGTTGTTGGTGTTGGTGCGTTTGCCATTGTTTTTAAATTTTAGTTTTAGTTCTTGTTGTTAATTTTTTAATTTTATTTGATTAAGATACTCCTGTCAACGCAACTTGATGATTAATGTTGCGATAAACAAATTTATAAATAGATTTAACATTATAAATTAATTCATCCATAAACTAATAAATTGTTACGTTAACCACTTTAAATTATTGCATCATCTGAAATTTTACGTACAGCGGTTTTTTTGACACTACAATTATTTCACAATGAAAACTAAAAAAAACTCTAAAAGCAAATTTTTGCAGGAAAAAAACTTTATTTTATTGATTTAATAAAAGTCAGATCGACAAGTTAAGCACGCGTAAACTATAATTTTAGTCCATAAACCCCACTTCTTTAGTTATTTATCTTCCACAAATCCTGTACAACATTAATTAGAAACTATTTATGGTTATTATTCTCCGCCATTTCGGAAATTGGGTAAACTAGAAAACGCAGGCTAACACCATTTACAAGCAACGAAGTATAACTTAACATTAACTTAACATTGGTTAAGTATTTTTGCGACACATTATTAAAGAAAAATGAACAACATCTTCAAATTTTTTACGCCGCAGGATAAAAAATTCCATCCTTTATTTGAAAAAGCTGGTAGCAATGCACTTCATATTTCGGAGGCTTTGCTAGAAATGGTTAGCACAGGAGATCTTGAAGCGAGAAAAACCCTATTCAAAGAAATTGAGCGACTGGAGCATGTTGGCGATGACATTACCCATTCGATCTTTTTAGAGCTAAGTAAAAACTTTATTACGCCATTTGATAGAGAGGACATTCATCAGCTTGCTTCGGCCGTGGATGACGTAGCAGATTACATCTATGGCACTGCAAATCGCATCCAGATGTACAACATTTCCGCAGTACATGAACCAGTGGTGAAAATTGCTGAGCTTTTGGTAGAAATGTGCACTGATATAGATAAGGCCATCAAAGAATTGCGAAGCTTTAAAAATATAAGGGTTATTGCAGATGCATGCATTAGGATAAACAGTGGAGAAAATCAGGCAGATTATGTATTTACGATGGCAGTAGCCAAACTGTTTGAATTCGAAACGAATGCCATCGAATTAATTAAACAAAAAGAGGTATTACAAACCATAGAAAAAGCTTCTGATAAGTGCGAGGACGTTGCAAACGTGCTAGAAACCATTCTTGTTAAGAACGCATAACCAAATCAAAAATGTATTCTACTTTACTTATTGTTGTCGTTATATTGGCAATCGTTTTCGATTATATTAACGGATTTCATGACGCAGCCAATTCTATTGCAACCGTAGTTTCTACAAAAGTACTTACCCCCTTTCAGGCCGTTTTGTGGGCTGCAATTTTTAATTTTGCCGCATATTTTGTATTTACAGATCATAAGGTAGCCAATACCATCGCAAAAACTGTTATAGAACACTACATTACCTTACATGTTATTTTAGCAGGACTTGTTGCGGCAATTATATGGAATTTATTTACTTGGTGGCAAGGCATTCCTTCCAGTTCTTCTCACACATTAATAGGTGGATTTGCCGGGGCGGCCATGACGCACGCTTTTTTTTTAGGCTCAAGCCCTATAGACGCAGTTAACCTCGTGCCCATTATAAAAATTGTTTCATTTATTGTGTTGGCGCCAATTATTGGACTAATTATTTCTATTGCAATCACCTTACTCATTATCAATATTTGTAAAAACGCAAAACCGGCGGTTGCAGAAAGGTGGTTTAAAAGATTACAACTTCTATCTTCTGCAGCGCTTAGCTTTTTCCACGGAGGTAACGATGCTCAAAAAGTGATGGGTATTATTGCCACCGCGCTTATTGCGCAAAAAGTAATTCCAGATTTTGCATCTATGCCAAATTGGGTTCCGATTGTATGTTATTCTGCCATAAGTTTGGGTACCATGAGCGGCGGTTGGAAGATTGTGAAGACCATGGGCACAAAAATCACAAAAGTAAATGCCTTAGAAGGTGTGGCTGCAGAGAGTGCCGGAGCTGTAACATTGGCCATTACAGAACATTTTGGAATTCCTGTATCTACCACACATACCATCACGGGTTCTATTGTTGGGGTTGGTTTGGTTAAGAGTGTTTCTGCGGTACGATGGGGTGTTACGGTGAGTCTTATTTGGGCATGGATACTAACAATTCCTATTTCTGCGCTTCTGGCAGGAATTATTTATGGATTTATACACTTCGTACTCCGTGTAGGATAATTTGTTCGACTATTGTATTCAAACCACATCACATTGTTAATTTTTATTGTTTGATGCCGATATTTAGCGGCGCTCTCTTTCTTTTCTTCGCTGCAATCGCCTCTCTTTACGCGCTTCATGGCTTGCCCTCATTTCCTTAAATTTGGCAATGTGCAATTTTACCTCTTTTTCTTTTTCCTCGGTGATGCCAATGCTATGTTTAACCCCAACAAAAAGACTACGCCATAGCATATTGAAGAAAGAACTGTTTTCCTCTCTTAGGTAGTGCACGGGAGCGGAGGTAAATTTGCCATCTCGCGATGGATTTTCTGAATTTATAAGCAATGCATTTGCAAGGAAAGAAATCAATCCTCGTTTAACCAGGTGATCCTTGTTTGGATCGTTTTCCATTAACGCAACAGAAAGGTCGTAGTATTTAAAGTTAACCACGCCGTCTGTGCCTTTTTCATCCGCCTTAAATTTAAAGCTCAATTCATCTATATTACCCCTATTTATCCGAACAAGTCCTAAGGGCTTTGTGATTTGATTTAATATCCTGGCATTTACATCTTTTAGCGATCCGTTGTAAGAAAAAGCGCCCTGATCGGAGTTTAAATCGAAATTAAAATTCACATCAAACTTTCCCTGACCCATTAAATAAGTAGTCAGTGCAACGTCCATAGAAGGATTAATTGCCTTAATCTTTGCTAAGTTAGTGACGTTTTTAAAGGTTCCACTCGTACTTTTAAAAGAGATTACGCCCCGTTGGTCGCTGTCTCTATCGTACTCCGCATAACCAATATCTATGTCTTTAAGATTTATCTGTTGGATAAGAACCGGAATATCTAACTTTTGCAGCAATTGTTGGGGGAACTTTCCAACGCGTCCGCCCTTACTGTTGTGACCCAAACTATTGTTGTTAAAAACTTCAACATGCCCATTTTGTATAGCCATCGTTTTGGCCCAAAGGGTTCGCTTTTTAATAAATAACGGTAAATCTATTTTATCTAACAATATGTCTCTAAATTCAATATCGAAACGATCTTTTGCATAACCTGCCACTTTACCAAACTCCATTTCACTGTACCGCGGTTGGACAGAGAATCTATCAATTCTGAGTTTTCCTGTTGCAGCTCCAAAATTTAATTCCTTCAGTTTTATGTTATACATGCTGTCAGGAGTTAAATAATTATAGTCGTGTATATTAATCCTAACATCTTTTAGGAGATAGAATCTGGTCGCATCTTCGGCAGACGTAGAATCGATCAAAAAATCTACTAGCGTAATGTTTATTTGATCTACATTAAGAACTTCGGGGATTTCGGTGTTTTTATCAATATATTTAAAACCAGCGTTATTAAATTTTATGTTGCCAATAGAAAATTCTGCTAATACGTTTTTTATTAGCGTATAAGGAGACTTGAGCGGCCTTGGCGGCCTGTCTTCGTTGAAGGCAAACTGCTTATTAATCATTACAACCTCTGGATTGTCAAAAATTATCTCCTCAATACGCAGCTGTCTAAACCGATAAAAGGTAACCGGATGAAAATGCTTAATTCTCATTTTCTTCAACTTCAGCTGATAGAGATTATTTGGAGCTCTTTTTAGCGCGATAAGTTGCCTGAATCTAACGGTATCTGCCTTAATTTCTACGTTTTCTAAGGTCGCGTTCCCAGTTAAAATATTCGTAGTTAGGTTTGTAAAGCTGATGGTATATAAACTATCGGTAGACTTGTATAGATTTTCTTTTATCTGCTGACTTAAAAAAGGCTTAGACTTAACATTTACGTACCAGGCCGCAATGGCAAGCAGTAATAAAACTACGGAAATGCCAGTGGCAATCCATTTAAATTTTTTAATCTTATGCTTCTTTGTTTGGGGCATGTTAAATAAAAAATTGGGCAGGCAAACCGCTCATCGATTCGGAAATAAGGCTTACAGGGTAAAAAAACGAATTAAAATTGATTGATCGTCGCAATAATCAATTTTTATTTTTTATCTGCCTTATTTTTTTGCTTTTGCTCCTTGATCTTTTTAGCCACTGCCCTTTGCTGCTCCACCGGATTTTTTTCCGGTACAATTCCTACACCAACAATGTCTTTTATGCCAACGAAAATGGTCTTCCACATTAAGTTAAAAAAGGATGCAGATGCAATTCTAGTATTTGACATTGTCGCTTCTCTTGGCGTTTCGCCATCCTTTGGATTTTTATCATTTACCAATAACGTATTTGCTAAAAAGGATAAAAAACCTTTTTTCTTTGTACCCTTACCGTCTATATCATCAGAAAGGAGCTCGACTTTTAAATTGTGATAACGCATACTTAACGAACCTGATGCCAAGTTGGTATTTCCTGAAGCGTTGAAACTCAGCTTATCAATTTGTCCTGTTTCTATTTTTACCAAACCAAGTGCTACAGACAAAGAATTTAATCCTGTCATGTTAAATTTCCCCATGTTGCCACTGTAGCTAAAAGCACCATCTTTCGCGGTTAAGTCAAAATCAATTTTCAAGTTTAAGCTACTCTTACCCAACAATGATGTATTTAGGTTTACCAAAGCATGGTGATTTTTAGCGAGCTCCAAACTGTCATTCGTTACATTTAATATACTACCGTTACTATTTTTAAAAAACACCGTTCCGATTTTCTTGCTGGCCGGACTATATTCGGAGTATGTTACGTCCAAATCCTTGATATTGATAGTGTCTAACTTTATGGGGATTCTCAGTTTTTTTAGTGCAATTTGAGGGAAATTCTTCGCTTTATCCAAGCCTGGAGGGGCCGGCGATTCCCTGCTCATAAATACAAAAACTTTTGCATTTGCTAACGAGAGTTTATCCGCCATTATATTTTGATCTGAACTTAAACCAAGAAAATCAACGTTTGTAAACTTTATTTTTCCAAAAGTTAAATCATATCTATCTTTTTGCACTTTATATTTTCTCGCAAATGCCAACTCTTTAAACATAGGAATCATTTTGAAGTTGCTAATTGTAATTTCCCTGGATTTTGTAGAGCCGAAAATAGAATCAATTTTCATGGTATACATCTTATCCTTGCTCAAAGATTTATAACCAATCAGCTGAAATCCAATATTTTTAGTGTAAAAAAATCTGGTAGAATCTCTGCCCGATAAAGAATCTAATAAAAAATCGTCTACCTTAATGTCAACATGTTTTAATAAAGTGTTGCCTGAACTCGCAACAGATTTATCCACATACACAAAATCAGCGTCCTTAATCGATATGGTATTAACGTGCACTGATTTTAGCGTCTTAGATAACTTTTGATAAATTGTGCTGTCGTTCTTTAAAGAATCTGGCTTTTTTGACACTTTATTATGTGTCATCTTTATGGAAGGATTTTCTAGCACAACCTCCTTCAGACTCACTTCTTTGTCAAAATAGGCTTTTAAAATACTAATCCTCGTAAGTTGCAGCTTTGCCAATTTTATTTCAAAAATATTTGCTGGTGCTACATTCGCAATTTTCAAGCTGTCGTAAACACTTATATTTGGTGTTAAAGTTACATTACGCAATGCCAAACTACCCGTAACGAGATTCAAGTTTATCTTATCAAAATTTATCGTATACAAATGATGGGAACCGTTATAAACACCTTCCTTTATTTTTTCGGTAAGCAAAGGTTTCCATTTAACACTTAATATAAATGCTGCAACTATTAGAACTAAAACAATCCCTCCCAGAATGCTTAATGTCCACAACCAGAAATTTTTTCTTTTTTTTGATGCCATCATTTTCTCAAGAAATTTATTAACAATTGGTTAAGACCAAAAGTTTGCGTTGTGTAGTCATAAAATAAATTAAGCGCTATTTGCTGCGTTTAATAAAATTAAATTGGCTACATGCAAAGCTTTGTAAAATGAAGATAACAAAACCTGTCAAATTGTCATTTTTAATATAAATAATGTACTTTTGCCAACTATATTTTTTAGTGTATGATGGATTTACAAATAGCAGACAAGGTGCATGATGAGGCTAGACAAGGTGAAGCTGTCCTGTTAGATTTACCCAAAAAACCTGATGCGAGAAAATTGTATATAGAAAGCTATGGCTGCGCGATGAATTTCGCTGACAGTGAAATAGTTGCTTCTATTCTTTCTGACACAGGATTTGATACGACCAATGATTATCATCAAGCGGACGTAATTTTTATCAATACCTGCTCCATACGGGAAAATGCCGAAACTAGGGTGAGAAATAGACTCTCGCAATTTAGTGCTGTAAAGCGCAAAAATCCGAAGCTGATAGTCGGCGTATTAGGCTGCATGGCAGAGCGCTTAAAATCTAAATTTTTAGAAGAAGAGCGATTGGTAGACGTTGTGGTTGGGCCAGATGCTTACCGAGACTTGCCAAACTTAATTGGGCAGGTAGAGAGCGGACAAAAAGCTGTAAATGTGTTGCTTTCTAGGGATGAAACTTATGCAGATATAAGTCCGGTTAGGCTAAATAGCAATGGTATAAATGCTTTCATTTCCATCACACGCGGGTGTGACAATATGTGCTCTTTTTGTGTGGTGCCTTTTACCAGAGGAAGAGAACGTAGTAGAAATGCACATTCTATCATTGCAGAAGCAAAAAGCTTGTTTAACGATGGCTATAGAGAAGTTACTTTACTGGGTCAAAACGTAGATTCCTATCTTTGGAATTCGGAAGATGGGACTGAACAGGTCAACTTTGCGAGCCTTTTGGAACAAACAGCCTTAGTAGACCCATTGTTAAGGGTTAGGTTCTCTACTTCGCATCCTAAAGACATTACAGATGAGGTGCTTTACACCATCGCTAAATACAACAATATTTGCAACTACATCCATTTACCTGTTCAATCTGGCAACAGCCGGATTTTGGAACTGATGAATAGGACTTACACAAGAGAATGGTACATCAATAGGATTGAGGCCATAAGAAATATAATTCCTGGCTGCGCCATTTCCACTGATATCATTGCTGGTTTCTGTACCGAAACAGAAGAAGATCACCAGGAAACCTTAAGTATAATGGATTTTGTTGAATATGATTTTGCTTACAATTTTACTTATTCAGAGCGGCCGGGAACGCTGGCAGCAAGAAAACTACCAGACGACATTCCTGAAAATGTTAAAAAACGAAGGCTTGCAGAAATTTTGGCCAAACAGCAAGCGCATTCTTTGCTTCGGTTACAAGCCTGGATAGGAAAGACCGTTAGGGTTTTAATTGAGGGCACCTCCAAAAAATCTGACAAAGATTTTTGCGGCAGAGGAGACAGTGGCGCTATGGTTGTTTTTCCTGCTGAGCCCACCATTAAACCTGGCGATTACGCAAATGTGTTGATAGAAAAATGCACCTCTGCAACCCTTTTGGGTAGATTGATTTTATAAACTTAAAGTGTTAAGTCTTAAGAACCTAAAATTAACGCGTAATGCTAATTAATCAGACTTCACAATGGATACACAAAATATAAAACAACGATTCGGGATTATAGGCAATTCGCCATTATTAAACCGAGCGATAGACATTGCGAGCCAAGTGGCGCCTACAGATATGTCTGTGCTAATTACAGGAGAAAGCGGAAGTGGAAAGGAAGTTTTCTCACACATTATCCATCAATTAAGTGCAAGAAAACATGGACCTTTTATTGCGGTAAACTGCGGTGCCATTCCAGAAGGAACAATAGATTCTGAGCTATTTGGTCATGAGAAGGGTTCTTTTACTGGTGCGCACGAAGCTAGGAAAGGTTATTTTGAAGTGGCCGATACAGGAACCATTTTTTTAGACGAGGTAGCGGAATTGCCACTAGGAACCCAAGCTAGGCTATTGCGTATTTTAGAAAGTGGCCAATATCTTCGGGTAGGTTCTTCAAAAGTGCAAAAAACAGACGTTCGAATTATTGCAGCTACGAATGTGGATGTATACGATAGAGTATCTAACGGAAAATTTAGAGAAGATCTATACTATCGATTAAATACTGTGCCTTTACGTATTCCAGCGCTTCACGAAAGGAAAGAGGATATATTTTTATTGTTTAGAAAATTTGCGGCTGATTTTAGCGACAAATATAGAAGTCCGGCCCTACAGTTGGAGCCTGATGCAGTAAAGATTTTAACCAATTATAGCTGGCCGGGCAACGTAAGGCAACTTAAAAACATTGCAGAGCAAATTTGTGTGTTAGAGAAAGAAAGAAATGTGGAAGGCCCAGCCTTATTGCACTACATTCCGAACGAATCGGGACATAACCTGCCGATGAAAATCAACTCCTCGAAAGAAGATTTTACGGAGCGGGACATTTTATACAAAGTTTTATTCGACATGAAAAAAGACATGGTCGAATTGAAGAAACTAGTTGCAGAAATTATACATCATGGTGGCAACACCGCTCCCGTTTTAGCAGACAACCCTCAATACATAAATCAGTTATACAGAGACGTAGAATTACCTTCCAATCACGATAGGAGTTTTACGATACAGCAACCAACCCCAAATAACAACCATACTGATTACAATTATGCACATGAGGCAGAAGAGGTTGAAGAATCGTTATCGTTGATTGATAAGGAATCGGATTTGATCAAAAAAGCATTAAAAAAACACAAAGGAAAGCGCAAGTTTGCTGCTCAGGAGTTGGGAATCTCAGAACGCACACTTTATAGAAAAATTAAGGAATTAGACCTTTAAAATATCACATTTAATGAAAACAAACCTTATTATGGTGTTGATGCTGGCGGTGCTTAGTTCGTGCTCCTATTCATTCGGCGGCGCCTCCATCCCTCCCGAAATGAAAACAGCAACAGTGCGCATATTCGAAAATATTGCACCATTAGTGGTACCTACCTTAAGCAACCAGTTTACAGAGGCTGTAAAAACACGTATCAGAAATCAAACAAAATTAAGCATTACCCAAACAGATGGACAAGCCATTTTCGAAGGTCAAATTACTGGATATGAGATAAAACCTGTCGCTCTACAGAGCAGCAGCACTCCGACCGCAGGGGCAAATCGGCTAACCATTACTGTTTCTGTTAAATACACTAACAGTCTAAACCCAAAATCAAGCTTCGAACAGAGCTTTAGTAGATTTTATGATTTCCCTTTAAATGGTGCACCTGTGCAATCACTGCTTCCGCAGGCTATAGAAAATATAAACAAACAGCTTACAGAGGATATCTTTAACCGCGCATTTGCCCAATGGTAGTACATGGCATTTAAAATTTAAAAAGACAGCTACAATTTATAACTTAGCCGCAAAGCCCAATAATGGAGAATGAAACGCTTCTTGCAGAATTGATGGCAAAACCTGACATGGTTTCTGCCACTCATGTACCTATGTTGCAAGAAATGCGGAGTAAGTATCCATATATGCAGGCCATATATCTTTTGTTGGCCAAAGCGGATGAAAACTATCTTGCGACGGCTGCAATTTATAGCAGTGGGCCGGTGCTGTATCGTTTTCTTAATAAAGGTGTTGAAAAAAGCGAGAAATTTAATGAACATCAAGAGGAAGCAGCTTTAACTAGTCAGGCAGAAGTACAATTAGAAAATTCTGCGACCCATGATTTTTCTAACCTGGAAACGCCGATTAGCATGCCAGGCAGCGATGCACATTTGTTTAACTCGGAAAAAATAGTTGATGACTTTTCATTCCCCAACACACTAAATGGAAGCTTTTTCTCTTTTGAGCAGAAATTAAGTACAGATATCACTGCCGAACCGCCTTTTATAGAAACCGTTGTTCCAGATGAACCTAGTATAAATTTCGTTTCAAAATATGACGACGATAAGCTGCCTTACAGTTTTTTATGGTGGTTGGCAAAAACTAGAAAAGAGTATGAGCAGATTTTTCAGCCTTATGCACAGCCTAACAACCAAGTTAGGAAAGCAAAATTGGGAGAGAATGATATTGAGTTTCAACAACAATATGTAGAACATATTTTCCACATTCAGACTCCATTTGAAGTGGCCGATCATTTGGCAGACTATCCGAAGAAAGAAGGAAAAGAACCAAAAGGCGCTCGAGTAATAGAGAGGTTTTTAAAGGAAGATCCTACCATAAGTGCCCCAAAACCTGAGCACATAAACAACGAAAATAAGGCTAGAAAAAGCGCAGAAGATCATTATGATCTGGTTACAGAGACGCTGGCTAAAATTTATATAGAGCAAATGCTATATTCAAAGGCAATAGATACTTATAAAAAATTAAGTTTGAAATATCCAGAAAAAAGCCTTTACTTTGCCGACCTTATTAAATCTATAGAAAAAAAATTATAAATATATTATCATGGTAACTTTTTTAATCATTTTATTGATCATTTTATGCATTGGCATCAGCATTTTTGTGCTCATCCAAAATCCAAAAGGCGGTGGCTTAGTTACTGGTGGTGGAAGCACCAATATGTTTGGTGTGCAGCGTACGGGAGACGTACTGGAAAAAGGAACATGGGTAATGATGGCTGCCATTGTGGTAATTTCATTAACGATAACTACTTTGTCTATGGGTGGAGGCCAGAAATCTGGCGCTAATTCTGCAATTCAAGAACGGTTGGACAAAACACCTAGTCCGTCGCCAATTGGCGGAGCACTGCAACAACAAACTGCACCAACTGCTACGCCTACTGGAGACAGTACTAAAAAATAATTCGTTTTAAAAAAAATATTTTAAAAAAAGCCCTTTGTAAGGGCTTTTTTTGTTCGAATTAGAGTTGATTAACTCTATTTTATAGTAGATTATTTCAAATGTATTTCGTTTTATTTCTCGTACGGTATGCAGAACACCGAGCGCTGCGGGTGATAAGAAATTCAACCTAACGTTTATCACCTTTCTATGGTTGACGCAGAATGGAAATCGTTTATCGAATTAAAACGATTTGATGCAACTTTAAAGTCAAAAAGCTCGATAATTGGCTTAACCGAGCTACTGTTAAATAGATTTACTTGCGCCTTAAACTTCAAATTAGTATCTTAGTTCAATTGATAACAAAAAGCCAACATATCGATATCATAAATTTCTCCAAACCGCTAAATATTTACGTGCAGCGGTCCGAGGATGGCATGAATCTATATTTTTTAAAGCCAGCTAGCAATCTTTTCTATATTTCTTCCTTCAAGGACTTTGATAATATAGCCCTAAGCCTCTAAACCAAAAATAGCTGGCCTGGGGATCTCCTTTAAGCTTGTCATTTTTCATTCTTTTTTTAAAAACTCCAAAAAGTATATTTCCTTGCTTGCAGTTTATCTCGCTTTTTGATTTTTTAATAACTGATCTAAAGACCGCAAAATAAAAACCCTTACCTACTAGTTTAATTTTTAATCGAGTTGCACACCTAAAATTGGCAATTAATAAGAAATTTATCAGATAAAAAATGAATTTACCCGAAACTAATCCGGTTATGATTACCCAAGAGGATTATAACTTACTTAAACCTTATTTCAGCAAACTGAAAACGATAAGCAATGAAATGTCTCTCTCCTCCGAATTGAGTAGAGCCATCATTCTAAAGAAAGAAGTATTTCCGGCGCACGCCATCAGACTAAATTCAAAAATCTCAATCAAGGATGAATCCTCGGGAAAGATTACAGAGTTAACCATTGTATTGCCTGAATTTGCCAACATTAAAGAAAAGAAAATCTCTGTATTGACGCCAATAGCCGCAGCACTTATTGGATTTAGAAAAGGTGAAACAGTGCGTTGGAAAGTTCCTGCAGGAGTTAAAACATTTAAAATAACAGAGGTAGAAGCGCCGAAATAACTTAAATAGAATTTTATGTACACTTATAACGAGAGCGTAGACTTTAATGGAATAGCCCCGTGAATGGGCCATTCTCGGGGCGTTAGTAAAGAAATCATAAAAATTTAAATTTAATTAAAACACTAAAAATTATGACAACACCTAATTCATCTCAAAATAACATAATTGTAACTACTGGAATGTTTGATTTATTAAAGGCGCAAATTGTACGTAAGAAACTAAGTTTAGAAAACGAAACTAGGATTGCAATTGAACTTAAAAACGCCCAACAGGTATTGCGAAAAGATTTACCAGCGGGCGTAGTAGACGTCTATAAGGAAGTTACGGTAACCGACGTAGATTTACAGCAAACTAAAACTTACCGTTTTGTACCACCAAATTTGGCTAGAAAAAAACACGGAACGCGCTCTATATTGTCTGATATGGGTGTTGCACTAGTTGGATATGCGAAAGGAGCAACTATAATTTGGAGCACCGACGAAGGCGCAAAAACATTTAAAATAGATCAAGTCATCGATATTTAGCTCACCTTTTCAGTGCAAAACAAGGCAGAGGAATTATTTTCCTTTTCCTTGTTTTTAAGAACCAAACATGAAGCATCCTAAATGGAAACTTGGCGTGATTGATCTTAATGTCTACATTCAGTTCGAAGTTCAACCTTATGTTGGATTCTTACTATAACCTTCAAAGTTATTAAATATTCGTTTTTGTCAGACTTTGGAAATTGGGATTGAAGGTCTAAGACTTCAGCCACGCACCTAGCACAACGTTCCATTCCTCCAAAAGTTCCAAACCCGTCTACATCGATCTGATCGGAGATAAGCGCCATTAAACAATGATATTCACCTTAGTTAGCTTTTATCTCCAAACATTATTCGTCACAAATACACCTATTAGCCCCACGAGCCCACTTCGGCAAAACCCGAATTCATCGCCGAAGGGCACTTCATTATCTTTGCCATCACCTAACTTTAATTCAATATTAATTTCCTTAAAATCCTCATGCATAAAAACTGTTCTTTAAAAAAAAGAAACCCTTCTTCAAAACGGATATGTTCTCCCTGCAAATCTGCGAGCGCTAAATAATTGGCTTTTTCGGTGATGTTTTGGACTGAAATCTATTTATAGAATTTCTATTTGCTGATGCTCGTCTTTCGGCGTACGATATAGATTGCTTTCGCCGTTGGCAAATAATGACAACACTCGAAAACTCTTTTTAGATGAATAATTCGAAGTCAATTAAAAGGTTAGGTTCCGTAACAATGTTGGATGCGCATTTATCGATCTTTCTTAAAGTTTAAAATCCCAGCCATCAAAAGTGCTAGAATTTTCAAAATCTCTGCGGCAATAAAGTAGATATGTAGGTTAGAAGCCCCTAAATTTCCCCCTGCAATTATTAAGCCTGCACGTCGGTCTAATGATGGCAGCAACCAAAACGTTTGCAACATCAACAAGCAAATCACAAAAAAGACCAATAAATTTGCCGTTTCAGAAAACTTAGAACCTCCAAAAGAAAAACTGGCAACAATAACGATGGATAATATCCACTCTAGGTTGTTAAGGGCGCTAAATACCAACCTTCCTATACCCAAACCAATGGCCAACGTAACTCCAGGTGCCTGAAATTTAAGCCAAGCTTCTAAAAAGCTGATGGCAAACACCGCTCCTACCCAAATAAAAATACCAATTAGCGCTAGAGGATGATTTACTCGACTTCTCATAAAAGGGGGGTTGCTGAACTATTTTTGTGGTAATCTATTTTGGCCAAGAAAAGCGCTGCCATTTTATCTCCCCTCCACTTCGCCTCCTCTGCAATTTCTCCTTTAAAATATTGATCTATCACCCTGCGCCATAAAGACAACCAAGCATCAAAATGTTGCCTTTCTATAGACATTTTTGCATGAGGTGGAAACGGACTGCCAAAATAAGTATGTTTATTTAACAAAACGGTTTGCCAGAACGTGTACATTTTTTCCAAGTGGATTTCCCACTTTCCAGCCAATTTGCTGTTAAATATAGGGCCGATAAGTTTGTCCTTTCGCACCTCGCCGTAAAAAGTATCAACCAACAATTTAATGTCTTCCAAAGTTGATATATCTGTTAATGATTTCATTAATTTTTTTAACTGAGTAATAGAAATACACCTAACTAAACAAAATAACGCCATACCAAAAAAAACAATAATCAATATCCAAACCCTACAGGTTATAAATCGCTTCCTATTAATTTTTCGATTTACGCTTCATAAAACTGATATTAATATCTTTTTATCTTCTATTTGGGCAACCAAGTCTTAGATTTTAAGAACAAAAAATTATCTTTTTAAAAACAGTTGATTTAAATTCATCTCTTTAACCAACCCATCTAAGCGGGCACTTTCTAACATGGTTAAAGTGTCTTGCCTAATTTTCTTAAATTGATTATGAATGGGACAAGGATTTGATTCCGAGCATTGTTTAAGTCCCAATCCACATCCTGTAAAAAATTTATCGCCATCCATTACCATAACAATAGCTGCAAGTGAAGTTTTAGCTGACTTCTCATCTAAATAAAAACCGCCATTAGGACCTTTTAAAGATTGCACCATATTTTTTCTACCAAGCTCCTGCAAAATTTTAGCGATAAAGTGCTCGGGAGAAGCTATCCCATCTGCAATGGCCTTGACGCCAACTTTACTGCCATTTATCGCATTTTGTGCTATAAAAATCATTGCTCTCATCGCATACTCGCAAGTTTTTGAAAACATTATTTTAAATTATGAGACAAATGTAAAAAAATAGACAGAAGATAAAAAACTCTTCTATTATTTATATAAATCTTTGACGCTTAAGTAAATTGTTTCGATTATATTAAATTATTAAAATGTTGGGTTTTAACACCTCTGTCCTGATTGTTAAATAACTGAGTCATCTGCTATCAAATGATCTAAACTCTCCCAAATTGCCCGATCTACTTCAATTCCCTCTTTCAAATTAAGCGCACGAATCCGCTTAATGTGTTCTCCGGGGTATCTAACTTGGTCATTAGCGCTTGAATTTTTTGTATAAGCCAAAATTTCTCTTATTGCTTCTGCATAAGCCGGATTTAAAGCATCGGGTTTAAAACAAATGTATGTTTGTGAAACAGCACTTTCTTTCTCTAACTTAGAGATGCTGGCGGTAGAATTTCCTCCAGATAACGTGGTGCTCAACAAATCTAACATCAATGCCAATGCAGACCCTTTCCAAAATCCTATCGGCATTAATCTGCCGGATTCCACTATTTGTTCGGGATTTCTTGTCACATTGCCGGCCATATCGTAGCCACCATCCATAGGCAAATCTTTTTTGTCGGTATTGTAATTTTTTACCCTTCCCATCGCAAACTGTGAAATCGCCATATCTAAAACCACATGCCCATCAGGACTAGGTACCGCAATAACCAACGGATTGTTGCCAAGCCTAGACTCCAATCCTCCCCAAGGAACAACCAACGGCATTGTGTTGGTAAAACTAATGGAAATGTAACCAGCATTTGCAGCTTGCCATCCATATGTGCCGCCGCGCATCCAATGGTTGGTATTTCTAAGGGCCACACATCCAATCCCAAATTCATTCGCTAATTCCATCGCCCTCGCCATACTGAAATGTGCATTAGAAATTCCCGGACCTGAGTTCCCATCCCACACTTCTAACGCACCCATTTTATTTACCGCAGACGGAGAAGCTTCCTTATCGATGATCCCTTCAAGACATAACTTAACAAAATCAGGAAATCTATTTAGCCCATGTGAGGGAATGCCTTCTAAGCTATTTTCGGCAAATGTTTCTGCAATTTCGGCAGCCCTATTAACGGAAAAGCCACACTGGACTAAAATTCTACCGAATTTTTGTTTCACTACCTCATGATGAACTCGTACTGTATTGTCCATTGCTTTTTTTTTGACGCAAATAATTAATAAACCCGGCATTTATACAACTCCGAAGAACCATCTGATTTAGATGCACATCTTTGAAAATACTTGTTAACTTTGGCAAAAATTTAGCCGAATAACAAAGCAAACATATGTCAAAAGCATCAGAAATCAAAAACGGTAACATCTTACGCGTCAATAATGAATTAGTAACTGTTGTAGAATGGAATCATCGTACACCTGGTAAAGGCGGTGCATTTTATACAGGTAAATTTCGCAGTATTAAATCTGGTAGAATTGTAGAAGCCCGTATGAATACGGACGAAGTTGTAGAGATTTGTAGGGTAGAAACCAACGATTATCAATATTTATATGATAGTGGCGATTATTTGGTTGTGATGGATAACACTACCTACGAGCAATTTAACGTAGAGAAAGATTTATTCGGAGCATCTATAAAGTTTCTTAAAGAAGGAATGAACGTTATTGTATCTATGGAAAGTGACGAACCAATAATGGGACAACTTCCTAATTTCGCTGAGTTCGAAATTACTTATTCTGAGCCGGCAGTAAAGGGTGATACATCTACAAATGCCTTAAAAGCAGCAACGTTAGAGAATGGCGTTGAAGTTAAAGTACCTTTATTTGTAAACCAGGGTGATAAAATTAAAGTTGATACACGTACAGGCGAATATGTTGAACGCGTAAAATAGAAGCGGCATTTGGTGAGCACCACGCTTGGAAACTTAATAAGAACCACGATTATCTGTCGTGGTTTTTTATTTTTCTTCGTTTCTTAGCAATTTGCCTAATCACCTGGGAAAATCCATATTTAAATCATGCTAAAAAAGCAAATCAGGTTGGCCGCAATGGCTCAAAGAAAAGAATTAAGCAAACAGGAATTCAACCTAAGAAACAGAAAGCTGTTGCAACATTTTTCTTGCTTGGATTTTAGCTGCGTTAATGTGCTACATATTTTCTTACCTATTTTAGAAAAAAGCGAACCTGATACTTTTTTATTTATTGACTGGTTGCAATTACACCATTCGGATATTAAAATTATAGTACCCAAAGCCGATTTTGCAACCTCGCTCATGAGTCACCATGAATATTTGGGAAAAGCAGATTTGAAAAAAAACTTATATAACATTTTAGAACCACAGGAAAGCCGGCCTTACGACGCCGAAATTGATTTGATTATTGTACCAGTGCTTGGGTTTGATATTAACGGAAATAGGGTTGGTTATGGAAAAGGTTTTTACGATCGATTTTTGCAGCATTCAAAAGCCAAAAAAATTGGCCTATCTTTAAACGATTTATCAGTAGAGATAAGCGATTTGCAGAACAACGACGTCGCTCTTGACGCGTGCATCACCCCAAATGGAATTATAAATTTTTCTTGACAATGGAAAACGAAATCACAATAAAAACAGAACAGCAATACGAAGCACATATGATTGCGCTGTTCGAACTGCAAGAAAAAGAGGAATTATCCACATCAGACAAAATCCTTATTGAACAAATGATTACAGCAGGCGATAAATACGAGGCTGAAAATCTATAGGTTTTTTGCTAATCTAGTTCTAACAATACTGGACAATGATCTGAATGGATGGCGTCAGGTAAAATTTTAACACTCTTCAGGCGATTTTCCATGGCGGTTGTTGCTAGGTGATAATCGATGCGCCACCCTAAATTTCTACTTCTAGCGCCTGATCTATAGCTCCACCAAGTATAATGGTATGGATCTTTATTAAAATATCTGAACGTATCTATAAAACCATTTTCTAGAAAAAGCTGCATCCATTCGCGCTCTTGGGGCAAAAAACCCGATGAGTTTGCATTAGATTTTGGATTATGAATGTCAATCGCTGTATGGCAAATATTATAATCTCCGCTCACAATTAAATTGGGATGTTCTCTTTTAACGCTAGCAATATAGCTGTCAAAAAATTCCATAAAAACGTATTTTTTACCTTGGCGTTCTTCTCCGCTCGAACCTGATGGCATATAAAGGCTCATCAAAGAAAAGTCTTCAAAATCTGCACGCAAAATCCTTCCTTCTTTATCAATCCAATCCTCGCCACATCCAATCTCAACATGTAAAGGCTTAAGTTTAGTTAAAATGGCCACGCCGCTATATCCTTTTTTTTCTGCAGGATGAAAATAATAATGATATCCTAGCTGGGTAATTAAATCCAATATTTCCGGAATTTGTATGGGCAACGCCTTTACCTCTTGTAGGCAAACCATATCTGCATTAGTACTTTGCAACCAACCAAAAAAATTCTTTGTACTTGCAGCACGTATGCCATTTACATTGTATGATATTATTTTCATGTTAACCTGATATTCTTTTAATACAAACGGTGAAAGCATTCAAAAAATAAGTTTTGAACCAATGCTTTAAACTAAATTTTCATCGATTCTCTCTTTGCCAATTCTCGTTCCAATCGGCGTACCTGCCCTCTTCTTAGCAAGGTAATTTTCATTTTAACGTCTGCTATGGGGCGATCATTTTTATCGGTTGGCATCTTCGCGATAGAATCTACCATACTTATCCCGCTTACTATTTCTCCAAAAACGGTATAATTGCGATCTAAATGCGGCACGCCTCCAATGGTTTTGTAAACCTCGCGCTGCCAAACGGGGATGGCAAAATGAAGTCGGGTTTTTTCTAATTTATCTAATTGTTCATCAGTAAAAACTTTTCCCTGCACCAAATAAAACTGACATCCACTAGATGCTTTTTCAGGATTGTCATCTCGAGCAGCTGCAATAACGCCTTTTTTATGAAAAAGACTGTCATTAAACTCTGCTTTAATGGTGTAGCCGACATCTCCTTCGCCCAAAAGGGAATCTGGTTTTGCATTTCTAGAATCGGGATCCCCGCCCTGAATCATAAAATCTTTAATAACCCTATGGAATAAAAGCCCATTGTAAAACTTGCGCTTTGCAAGTTTTACAAAATTGTCTCTATGCAATGGCGTTTGATTGTACAATTTCACAATACAAGCGCCGTAGCCGGTTTCTATTTTTACATACTTGTTTTTTGGCTTAGCCGCGAAGGTCGCGATGGTATAGCAAGAGAAAAAAAGCAGCAGAAATCTTTTCATATAAAACATTAATCCAAAGATATTCAAAATATGATAATGCCCTGAGTTAACCCCGTCAATTTCCCCCTTTTTTTAAAGTACCTTTGTACTAGTGAAACTTAAGAAAAAAATAGCGGCTTTTTTTGCTATCCTATACGTTACAAGCGCAATGGGTCTGGCTTTCAGTTTGCACTTTTGCGCTGGTAAGTTAGACAACGTCAAAATATTCGAATCGTCAGCTACTTGTAAGGTTTGCTTAGAAAAGACGACTGCAAAAAAAACAAACGATTGTTGCAAAACGAGTAAAATCTCTTTAACCGTAAAAGATAGCCATCAATTAGAAGCCAAAACGGATCTGCCAAAATTTTTTGCTGCAGTATTATTTGTTAGAGCCCCAGTTGTAGCCATATTAAAAAATGTGATAACAACAGGTTTCACGTTTGTGAGTAACAAAGCGCCTCCGCTTTCTGCAATTATTTCGCTTCATCTCTTCAACTGTATTTTTAGAAATTAGGGTTTTTAGATTCCGAAAAGCCTTTAATTAATTCGCTTGTAGCATAAATCTGCAATAAGTGATTCAAATTTTTATAAATACAATACACCTCATGAAAACATTCTTATTTGCTAGCATTTTTATGCTTGGCACAAATATAGTTGCTTCGGCACAGACCCTTAGAAGCGCAGATTTACTAGTTACCGGCTTGACGTGTTCTATGTGCAGCCAATCGACAGAGAAGTCACTAGAAACCATTTCATCCATCAACACCATTACCCCAGATTTAAACAAGGGGATTTTTGTGTTGGAATTTAAAAAAGATGCTCCGGTAGATTTCGATCAGATTTTAAAAAAGGTAGACGAAGCCGGATTTTCTGTAGGCTCCTTAAACGTAACGATGCAATTTGATCAGGTAGCTGTAGATGCCAATGGACAAGCCATTGTTGGAAACAACGTGTATCGCTTCCAAAACCTGAAGAATACGACGTTAAATGGCCCAGTGAAACTTTCTGTAATAGATAGAGATTTTATCTCCAAATCGACCTACAAAAAGAATTTAACTAAAATTTCTTCGGACGCATACGCCGATGGATCGGGCTTAGTTAACGGAAAAAAAACCCGTATATACCATTTGACAGCATCTTAGTGAGGAAATTTTGCTTATTGTGGGCTACCATCGTTTTGGTAGGCTGCACAACCATTTCTGCGCAAGAACTGTATGTTTTTGCCGAGCCGGCTAGTAATATGGCAGCTCATTCTTTAGGAGTACGAATTACCAGCAAGGGCATGCCCGGTAACGATTTTAAAAATAGGATGACGCCTGAGGTCATGTTTGGTTTCAGCAAAAATTTAATGGTACATACCCAAGGTTTCTTTTCTAATTATGACGGTGGCTATAAGTTTGAAGGAGGCAGTTTGTATGCAAAATACAGATTTTACGCCGACGATAAAGTCCAAACCCATTTTAGAATAGCTGCATTTGGAAGAATTAGTGGAAGTAACCGTAAAACCTCTAGTAAAGATATAAATTTACAGGGTGATAATAGCGGTTTACAGGGTGGATTGATATTTACCCAACTGCTACATAAAGTTGCATTCTCTTCTACAATCGGGTTTTCTCATGCTTTCAAAGAGGTAAACAAGCAGACTTTTGGTGTACCGCAACCAGACAATATGCTGAATTACAGCTTTTCTACCGGCTATCTACTTGCGCCAACAGTCTACAAGAATTATAAGCAACCCAATTTTAATATTTACTTAGAATTGTTAGGTAAAACAGATCCAACTAGTGGGCAATCTTATGTAGATATTGCGCCGGCTGCACAAATAATTTTGAATAGTAGAACACTTTTAGACCTAGGTTACCGATTCCAGGCGGCGGGGAACTTAGAAAATAGGTTCGACAAAAGTGCTTGGCTGATACGCTTAGAATTAAATTTTTACAACATTTTATAAACTTGAAAAAATGAAAAAAATAGCAATTGTAATTGCGTTTCTATTTACAACGCAAATAAACACGGGATCTACCCAAACGAAAGAGCATAGCACAAAAAAAGTGCTTGATATTTACTATCAATTAAAAAATGCTCTAGCAGCAGATGATGATGCTCTGGCAGCTAAGACTGCCACCCTATTGGCCGTAGATCTTTCACAAGCAAAACCCGCTGCATTTGCTACTGGCAGCCAAGGTATATGGATTAAACAATCAGCCGAAGCCAAATCTGCAGCTTTATCAATTGCAGCGAGCGCAGAGATCGTACAGCAAAGAAAACTTTTCGGGAAATTATCCAACGCCATGATTAAGATTTTTAAAAACCTAAAGCTTGGAAAAGATGCCGTTTTTGTACAATACTGCCCAATGGCGAAAGAAAGTTGGTTAAATGAAACTAAAAAGATAGAAAATCCTTACTACGGAAAGTCTATGTTGACATGTGGAACTGTGAAAGAAGCAATTAATGAACAATAATTAAGCCCTAATAAGAAAATAAAATTCCTATTAAATCCGACCAGGCCCTAATCTGTCAATTTTGCCTTGTCTTTTGGAGGAATGAAGTGTACATATTCCTTTCAGGAATGACGAATAAAGCCAATACCGTTTATAGATTATCTTTCTTATCTTTCGGCTGCTCCAAAACAGATAAGGGCTAACTTATATTAAAACGGAAATTATGAAAAAATTAATGTTAGTGCTCATCTTCACGGCGATTTCAGTATCGACGTTTGCGGAAACGACATGGAAAACGGATCCGATGCACTCCTTTGTTGCCTTTTCAATCAAACATATGGGCATCTCCTTTGTAAATGGAAATTTTACTACTTTTTCTGGAACATTGGTGGCGGCGAAAGAAAATTTGTCTGATGCCGCGATCAATTTTACTGCCGATGTCAACAGCGTAAATACCACCGTAGCTATGCGCGACAAACACCTCAAAACTGGAGATTTTTTTGATGCTGAGAAGTACCCAATTATGAAATTCGAAAGCACAAAATTTAAAAAACTAGCGGGCGATAATTACGAGCTCAGTGGCAAACTAACCATTAAAGATGTTACTAAAGATGTGGTTTTCAAGGTGGTAAATGGCGGAACAGCAAAAGACGCTAAGGGCACCGTTAAAGCTGGATTTAGTGCGACAACAAATATCAATCGACTAGATTACCACGTCGACTATGACCCAACAGGTGCCGCATTGGCAAAAAACGTAGAGATTAAGTTAAATTTAGAGTTTATTAAAACCCCATAATTTAGCAGACATCTTGTTGCATTACCATGAAATTAGCATTTGTCCTAAAACTTTTAAAAAAACTATATTTGTAGAAATTAATTTTTTATGAAAGAAATATCGGTACAAGAATTGAAACAAAAAATCGACAATAAAGAAGATTTTCAATTGATAGATGTCCGCGAGCCTTTTGAATATGAAGTTTCTAACCTAGACGGACAAAATATACCTTTAGGTGGCATATTAATAGAGGCAGATGCAATTGCCAAAGACAAGCCAGTAATTGTACAATGTAGGAGTGGAAAAAGAAGTGCGGCAGCAATTATGCAATTAGAACAGCAATTTGGTTTCGACAATTTGTACAACCTTAAGGGAGGAATTGTGGCTTGGAAAGAAGCTTATGATCCAGACATGCCTGTTTATTAGTGAATAACATTTTAAATCTAAAAAGCCTCCTCAGCGGAATTTTTCTAATATTTGCAGCGCTTCCATTAGTGGAAGTTCTGCATTAATTTTAACCAAATGGGTAAAAAAATCGCTATAAATATTGTTTATAATATTTTTATTATCCTCTCTATTATGGGATTGGTATGGTGTTATAATAATGGTAAATATATCCCAGCAGCGTTTCTAGTAGGCATTGGCGGTGCCTTCATCTATCTAAAAGTTCAACTTTCCAAAGACATTAAAAAATCGTTTAAGGAAAAAGATTAGTATTTACGCCTTCTAAACCAAGTCCGGCCTGGTTTTTCAATATCCACTTTCCGTCTTTAAAATCTGGCGTTTTAAATGGATTATTAGTGGTTAAAAATGGGCCATCTAAGTCGGCCCAATTGCAAAGCGGAGCCAAAGCAATAGCAGCAAGTGTTGCGCAGCTTGTTTCGCTCATGCAACCAATAAGCACTTTCATTCCGAGTTCTTTTGCTCTCAAAATGATTTTGTGGCCTTCGTACATCCCGCAGCTTTTCATCAATTTAACATTGATGCCGTGATAAATTCCTCGTAAAGATTCTAAATCACTGTAACGTTGCAACGCTTCATCAGCCAATAGCGGAATTGGGCTCCTTTCGGTAAGCCACGCATTACCCTCCACATTTATTTTATCCATTGGTTGTTCGATCAACAACACACCCTGATCATGCAACCAATAAATAAGGTCTATAGCCTTTTGCTTGTCTGCCCACCCTTGGTTTGCATCTACAAACAGCGGCACATTGGTTACACTCCTAATTGTCTCTATAATTTCCCGATCGTGGTCTCTTCCTAATTTTACTTTTATCACTTTAAAAGCCGCAGCATCTTTAAGCTTTTCGCGGATTATTGCAGGCGTATCAATCCCAATAGTGTAAGAGCTAACTGGCATTTCTTTTGGGTCGGCGCCATAAAATTCGAAACAGGGCCTGTTTAAAATCTTGCCATTTATGTCGTTTAAAGCAATGTCGACCGCAGCTTTTATAGCCGGTTGCCCTTCAGCAATCCCATCTAACATCTCAATAATTTTCTCGAAATCGAAGGGATACACTATTTTTTTCCAATCAATTTTTGACAGGAATTTAGTGGCACTCGCATAGCTTTCACCCATGTAAGGCACCATTGATGCTTCTCCAAATCCTTCTACACCATCTAAAGTTAATTTTAAAAGCAGTAGCGGAGTGCTTGTTCTGGTGAATTTTGCGATAGAGAAAGGATGTTTCAGCTCGAGTTCGTAAGGTCGATAATCAACTTGCATGGATAAATATTTAATGTGCCAAGATAATAAATCTTTCTTTGCTGCACTCCCAAATGTATAAAGTAATGGCAACGTTAAAATTGATCTAAGGTGCTCCACTCCAAAAATAATAGTGGTAACATTGCATTAATACTAAAATAAATGTACAATCCTTTTTTAAATTTCGACTTTTCCTACAATAAGTGTTTCCTTAGCGGGAAAGATATAAGTACCTCTCTTACACAAATTCCGCTCCTGCCAAAATGGTTATTAAACCATGCAGAATTGAGCGGTGAAGAGCAAATAAAACTACTAGATGAAAGCATTCGCAGCTATAGCTCGTTAGAATTACCAATAGACTCGAGTCTAAATAATGAGTTCCTAATCCCGCTAGAAAGCAAGATTGAGAAAGCGTTCAGCGTCGGTTATGCAGGTATTTTCAAGCTAGACGAAAGTGATCTATTTATTTGGATTGGGAAATTTTTGTATGGATTTATTTATGCAGAGATGAACGTAGCGATTAAATCGGAGGGAACCGCGGCCGGTTTAAATATGTCGCAATCGCTTATTAAAAGATTCGGTACACATCAATTTTTCCTGCAAAAACTGTATAGCGACTTAGTTTTCGAAAACTTTAAACCTTGGTCTATCACCGTAGTAGAACTTGTAGATAAAAACACGCCATTTAGCTTTCGAGATGAAATTAACACCTTAACCTTTTCAATGAAATTTAAAAATTTCGGAATTATTGCCTGCTTACAAGACAATGGAACCAATGCTATTTTTCACCATGAACTATTAAAAGATGTTGAAGGGAAGGCGTTATCTGCCGAGCAGTTTGAAGAATTATCAGCTCGGTATTATTATTCTGCGTATCTATTTAATCGCTTGCCAGATTATACCATAGTGTCTTTAAAAGAAACTACATTTATAGAAAATATGCCCTTAAGAGGTGCTTTCGATAAGCCGCTTTTTGACGTTTGGCAAAATAAAGTGTATGGCCAAGTATTAGAAAACTTCTTAAAACCTTGGGGCTTTACTTTATTCGAAATTATCAAAAATCCTGAAAAGCCAATGAGTTTTTTTGAGAACCCGTGCTTACCAACGGCTGGGTAGATAATAGATGATCTGTAATTTACAGGGGCTACCGATCGCATTGAAATTCTTTCCTTTTTGCACCTCTACAGTGCGAAAATACGCTATAGCTGGTTTACATCTTCCAACTGTTGCTTCAAAATACTTTAATAAAGCACCCTAAATTTTATAGTATTTTCTATCTTCTTTAAAGATTTAAAAATTGCCTTGTCATATTCTGCATTGATGTCTGTAATGGCATAGCCGATCTTTGCATTTGTCATTAAAAACTGACCAACAATATTTACATCGTGTTTTGCAAAGGCGGTATTTATTTGCGCCATAATTCCTGGAACATTCTGGTGAATGTGTATCAACCTATGCGATTTCTCAATTTTCGGAAGTTGAAGATTTGGAAAATTGCTACTTAAATAAGTGGCGCCAGAATTCATAAATTTTACCATTCTTTTGGGTATAAAATCTACATTTCTAGGGTTTCCCTTAGAATCATCAAATAAAACAATGCCCATTTCAGTAGCTAGCGATGCATCAATTCGACCTTTACTATTGCCCAAATAACCGACTGCCTTTAATTTACTTGCATTTTTAAGTTGCTCATTAGAAACTTTCTCGCCATCGGCAAGTAGCATCATGCCAACATCTCCAACATATTTCTCTTCGAAGGTTTCTTTATGCCTGATGGACAGACCGTCGTCCTTCAAAAGTTTGATACTTGCCCCATCAACATCCCCAATAACCAAACAAAGAATTCGGTTTTTAGGATAGGAAATAGACTGTGGAAGATCATTTACGTATAAAAACTCATCAAAACTTGGCGTAATGTGGTCTGCTCTGTCTACAATGGTTTGGCGCGAGATATTTTCCGTAAAAGCATAAAACTTGTCGACAACCCCGCTTTCTCTTAGCTGAAAATCAGAATATCCATCGCCAATACCAACCAGTTCACCTTTCAATTTCAACTGTTGCAGCAGCTTCACCTTACCACCTTCTTCACTAAGCGGATTGCCATGATCATAATCTATAATTTGATTATTGGCATCGATTACAAAAGTATTGGCATAAATATTCTTCTTTTTGATGTGAAACTGGCTTACCACAGGGATTATAAACTCCTTAAATCCACCGGAAACGATAAGTACATCATCGGCATGTTTCTTGAAAAAGGCTGCATTTCTAGAAAAAGATTTAGAGACCTTCTTTTTCAGCTGTTTTATTAGCTTTTTAAGGTGTTGCTCATCTGCCTCTAAAAGCTTTATGCGTTGCACTAAACTCTCTGAAAAAGAAAGCCTGCCTTCCATGGCCAAATTGGTATAATCCTCTATTTTTTGATAAATCAATTCTCTGTCTGGATGATCTTTCAAAGATATTCTGGCAAGTTCATCAAGTGCCTCAACTTGGGTAAAAGTGCTATCGAAATCTATAATGTAATATGCTGTTTTCTGCATCAAAAACTCTTAAAAGGGCGCTAAAAATATTAGAGTGAAATCCTATATTTGTAGCTATATGCGCAAAGATAGTAATCAAGAAGTTAATAGTTGTCCATCTTGTAAAACTAAATTCGAAGGGAAATTTTGCCACAATTGTGGAGAGAAAGCTTTTCATGAGGAAGATTACACAATCAAGAAATTTATGGAACAAACTGTTGATGTTTTTACGCACTTTGACAATAAATTTCTCCGTTCTGCAAAGTATATCTTCATAAAACCTGGGTTCTTAGCTGAGCAAAATATGCATGGAATTCGGGTTAAATATGCTAAACCGATGCAGATATTCTTGCTGGCGAACATCCTGTTTTTCTTTATTACACATTTAATTGGTGTGACAGATTATACCCCAAATATTGGAGATGAACAGTTTGGAGGAATTAGCAACTATTATATATTCCATTGGTTAAGACCCTTTGATGAATGGATTGTAAACCAGATATCGCTGTTAACGTCTATCAAATTAAAGCATTTTGAATTAAATGAAGACCAATTTAGCAAGCGGTTTTGGCTAAATAGTTATGTCTATAGTAAATCCTTAATTGTATTGATAATACCTTTTTCTGCAACTGCGATTTATCTTTTTTTTAAGAAGAGATTCAAGTATTTTTCTAATGCGTTGGTATTTACAGCATATTTTACTTCATTCCAACTGATTACCTTTTCCGTATTGTCAATTTTTAGGTATTCGTACGGGATAAATATTTTCGAACCATTTACTTGGCTCTTCAACTATGGAATTATGAAACCAGTGACAGAATTTTTATTCCCATCTAACTTCGAATTCATTCATATGTTTTATTGGATACCATATCTTTTTATTGCCTTTAGAAGAGTTTTTCCTCAAGAAAATGCTGTAATAACATTCATAAAAACCTATTTTATTGCAAAAATTCTGTTTTTCTTAACTTTTATATTTTACAAAAAATTGCTTATCGTATTAACGCTTTTATTTATGCATTAGCCAATACAGCTATAATGTCTTTAATACTTTCAGCTACCGACTTAAATTGAATACCGGTTTTTTCTACAACTTTTCTATTGGAATAATAGCTATTTGTTACGCTGCTTTTTGCAGTTTCCCTTGTTATTGCCGGAGCCCTTCCTGTAAACAAACTGTGAACTTTTAGCGTGCGCCAAGCAAGCTCAAGCATCCAAGCCTTTGCTTCAGTTTTAGGGCGGGCAAGCCCAAAACCATCTGATATCGCTCCAAATAAATTCTGGTAGGTGTAATTCTCCGAAGAGATGATAAAACGCTCGCTTTTAATTTTACTTTCCATCAACAGCACCATCGCTTTAGCTACATCTTTTACATCAACCAAACCCGTGGCGCCGTCGGTATAAAACTTAAAACCTCCTTTTATCAATTTAAAAATAGCCCCACTTCCCTCAAAACCTGCATTTTCACCAATAATGATCGATGGGTTAACAATTACCGCATCAAGTCCTTCGGTAATGCCGCGCCAAACTTCCATTTCTCCTTCATATTTGGAAAGTGCGTATGCTTGTGCATTTGAATTGTATTCCCAGTAATCCGCTTCATTAATTTCTTTATCCTTTTTTGCATCTCCGAGTGCTGCTACAGAACTTACATGCAACAATCTACAGTGGCGCTCGTAACAAAGATTAACAACATTTGAAGTTCCATCGATGTTAACGTGATAAAGCTTTTTTTTGTCGGCGGCATTTAAGGAAACAAAGGCAGCACAATGGTACACTTTTGTAATGTCATCAAAAACGTCTGCAAGAGTCGCTGGTTCGTTAATATCTGCATTGCACCACTCTAAAAGCGGTTGATTGAGTAATATTTTGGGGATGGTGGAAGAAGTTCTTTTAATTGCTCTAACAGGCTGATTGGCTTCCGTAAGCTGCTTAATTAATTCAGAACCTAAAAAACCAGTACCGCCGGTAACCAATATCATGTTAATTTTTTTGCTGCGAAATGTAAAAATACGCCCTCAAAAATAGATATTTGAGGCGATAGTTTTAGAAAATATGTCATTAAAGGATTTTTTTACACCCGTACCTCCAAATACTTTTACCCCTAAAAGCGGCTTTCTAACCTCGCAAATGGGGCGCAAAGCAGATATTTTTATTGATACATTTCCTGATTTAGACGAACAAACTTTCGATATTGCATTATTCGGAGTTCAAGATGGGCGTAAATCTATAAACAACGAGGGTTGTGCATTTGCACCAGATTATTTTAGAGCACAATTCTATCTTTTAAACGAGGGGGCTTTTGACAGTAAAATTGCAGATTTAGGAAACATAAAAGCAGGTGATACCGTGGCCGACACCTATGTAGCAGTAAAAACAATTGTAGCCGAACTGGTAAAAAACAATATCATTCCGGTAATTATTGGCGGCGGTCAAGACCTAACTTATGCCCAATATTTAGGTTATGAAGGACTTGAACAAAAAGTAGATTTGGTGGTAGTGGACAATCAATTCGACATGAATGAAGACGATGAAGATGGCATAGTTACATGTTCTAATTCTTATCTCAATAAGATTTTTCTTCACCAGCCAAATTATCTCTTCAATTTCAGCAACATTGGATATCAAACCTATTTTGTGAATCAAGAAAGCTTGTCGGTGATGGAAAAATTATATTTTGATGCACACCGATTGGGTGATTTTTCCCAAAACATTGCTTTGGCAGAGCCCATTATTAGAAATGCAAACCTGGTAAGCTTTGATATGGGTGCAATTAGATCTGCAGATGCCGCAGCAAATGCAAACACGACACCAAATGGCTTCGACGGAGAAAAAGCCTGTAGAATTGCACGTTATGCCGGTATTAACGATAAACTTACTTCTATTGGCTTTTACGAATTTAATCCGGCCTACGATAGTAACGGGCAAACAGCACTTTTGCTGGCCCAAATGGTTTGGTACTTTGTTGATGGATTTTATGCTAGAAAAAGAGATTTCCCACTCACTCCAAAATCGCAATTTATCATTTACCGTACAAGTTTAAAAGACGCAGCTGGCGAGATGGTTTTTGTAAAGAGTAAAAAATCTGACAGGTGGTGGATGCAAGTTCCCTATCCTCCAGGACCAACAAAGAACGAACGTTACCACTTAATACCTTGCAGATACGACGATTATCAACAAGCGATCAATGGCGAAATGCCAGATTTATGGTGGCGCACCTACCAGAAGCTAACATAATTTTACTTAGCTATCATCGTTTAAAAGCTAACTATTTTTATATTTGATTAAATAATTATTCAAAACCGGATGAAAAAATTACTAATTTCTGCAATGGCGTTGTTGCCGCTTGCAGCCTTGGCGCAAAAACCATATACCGTTGATGGGAATGTTAAAAATCTCAAAACAGGTGATAAAGTATACTTGATATACAACGCAGACGGCAACAATGTAACCGATAGCGCTATGGTAAACAACGGCGCCTTTATGTTTAAAGGAACTTTAGAAAAGCCTGTGAGAGGAAATTTGTTTTTAAACACAAACCCCTATGTAAATAGGCCTGCTCAGGGTGTGGTATTAGATTTTTTACCATTATATGTTGAGCCCGGACAACTAAAGATTACAGCTAGCGATTCTTTAAAGAACGCATTAATATCTGGTTCTCCCGTAAATGCCGATAATAAAAAACTTGCAGACATTTCAAAGCCGATTACTTCCAAACTAGAGGCGCTAAATAATGAATACGCAAATCTTTCTGATTCATTAAAAAAGGACTCTAAAACGATGGAAGACATCCAGAGTCGCTACGAATCTGCGTCTGCCGGTCTGCCTCCAATCATCTATGCTTTTATTAAAAACAATCCTAACTCATTTGTTAGTTTAGCATCATTAATGCAGCTTGCTAGCGATCCTGATCAAGTGACGGAAGCTCAAAAAGCTTTTAATATGCTAAGTCCTACACTTAAAGCAACGACTGAAGGGAAAAAATTAACACAAACTTTTGATGCAGCATCAAAAACTGCGGTTGGCGTTATGGCAATGAATTTTACGCAAAATGACGTGAATGGAAAACCGGTTTCTTTAGCTGATTTTAAAGGGAAATATGTGCTGTTAGATTTTTGGGCATCTTGGTGTGGTCCTTGTAGGCAAGAAAATCCAAATGTGGTCATTGCTTATAACAAGTATAAGGCGAAAGGCTTTACAGTATTAGGCGTATCATTAGACCAGCCTGGTAAAAAAGAAGCATGGGTTAAAGCAATTGCTGATGACAAATTGGACTGGACACAAGTATCTGATCTTAAATTTTGGAGCAATGATGTTGCCGTAATGTATGGCATACGCTCCATCCCAGCTAATTTTTTAATTGATCCAACTGGTAAAATTATTGGAAAAGGATTGAGAGGCGAAGCGTTAGAAAGCAAACTTGCAGAAATATTCAGTTCCAAATCAAAGTAGAAAATATAGAATAAAAAAAATAGGCCTGAAGTTTTAACACCTCAGGCCTATTTTATTTATTGGATTAATTGTTCTAAGATTCTTACAAAGAATTTAAATTAGGTCAAAACCAATGTCTTCTCTAAAAAATTTACCGTCAAAATAAATTCGGCCTGCATCTGCAGTAGCAGCTTGTAAGGCGGAAAACAAGTCTTTTTGTAAACTGGTAATGGCTATTACCCTCCCTCCATTACTTTTTACGACATCATTATCTATTAACGTACCTGCATGAAAGGCATAGGAATGACGAAGATTTTCTATCCCAGAAATCACTTTGCCATTTTGGTAAGGGCCGGGATAGCCCCCTGCCACAATCATTACAGTAGCGGCAGTCTTTTCACTAACCTTTAATTTAAAATTCTTTAGGTCTTTATTTGCCGCACTTAGAAAAAGCTCGACAAGATCACTTTCTATGCGAGGAATAACGCTTTCTGTCTCAGGATCTCCCATACGAGCGTTATATTCAATTAAAAAAGGCTCATCACCAACTTTAATCAACCCGAAAAATATAAAACCCGTGTAATCTATCGCTTCTTTTTTTAAACCATTTATAGTCGGTTTTATTATTCTTTCTTCAATCTTCGCCAAGAAATTGGCATTTGCAAAGTTAACCGGTGACACAGAACCCATTCCCCCAGTATTCGGGCCAGTATCTGCCAAGCCAATTTTCTTATAATCCTTCGCTTCCGGCAGTATTACATAATTTTCCCCGTCGGTTAAAATAAACACAGAAAGTTCTATCCCGTCTAAAAACTGTTCAATAACTACAGTAGCGCCCGCAGCGCCGAATTTCCCGCCAAGCATTAATTTCAACTCTTCTTGAGCTGAATCGACGTCATTGCAGATAACAACCCCTTTCCCCGCCGCTAGACCATCCGCTTTTAATACGATTGGCAAGGGGTGAGAAGATAAATAAGCAAGACCATTTTCAAGCTCGGCAACACTAAAGGATTTAGAGGCCGCCGCAGGAATACCGTGACGCTCCATAAATTGTTTAGAAAAATCTTTGCTTCCTTCTAATATAGCTCCTTCTTTCTTTGGTCCAATAACTGGAATGTGTGCGATAGCTTTATCAGAAAGAAAAAAATCGTGAATCCCATTTACCAAAGGTTCCTCTGGGCCTACAACCACTAAACCAACATTTTCGGCAAGTACGAGTTTACGTACGGCATCAAAATCATTTATCCCGATACTAATGTTAGTTCCATAGGTGCCTGTGCCTCCATTGCCTGGTGCAATTATTAGCTTATCGCAATGCGAAGACTGACTAATTTTCCAGGCAAAAGCACTCTCTCTTCCTCCAGATCCTAAAATTAAGATGTTCATAGCGCAAATATAACGGTTTTGAGGAAGAGACCGCTTTCGAATTTAATATTTACAATCGACGGAGTAAAACAGCAGACTCAACTATTCTTAGAATTTGCTCAGAGATTTTAAATGAAAGTTTATTAAAAGAAGTTACGTTGCGCTTCTGGTCATTTGCTCTAATGTATCCCACATTTCTGGCGGGATGGCTTCTAAACCATTCATCTGACCAGCACCTTGTAACCACTCGCCGCCATCGATTGTAATTACTTCGCCGTTAATGTAGCTAGAAAAATCACTTACCAAGAAAGCGGCCAAATTTGCCAATTCTTGATGCTCGCCCACTCGTTTTAATGGCACACGGTTTTTGAAATCAAATTTCTTCGCCAAATCTCCAGGGAGCAACCGTTCCCATGCACCTTTGGTTGGAAATGGCCCAGGCGCAATGGCATTCGTTCTGATTTGATATTTTCCCCACTCTACCGCCAACGAGCGAGTAAGAGCCAGAACACCACCCTTTGCACATGCTGAGGGCACCACAAACGCAGACCCTGTAAAAGCATAGGTAGTAACTATATTTAAAACAGTTGCGCGCTGTTTTTCTTTTATCCAGTGTTTGCCGAAAGCTAATGTACAATTTACAGTCCCTTTCAGTACAATATCTATAATGGTAGAAAAAGCATTTGCAGACAATCGCTCTGTCGGGGAGATAAAATTACCGGCCGCATTATTTAATAATACATCTACTTTCTTAAATCTTTCTAGTGTTTTAGCAAGCAACTGATCTACCTGAATTGGATCTCGGACATCACACATAAGAGCAAGCACACTTCCTCCTGTTTTTTCCTCCATCTCGCCCGCGGTTTTTTTTAAAACATCCAGTTTTCTACTGGTGATAACTAAATTGGCGCCCAGTTTTAAAAAATAAACGCCCATTGCTTTTCCTAAACCAGTGCCTCCACCGGTTATCACAATTGTTTTCCCTTTTAATGCATCATCTCGAAGCATGGGCTGACTAAAGTTTAACATGATAATTGGATTAGAAAAATTTAATTAAATCATTGCTTTCGAAATTAGCCTTTTCGAAATTACTTCCGCTTTAGATTATCAATAATTGTTTTTAAAAGTACTCTCGTAGCTGGCGCCCACCATTGGGCAGTCATTTGATTTAAAAAATCTGACTGAGTTTCTTTAAACGATTCTATTAAATCTTTTCTAATGTTGAGCTTGCTCTGTTGCCAAGTATTGCTTTCTAACTCCACGAATTTCTTCATTTTTCTATCTGCAAGAGTTAACAAACTGTCTCCATTTACAAGTTCATCTATTAATCCAATAGCCAATGCTTCTGGCGGGTTGTATAAAGCACCTTGAAGCAAACTCCGTGCAGCTTGAGCATTACCCAACCAAAAAGCATAAAGCTTAAAAATATTGTTCGGAACGATAATCCCTACAGGAACTTCATTTAATCCAATAACAAAGGGTCCATCAGCCATTATTCGGTAATCTGCTGCCAAAGCCATTACGCAGCCACCTGCGGGTGCATGCCCACTGATGGCAGCTATTAGAGGTTTCTTAAAACTAACTAAATTGGTAGCGAATTGCAAGAAAATAACCCAAAAGTTTTTTACCTGCTCCTCATTATATTCGTAAAGCTCAACTAAATCAAGACCAGCAGAAAAAAAAGGCGCATTACCAGTCAAAATAACACCTGCGATTGAATTGTCATTTGCTATATTTTTAAACATATCGTCTAATTCGACGATCATAGCGTGATTTAAGGCGCTAGCTTTACCTCTGCTTAATGTAATTGTTGCGATATGGTTTTTTACGTTTACCTGTATAAATTCCATTCTTCTATTGTACGTTATATGTGTAAACTTTTCGTCCTAAATGTCCAATAGCATCTATCCCCTCTATAATAACCCTGTAAGTTCCAGCTTCACTAGCATTGTAGAAATCAAAACTAGCACCTTTATCACCCATGGCAACTACCTGTGGGTTCCAGTAAATAGTTGAACGCAAATCTGCCCTGGGACTTTTTGCAGGATCGTCGTATTTCGGAGCATAAAATTCCCTTGCAACATAAAAACCCTTGGGGCTTACCGACACAACGCCTGGTGCATACCTACTATAACTTCCACCACCCCCCCTTTTGGTAGTGATTAATAAAACCCCGCCAGATCCACTGCCGCCATAAATAGATGTGTATGAGATGCTTTTTAGAACTTCAATTGATTCAACATCGCTTGGCGAAATGCCATCTAAAAAATCGGCGTCACTTTCTATTCCATCAACGCGTATTTGCATAGGAGTATTTGGACTGCGAGTAGTATAAGGAATATTTCCTCTAAAAATAACGCCAGGCAGGCGTCCTTGTAGACACATGATAAGCGATGGACAATTGCCTAGTTGATCTGCACCAAGGACAAAATCCGCATTTCCTGCACCGTTTAAATTAGAAGAATTCTTTGCAACGTTTTTTTTCTGGACAATGGTCACTTCACCTAATTGTATTGTTCTGTCAACAAGACCAAGTCGAACCATTTCATTTAAGTATCGGTCGTTGCTTTTGATGTACTTCATCAATACGTCATTCACATTTACCTCAATATCTGCACTATTCTTGTTTTTTGTCACAATTTGGTTTGGTGCTGGGTCTACTTCTATTTCCACAAATTTTCTATCGGTTGCAGTTCTCGCCTGCACCACAAATTTTGTGCTATCTATATATGCCAAATTGTCAAATACAAATTTTCCTTCCGCATTGGTAACGGTGTCTAAAATAAATTGTGTGCCTTTAGTGGAGAGCAGCAGTACGTGGCCACCAACTACCGGTTTTTTACCTTTTGTAACTGTTCCGCTAATGGTTAGAGATGTTTCCGGCTTAAATGCCATTATGGGTTGGACGTTACTCAGCACGTTTATCCAGGTAAACCTTCTATATCCCTGTGTTAGCATTAAATTATCGAGATCTTCATTCGTTTTTTCGTCGTTTTTTAAGAAATAATAATTAGGGTTTTCTACATATCCTGCCAGATCTGAAGTAAGCAACATCGTCGACAAAATATTACTTTCGTTATTAACATCTGGCGCCACTTTGCTCGAGTTTGTCACAGAGACTGAAAAACTCCCAATAATGGGTTTTTGATCATTTTTCGCCGTAAACTTGAAGGTAGATTTTCCCGTCAGAGTTTTTGAGATTTCATTGGTATTTAATTCGAAATCTAAGAGTCTTTCAGGACTTTTTATAAAAACTAACCGTTCTGCAATTGGCTCATCAGTTGCAGAAAATAAGGTAAACTGAACAATCCCAGAGAGCAGTTTCGATTTCGGTATAGTAGCCGATAATACTTGTTTATCCATTTTGGCCTTTGAAACATAAAGCAAATTTCCTGCTTGTTGGGCAACGATCTTTAATTCCTCACCAGAAACCTTATCGGCTGTGGCAAACACTTTAAGATAGAGGTTGTTGCTATCAGCGGCATTTATTTTTAACGCGTACCCGCTTTTTTGCGTTAACGGCAACTTAAATTCTTTGGCAGATCCATCCTTGAATTTAATTTTTGTTGTATACACCAAATCGGGAATTGAGGTTAGGACGAAACTTCCCATACCTAAGCTGTCTGTCTCGAAGCCAGTCACAACTTGCCCACTACCATCTGTAACTTGTCCGGTCACTGCCTCTCCCCTGCCGATTGAGTTTAAGGCTTTTATCGCAATTTTTGTAGGAATACCCTCTAAGAAGGTTCCTCCTTCGGGCATAAACTGTACGTCGACTTGGCTAGAAGCAGCGGTAATCGGGATTATTTTAATTACCTCATCTTTACTAGGGAGTTTTAACGTTGCCGTAATTTTACCATTGCTAGTAGCTGACGCTTGGCCACGCATAAAATCGATGTTAATGTCGCCGTTCCCATCTGTTTTTCCCTTTCCCTTATTAACATTTCTATAATCTAGGTCTACTTGATAACTCACTTCATTTTGGACATATGGCAGGCCATTTTTATCTTCAAAATGAATTTTCGCTTTCGTTTTTTCTATTCCATCCACGGTTATATAGCTGTAATCGGTTCTGGTAAACACCTTATTCGTCCAACTATTTCCTATTTTTATAGTTTTATCAAAAAAGAAATCACTACCAAAATTACGCATGTAATTGGTATAGGCTCGGACGCGATAATTACCCTCTTTTAAAGAATCTGGTAATTTAAAATCTCCCCAAGTTATTCCTCCTCCCAGCGGTAACTTTAGTTTAGTTGTAATTGAATCTTTTTCGCTGATCAACTCCACATATAAAATGCTGCTTATTGTAGATGGCGCTTGGCTTTTGGTATTTAGCACATATCCTTTAAACCAAATGTCGTCGCCAACTGCATAATAAGGCTTATCCAGTTGCAGATAAACTTTCTCTTGTGGATATTTCGACGAATAATCTTCTAACTTTTTAAGAATGGCAGCAAAGGGATCATCGTCTATCTTGAAGGCAATTACGCCGGTTAATAGCACAAAGAGTCCGAGAAAAAGCATTAATTTATTTTTCATAAAAAAGGGATAAGATTTAAACCGTGTTAATTTACAAAACATTGTTTAAGGAATGTTTAAACGGGCGCTAAAAATTAATTTTAATTGTAACATCTCTATTGCGTTCTCAATTTATTACATAAAATTTTGGAGTATGCGAACGACTTTCCAAATCATTTTCGTGACCATAGAAACCATCGTCTTATCAAATTAAATTAGCAATTTGCCTTCTATTTCACGATTTAGTCATCAAAATGAAAAAATAATTTTGTACTTTAGTTTATATGCTAGAATAAAGCGGCGTTTACTGACGTTATTTTTGCCTTTTTAAATATTCCCAACCTTAAACCTAATTTTATGAAAAGAAAACTACTCATTTTTTTCTGTTTGCTACTCATTACCAACTTTGCCTTTGCACAAAAGGTAATTACTGGTAAAGTAACCTCCAGTTCTGACGGTTCTTCCATCCCTGGCGCAAGCATCTTACAAAAAAACACAAAAAATGGAACCGTTTCGAATGCCGATGGCAGCTATAAAATAACCGTAACTGGAGACAATCCGGTTCTTGAATTTAAATTTTTGGGATATGTTATGCAGCAGGCAACCGTTGGAAGCAAAACAACCATCAATATAGCGCTAGACCCGAGCGAAAATAATTTAAATGAGGTTATGGTAACGGGTGCTTTTGGAATTAAACGCAATGCAAAAGAATTAGGTTACTCCGCCCAAACCATTACTTCTAAAGACCTTAATGAGAACAAGCAAACCAACGTTATCAATGCTCTACAAGGCAAGGTTTCTGGGGTAACCATAAGCAGTGGAGGTGGCGCACCTGGACAGGGGGCTAGTATTCAAATTAGAGGAGTAAATTCTTTAGATCCTAGTAGAGACAACGGACCGCTTTTTGTTATTGACGGTGTTGTAATAGATAATTCTACATCTACACTGGGCGATCAGGCAGAGTTGAGGGGCGTATCCAATCGTGCAGCAGACATAAACCCTGATGACATAGAGAGCGTAAATGTGCTAAAGGGTGGCGCTGCAACCGCCCTTTATGGTTTGCGCGGATCTAATGGTGTGGTGGTTATCACAACTAAATCTGGTAAAGCCGGGCAGATGAGGGTAAATTTTTCATCTTCAGCGGGAATAGAAAGCGTAAATAAATTTCCCGAAGTCCAAAACAAATATACACAGGGATATAGTGGAGTGTATGACTCAACAAGTTTTTGGCCATCTTGGGGACCAACCGTAGCCGAAGCAAAAAAGTTGGATCCGACCCATCCAGATGAACTGTACAATCAATTTAAAGATGCCTATCATCAGGGATATCAATACAGAAACACCTTGTCTCTTTCTGGAGGAACCGATAAGTTGCTGTATAACAGCTCCTTTTCTCAATTTAAAGAAAACGGAACAATCCCATTCACCGATTACAAAAACCTCTCAGCAAAACTGAGCGCGCAAGCTAAAATAAGCGAAAAAGTAAAAGCAGATTTCTCTATGAATTTCATCAATTCGGGCGGCAGACGGTATAATGCCGATAGGTATAATGAAAGTTTGAGCTACTGGTCGCCCCGCTGGGATGTAAATAATTACATCAAACCAGACGGAACGATGAAAACATATGGCAATAACAACCCTATCTATGGTGCTTTTTCCAATCGATTTGTAGACGATGTGAACCGCCTAATTGGAAGTGCTCATTTTGAATACCAACCACTAAAATGGCTCAATTTCTCTTATAGAGCTGGCGTCGACACCTATAATGACTCCCGTACTAGAACTGCACCTGGACCTAAGGGCGTAGCAAACGAAATTGTTTATGAGGATAACGGAGCAGGATTCACCAACGCGTACAGCACGCGGAGCAGAATTATTACTTCCACATTTATAGCCACGGCAAGTACAAAATTAACCGACAAATTTTCTTTAAATCTTAGAGTAGGGCAAGATCTTACTGATGAGAGAACTAAAAATCTGTCTGTAGAAGGAGACACACTTAGCATCTATGATAATTTTGCGCTAAGCAATGCCAAAAGAATAAGTTCTACCAGTAGTTTAGTTGAGAAACATTTAATGGGCTTCTTTGGCGACTTAACGATAGATTTTAACAAATACCTCTATCTAAATTTAACCGGAAGAAATGATATCACCTCTACCTTAAACTTAAATAATAACTCGTTTTTCTACCCTTCGGCTAGTTTATCTTACGTTTTTTCTGACCAGTTTAAACTTCCAAGTTATATAAGTTATGGAAAAGCTCGATTTTCTTACGCAAAAGTCGGCAAAGATGCGTTGGCATATTCTACTGCTAATGGATTTGCTTTTTATACCGCACTGCCCGCAGGTTACACCGGATTTACGAAAGGCGCGCTGCTAGGAAATCCGAATTTGAAACCTGAGTTTACAGAAACTTACGAAGGTGGCTTTGATTTACAATTTTTAAAAAGTAGACTTAGTTTAAGTGCTACGTATTATTACTCTTTATCGAAAGATCAAATTTTACAGGCAAATATTTCTAGCACTACCGGATATGTTAAAGCTTCTGTAAATGCCGGAAGCATGCGGAATAAGGGCATAGAATTAACTTTGAACGCCACACCTGTCTCGTCAAAAAACTTTAGTTGGGATTTAAGTCTAAATTTTTCGGCCAACAGAAACAAAGTTATATCTCTTAACGAGGGCTTAACAGAAATCGTTATTGCTAGCCAATCAGGTTACTCCGGATCTACGGTATCCTCTAAAATCATTCCGGGTCATGCGTATGGAGATTTATTCGGCACCGCTTACACCAGATATTATACAGACGGACAAACCGGTCCAACATACGCAACTGACGCCACAGCACCAATTGTGATAGGCGCCAACGGATTTCCAACTAAGACTTCAGGTGTGTTAATTGCCAATTCTACCCCAAAATGGATTGGCGGCCTAAATTCAAATTTTAGGTATAAATATTTTTCGCTGAATTTACTATTTGATACCCGTCAAGGGCAGTACAAATACAACCAAATGGATAATTTCTTTGCTGCTTTTGGTATAGCGAAGTATACAGAAGACAGGGACCAAACCAAAGTTTTTGCGGGAGTTTTAAGTGATGGGACACCAAATACAAAACCTGTGTTTTTAGGGCAAGGTTTAGGACCAGATGGAGTAAATTATACAGATGGGTATTACAGGAATACCTATCGCGGAGTTTCGGAGAACTTTATTCAAGATGCCTCTTGGTTTAGACTTCGTTCTGCTGGATTGTCTTACTCGCTGCCATCTGACTTATTGCAAAATGCATTTTTAAAAACTGCGCGTTTAACAGCAACAGTTAACAACGTTTTTATCATCACCTCCTATAAAGGGTTCGATCCAGAAACGAGCTCTTTCAATAGCGGAAGCAATGTGGTAGGCTTTGGTGGCTTTACTTACCCTGCCAATCGCACCTTTCTCCTAACTTTAAATGTTGGATTTTAATTTAAAAAAACATGAAAAATAAATATATCATCGCGCTTGTGACCATTTTTATGCTGAGCACATTCTCAGGTTGCAAAAAATATTTCGATCTCAATACAAATCCAAATCAAGTAACAGATCCACCGTTAAAGGGTTTGCTTTCTACGGTAACGAATAAAACAGGCTTAAACAGCTATCGGGTAGCATCTATCACAAATTATTTTGTGCAGTATTTGGCAAATCCTAGTGCCGGTGCAGCAACAGACATTTACGACCAAGTGGACTATACAGGCACTTGGGATAACATTTACTTCGCAATGGCGGATATTAATGAGATGAAAAAGAAAGCAGAAAGTACTGGAGCGACCCAATATACCGGCGTGGCAGATATCTTAATGGCTTATCACCTTTCCTTAATTACCGATGTTTTTGGCCAAGGACCTTATTCTCAAGCATTTCAAAACGGCAATTTCACTCCCGTTTATGATTCAGAAGAGAGCCTTTATAAAGCCATTGGCAGCCTCTTGGACGAAGGAATTGCTGCGCTTGATCTACCAAACTCGACCTTTGAGCTAAGTGCGTCAGATGATTTGATTTATGGCGGCAAGGTGGACAAATGGGTGAAACTAGGGTACACGCTTAAAGCAAGATGGCTGAACAAAATCAGTAAAAAATCCAGTTATAATGCCGCAGCAATACTGGCCGCCGTCGATAAGGGATTTACTTCGAACGAAGACAATGCAAAAATGGCAGTTTTCACTTCAAAAAATCCATGGAATCAGGTCGCTTTTGACAATGCGGGTTTATTATTGGGTGGATGGTTGTCGGCGCAATTGGTGGATGCCATGAACGGTAAAACATTTGGCGTTGTAGATCCTAGAATAAGCAGTTACACTGATAAGACGATCAACAACATTTACATAGGAACACCAAATGGCGCCGGCAACGTTGGTCCGGCAGCCAACACCATTAAAGATGAGTGCTACATTAGTTTGACAGGCCAATTGAGCAGTCCAAGTTCGCCTTTGATTATCGCATCTTATAGTGAAATGAAGTTTATAGAGGCGGAAGCAGCCCTAAAATCTGGAGCGACCCAGCGTGCATACGACGCTTACAAAATTGGCATCAACGCCGATATGGATTTTTTAAATGTGGCAGTAGGCGATAAAAATACCTACTTAACGAGTGCTACAGTGATACAAACGTCCGCTGCATTAACATTAGATAAGATTTTCCAAGAAAAATATGTAGCTACATACCTCAGCCCAGAAGCTTGGAACGATGCAAGACGTCACGACTATAAATACAAAGATTTCACGCTTCCGGCGAACGCACTGTTGCAAAATTTTATTAGGAAGGTTGCCTATCCAGATGGGGAAAAAAGCAAGAATGGCGCCAATGTACCTGCGGCAACCGCATTGAGCGAGCCGTTGTGGTGGGATAAGCCTTAGTTTTAGACTTGGAAATAAGTTGTGTGCTTTTCTAAATACTGGATTTCAACTAAGGATAAAAGCGCCCAATAATTACGGGTATTGTAAACAGTATATAGCACTATACGCCTTCAGAAAAAATTTGGCATTCTCCCGAAAAAGAGACTTGCGCTTTGTGTCTCAATATTTTTGAGCGTTGTTAGCAAAAAAGGGTTTTATATTTAGCTCACGCCAGATAACGCTGCGCCAGATCACTGACGATGGAGATAACATCCTTTAATTGGCACCTATAAGCCAAATAAACGACATAATAGACAGGGTTTTAGCGCACCCAAATAAAATTAGCGTTGCTGTTAAGCTTGCAGAAATGGTACTGCATCTTGATGGGGTCAACCATCTTTGGCACACAAACGAAATTATTTTAAAGTTTACTATAATTTGTTGACTAATGAACCAAAAAGTTGCTAAAATTCGTTCCTCCACATCATACTTTCCACCGGCCGGGTCGTTTTGTTATTGTATTTAGCATTGTCTTTTTCGTTATATGGTGTACCGATTTCGCCATCTACCGCAAAATAAATAAGTTGGCCAATAGGCATGCCATAATAGACTTTTACAGGTTGCGCAACCGAAATCTCTAAAGTCCAAGTGTTGCAGAAACCCACATCGCCCTTGCCGGCAGTGGCATGAATATCAATTCCTAGCCGTCCCGTGCTGCTTTTTCCTTCTAAAAAAGGTACGTGCCTATGGGTTTCGGTATATTCTAAAGTAACTCCTAAGTATAAAGTGCCCGGATTGAGCACATATCCGTCTTTCGGAATCTCAAAATGATCTATCTCGTTTCGTGTTTTTGCATCCAGCACTCTGCTTCGATAGGTAGCCAAATATTTGCCCAAGTGTACATCGTAGGAGTTTGTGCCCAAGCAACTTATATTAAAAGGTTCGATAATGATGCTCCCTTTTTCTATTTCCTCTAGAATGCCCTTGTCTGATAATATCATTTTTATAGTTATTTTTGTCTAAATTATTAATTTTTAGATTAAGTCTCCGACAATGGCCATCGTATTTAACAAAAATGTAGGTAACGAAGCCCAATTAGGTCTTTGGAAAATTGAGGAAAGCGAACAAGAACTTTTTGCAGGCCTGCAATTAAAACAGCATGAATTGGACCTCATTGCTTCTTTTAATAATGGCAAACGTTTATTGCATTGGCTTAGCACCAGAATGCTTTTACGGGTAATGCTAAATACACCCGACTACATAGATTGCCGATTTGATGAACAAGGGAAACCGTATTTGAAAAACTTCGATTTCCATATCTCCTTAAGTCATTCTTACGATTATGCGGCAGTTTTACTGAGCAAGAAATATGAAGTAGGGATAGATGTAGAACTTATAAAGCACAAAATAAAAACGATTAAACATAAGTTTTTGAGCGACCTAGAACTTGCCCAAAAACAAATCGGAAATAATACCGACGGGCTTTATATTTGCTGGTGTGCCAAAGAAGCTATTTTTAAATGGCAAGGAAAGGCCGGACTTAGTTTTAAAGACCACATACACATTCAGCCATTTAAGTTGAAAACCCAAGGCATCGTTAGGGCGTTGGTAAATTTGCCAACGGGTTTAGAAGAGCTTACGGTAAACTATCTTAAAACGGCAGATGGATATATGATTGGTTATGTAGTTCAGAACTTAAAAACTCAGAATGTGTTAATGGCATGATACAGGACCGAGAGATTGATATTAAATTTAAGCATCCAGTGGATGCACAGATTGTACATTTTAAAGATTGGGGTAATATAGCATTTCAAGAAGCTTGGGATAAACAAGAAGATTTGTTAAACGAAACAGTAGCTATTAAAACGCAGAACCGCCAAAATAAAATTCTGTTGCCCACTCCAAACCATCTAATTTTTTGTGAACATCCACATGTCTATACGCTTGGCAAAAGCGGCCATGAGGATAATTTGCTATTAAACGAGCAGGAGCTGAAGGAAAAACAGGCAACTTTTTTTAAAATAAATAGAGGCGGCGACATTACCTATCATGGCCCAGGGCAACTAGTTGGTTACCCTATTTTAGACCTTGATAATTTTTTTACAGACATACATCTTTACCTTCGGACGTTAGAAGAAGCCATTATTTTAACTTTAAAAGAATACGGCATCATTGCCGGCCGTTACCCGGGTTTTACCGGCGTTTGGCTGGATGCAGATAATGAGAATGCCAGAAAAATTTGTGCAATGGGCGTTCGTTGCAGTAGATGGGTAACAATGCATGGCTTTGCGTTTAATGTAAATGTAGATTTAGATTATTTTAAAAATATTGTTCCCTGTGGCATAGATGATAAGGCCGTAACTTCGCTCGCTAAAGAGTTAAAATGTGAACTAGATATGGAAGAGGTGAAAGAAAAAGTCAAAAAACACATTGCTTCTTTATTTAACATGAAACTGCTTTAGCCATGTACATTAAAACTGATTGAGTGGATTTTGCGTAATTTAACTATGAAGATTGTTACAGCTATTTTGGTACTAACTCTAAATTTTTCTTGTTCAAAAGCCCAAAAAATGAATCAGCAAACAGATGCAAAATTGGCGACTACCCATAAAGGGTTTTCTTATTTAGCACTCGGCGATTCTTATACCATTGGAGAATCTGTAACCGAAAAAGATTCCTATCCATATCAGATTAAAAAGTTGTTGAGTAATGAAAATATCGATGTCGAAAAGCCGAAAATAATTGCGGCGACTGGTTGGACCACTCATGATTTACTCGCCGCAATCGCTATTGAAAAACCATCGAGTAATTATAGTTTTGTCACCTTACTTATTGGCGTAAATAACCAATACCGCAATGAAGACATTTCCGTGTACCAAAAAGAATTTAAAATACTATTAAACAAGGCAATTAGTTTTGCAAATGGCGATAAAAATAGGGTTTTTGTCTTATCAATACCCGACTGGGGAGTTACGCCATTTGGAAAAAAAAGCGGTAGGTCACCCGATCAAATCGGCAAAGAGATTGACACTTACAATGCCATTGCAAAGGAAATTACGTTAGCAGCAAACATAGACTTTACTGATATTACTCCGGAATCTAAAAGAGCAGCAATTGATGTTACGCTCCTCGCTTATGATGGCCTACACCCAAGCGGTAAAATGTACGCAATTTGGGTGGAGGCAATCACTCCTAAAATTGTAAAAGCATTGAAGTAAAACTTTCGGATTGTAATTTTAAAGTCTTATTTTTAGCTCGAACTAAAAATAACAAATATTAAAATTATGGAAGATTATGGATCGAGCGGCGCTGCAGCCGGACTTGGAATAGGCGCAGTAATTTATTTAGCTGTGATAATAGTTATGATTGTTGGGATGTGGAAGGTCTTTGAGAAGGCCGGAAAGCCTGGCTGGGCAGCAATTATTCCCATTTACAACATTATTGTGTTATTGGAAATTGTTGGAAAACCTATGATCTGGTTACTTTGGCTATTGATTCCTTGTGTAAATTTCGTTTTTCTTGTTTGGACTTACAATTTAGTAAGTAAAAGCTTTGGTAAAAGTGAAGGATTTACTGTTGGATTGTGTTTACTTCCTTTCATTTTTTGGCCAGTATTAGGTTTTGGAGATGCCAGGTATTTAGGACCATCTGCAGCTGAAGCAAACCTAGGTGGAAACAATCAGTTTGGTTCGGGCAGCATAAACAATCCGTTTAACAACCCCAACAAGCCGTACGACCCAACAGATCCGACCAATCCACCTGTAGTTTAACGACAGACAACTATGATAAAATACAGATTTTGCAGCCCGGTCAGTTTTATTGTCTGGCTGCAAAATCATTTATTACCCTGCCCGTTTAAATTTATAACAGGTATAAATTGCCCCGGTTGTGGCTTTCAGCGCTCTATAGTGGCTTTATTTGAAGGAAATTTCTCCCAAAGTTGGTTCTTGTATCCCGCCACTGTTCCGTTAATGCTCCTTTTTTTGTATGCGGGTTATCGAACTAGATTTCCTGTTAAAAACGATCGTGTTTTTTTAAAGATTTTTATGCTCATCGTTGGTAACTTCATCGTGGTTTCATACGTTTATAAAATTTTAAGCCAATGAATTTACCATGCTAAAAATTAATTTACATGAAATTAAAAGCTGCTGCTACTAAACAACAGGAATTTGGCTTAAGCTTGCTACAAAGCAGGCCATATCGCGATGAGATTTTTCTCTTATATCATTTTTGACAGTACTTGTCGCGATCATCTTGATAATTGTGCTAAACCAAGCAATTTAATTAAGCCAATAGTTGAACGCTCCACTGCCTCGCTTTAGGTAAAATTCCAATTTTATCCCCGTCACATTTTAAATCATTACCTTAAAAAATGCTAAAAAAGACGTAGCTCCGATTTAGATGATCGATTTGTGGGAAGAACATTCCGTTGGACTCATTCTTATCACATAAGGAAAAACCTACTCGAAATATGGCCGACTGCTGGAATTTCTTATCCTAGCTTTGCGGTGAGGTGGTTGTAATCCCTTAAAACGGTTTCTAAAAATTGTAACTCGTTCATTCCATGCGGCATTGTGGCTGAAATATGTGTTTTTGTCTTCTCTGCCATATTATAGATAAGTTCGGCATTACCCGTTTTATAAAACCCTGTTAAAACTTCATGTATAAGCGCTACTTGCGCATCGTTCAAATGAATGGACTCTAGAAAAATCGGATGATAATCATCTGGGGTCAAGGCGCTAAAAACAATGCTTTTAAACGCTGTTCTAGGTTTCGTTTTAATGACGATGGTTTTCGCGATCATATCTCCAATACGCTGGTGTTTTTCCGTAAAAGCCACTGCAAGCACAGCAACTACCCCAAAACCGAAAATAATGCTGAAGTCAATAATCCTAAACAGCCACCTTAATAGATATTGGCTAAGCGTAGGCTGGCTGCCAGTTAAACTAATCACCTTAATTTTCATTATCTTTTTCCCTACAGATTGCCCATTCATAGTCAATTCACAAACCAGGTCATAAAAAATAAAAATCACCGAAAAACCAATTATTACCGCATAAAATCCAATAGAAGAGTTGGAGAAGGCGGCAACCCCAAAAAGAATAATAGATAAAATGTAAAGCGCCAAAAAACCGCCAAGATCTATCAAACGCGCAAGAACGCGCTCGCCTAAACCTGCAACTTCATATTCTATATCTATATTTTGAGCAGTGCTAATTTTAATGGTTTCCATAATCCAAACATAATTTTTTTTAAACGAAAGGGAGGGAATCAAACGAAAAAAATAACAAGCACAACAGTCAATTTATTCAAAAAATAGATTTTTAAAAATAAGATCAGAATATCTCTAAAGTATAAAACGAAAAAAATAAGCAGTTTTCACTTTTGTTCATCCGAAAAAAGCTAATTTGAGGGCAAAATTAACGTCCCCGTTTTTTAGATGAGAGAAGCCTTATTTGTGAAGCAAAATGCAGAAAAATGGCATCGGCTTGAACGCGCAGATTATGCGAACGCTGATGATCTTGCGGATCGATTTATAGAAATAACCAACGATTTGGCCTTTGCAAAAACATTTTATCCAAATTCTAAAACAACGGATTATTTAAATGGTCTTGCCTCAACACTACATCAATCGGTTTATAAAAACAAAAAAGAAAGTACTAATAGGTTTTTAGATTTTTGGAAAACAGAACTCCCACTTGTGTTTTATACCCATCGAAAGAAGCTGCTGTACGCATTTCTATTCTTCTTTCTGGCCTGCCTAATGGGTGCTTTGTCCGCTAAATACGATGATCGATTTGTAAGACTAATTATGGGTGATAGTTATGTAAACATGACCAATCAGAATATTGCCAAAGGAGATCCCTTTGGAGTTTACAAAGATCAAAATCCTATTTTGATGTTTATTCAGATCGGCGCTAATAATATATTCGTTTCCCTTTATACCTTCGTTTTGGGAATTATAGTATCCTTAGGAACCATTGTTTCTCTAGTACGCAATGGAATCATGCTCGGCTCTTTTGAGTATTTTTTCTTTAGCAAGGGACTTGGATGGCAATCTGTTCTTGTTATTTGGATACATGGAACTCTAGAGATTTCTGCACTCATTTTAGCGGGCGGTGCAGGTTTGATACTAGGAAATAGCATTTTGTTTCCAAAAACATTTTCCAGAGCAGTTTCGATCGCCAATGGCGCAAAAGATGGACTAAAGATTGTAATGGGATTGATCCCAATTTTTGTAGTGGCAGCATTTTTCGAAAGTTTTGTTACCCGCCACACAGACATGCCACTGGTTCTGAGTATTTTTATTTTGACCGCTTCCGCCAGTTTTATAGTTTGGTATGCCATCATTTATCCAAGCAGACTTTATAAAAAACAACATTTAATTAAACTCCCAAAAGATGAACATAGAATTTAAGCAACCGAGAGATTTCGGCCAGATTATAAACGACACTTTTACTTTCATAAGGCAAAATTTTAAACCATTAATAAAAACCTATTTTCTCTTTTGCGGAATTTTTGTGTTGGGCAGCATGGTGGCAATGTTGATGCAACAGTTTAAAAGTGTGAACTTATTCAATTCTGCAGGCAGTGCAGGAGTGGCCCGTGACCCGTTTTTGGGTCTCAGGTCATTGATGAGCTGGGAATACTTGATAGCCATTATTTTTTCCGTGGCTACGTACGTCAGTATGCTTACTTCCATACTATCTTACATTGCAATTTACGTACGAAAGGGGAATGTTGCGCCCAGTATTGATGAAGTTTGGACATATTTTAAATACTATTTTTTTAGAATTTTCGGCGGATCTATCCCTTTAATACTCTTGTTGACTGTTGGTTTTGTGTTTTGTTTGATCCCAGGATTTTATCTTTTCCCATTTATAGCGATGATTTTTCCCATAATTGTGATAGAAAATGGCGAGTTTGGCTACTCCTTTTCCCGAAGTTTCAAAATTATAAAAGATAACTTTTGGCTCACCTTTGGCACATTAATTATTATATGGATTATTGTTTACGCCTGTATGAGCGCAGTTGTACTGCCAACCACCTTATTCAGCATGGTTGGATTGTTCTCAAAAAGTTCGCCGCACATGTCGATCGCATTAACAATGACCACCACCGTATTGCAATCACTTTGCCAAATATTTACCATCATTCCACTAGTTACCATTACGCTATGCTATTTTAGTTTGGTAGAGCGAAAAGAAAGTACAGGCTTAATGGAGCGCATCTCCAATTTCGGATCCGGCATTGACCCGCTAAATACGCCGAACGAAGAATATTAATATGCGCAGAGGGCCTTATCTCTTCTTTCTTTTTTTCGGATTGCTGTTTATTTCGGCAGTAGGCATTGCGCAGAAAAAGGTAGGCCATGCACAACGTGGTGTATTGCGCTTAGACACTAGTCACGTAAATGTTCAGCCCTTTAACAAAGCTAGAATCAACTCCTACAAACAACAGCGAGATTTTAACTATGATACCATTTCTACAGAGCGCTCTCTTTGGGATAGATTTTGGATCTGGTTTTGGAGAAAATTAGGAAATTTATTAGGCGGAACCGTCAGAAGCCCCATCTCGAAGTATTTTTTTATCGGCATTGGTATAGCCTTAGTTGCTTTTATTCTATACAAAGTAGCTGGAGCAGAAGCACTGTTTAGCAAAAAATCCAAAGAAACATTTTTACCTTATGATGTACTCAATGAAAACATACACCAAATAGATTATAAAGCAGAATTAGCTAATTTAATTGCCGATGGAAAATATCGGCTAGCGGTTCGCTTACTCTATCTTCAATCTCTCAAAAAATTAAGCGACAACAATAGGATATACTGGCGACCAGAAAAAACCAACTATAACTATTTGATGGAAATTAGCGACCCTAATTTAAAGTCTGAATTTACCCAGCTTACTCGCCAGTTCGATTACATTTGGTATGGAGATTTTCCTGTCGACAAAATTAAATTTGATCCAATCAACGAAACATTTTCTCATTTTATTTCGCAGATAAAATGAGAGGCTATAAAACCTATCTATTTCTGGGAATCGCTTTTATTCTAATATATCTTGTTGCGCAATACAATAAACCAACACCAACCGATTGGAATCGAACCTTTGTAAAAACCGACAAAATTCCTTTCGGTACATTTATCTTTTACAACAGCTTGGTTGATGTTTTCCCAAACAGCTCCATTATAAACAGCAATAAGCGCATCTACAATACGCTTTCAGACCACGAGAAAAAAACGGTTTACCTGATTATTGCACCTGAAATTAAATTGGACAAAGCGGACTCGGCGAAGCTCAGCACCTTTATATCCCAGGGAAACGATGTTTTTATTGCGAGTTACAGTTTCGGCGAAATCCTTTCTAAGCAGTTTAACATTAAAGTTGGAAGCAGTTTTAGCCAAAACCCTACACCGGTAAATTTTGTAAATCCTTTGCTTAAAAGCACCGCCGATTATGGGTTTGACAAGGGAGTTGGAGATAACTATTTTTTAAAAATAGACAGCACAAAAGCAACAGTTTTAGGAATAGCTGCAGGCGGAAAAGCAAACTTTATAAAGTATAAATTAGGAAAAGGAAATATCTTTTTAATGGCAGATCCGGGCTTTTACAGCAATGTAAATTTTTTAGATAAGTATGGTCCGGAATATGCGTCAAAATCATTAAGTTATTTAGCTGAAAATAAAAGAATTATTTACGACGGTTTTTTTACTAAAATACAAACGGAAGAAACTGATCTTTTCACGGTCTTTTTTAAAAATCCTTCCTTAAAATATGCGTACTATCTATCTATTTTTAGCTTGCTACTTTTTGTGTTGTACAATTTAAAAAGGAGGCAACGCATCATTCCACTGCAAGAGTCTTTTAGCAACGCTAGCCTAGAATTTGTGCAGGTTGTGGGTAGTGTTTATTATCAAAATAGAAACAATCAAGACATTGCGCAGAAAAAAATAACTTATTTTTTAGCTTACCTCCGCAGCAGATATTTTTTACAAACCATCAAAATTGATAGGGAATTTTCTGAGTTATTGGTTCAAAAAACCGGAATTCACCAAGTGCAGGCCACCTACCTTACAAAATTACTTAGAGAAATACCTCAGGCAGAAAGCTTAAGCGATCATGCACTTATCGATTTAAACCAAAGCATAGAAAACTTTTATAAAAACACTCAAACCTATGGAACAAGAGCAATTTAACCCACGCACCGACCTAAGCGCGTTAACCGATGCGGTTAATAACATTAGGGCGGTTTTGGGCAAAATCATAGTTGGTCAGAAACAAGTAATAGATTTTTTAATTATTGGGCTGCTCGCAGACGGCCATATTTTAATAGAAGGTGTGCCAGGCGTAGCAAAAACGCTAAGTGCAAAACTTCTTGCAAAGGCTATAAAAGCAAAATTTTCTAGAGTTCAGTTTACGCCAGATCTAATGCCTTCTGACGTATTGGGAACACCCATCTTTAACACCAAAATTGGAGATTTCGAATTTAGAAAAGGTCCCATCTTCGGGAATATTATTTTGGTTGATGAAATAAATCGGGCGCCGGCCAAAACACAATCGGCTTTGTTTGAGGTGATGGAAGAACGCCAAATTACCATAGACGGAAAAACGTATCAAATGGACGAACCTTTTATGGTTTTAGCCACTCAAAATCCGATTGAGCAAGAAGGCACCTATAGATTACCAGAGGCACAACTAGATCGTTTTTTGTTTAAAATTGAGGTTAAATATCCATCATTGGAGGAAGAAAAAGCGATTCTTACTGCACAGCACGCCTTAATTAATAAAGATTTATTAAACAACGTAGAGCCGATACTTTCCATCGATCAAATTTTGGCTGCCAGAAAAGTAATTAGAAACCTCCATGTAGAACCTAACCTTTTAGATTTTATTGCGAAAATTGTAAGCGAAACCAGAAACAATTCTTCCCTGTACCTCGGAGCATCCCCGCGTGCGTCGCTTGCCATTGTCCATAGCGCAAAAGCATTGGCAGCGATGCAAAACAGAGACTTTATCACACCAGACGATATTATTACCGTGGCTTTACCGGTACTCGAACACAGAATTTTAATGTCGCCAGAAAAAGAAATGGAAGGTTTAACAACTACCGATATCATTCAACAAATTATTAAAAAGATAGAGGTGCCAAGATAGTCAGCGCAACTCTTAGTGCCTATTTTAAAAATCAACATCATTCAATTTGAAGAAAATCTTTAGCCTTTTTTATACGAATTTATTTCTAAACAGCCGTTTGTTTATGGCATTAGGACTTTGTGTAGTGCTATTTCTTTTGAAATTTTTCTTTGTTTGGCTAGCAGACATTCCGACAATTGCTTTTGGTGCGCTACTTTTGGCTTTTTTTGCCGATATTTTTATTCTATACCGTAAAAAAAACGGTATTTACGCGCATCGGCTTTGCCCAAAAAGATTAAGTAACGGCGATAAAAACCAAATTAGCATCGAAGTAAAAAATGATTACGTTTTTGCGGTAACTGTTAAAGTTATAGACGAAGTTCCACATCAGTTTCAGCTGCGCGATAAAACCTTTTTACTTGCGCTGAAAACAAACGAGACAAAGTCGATCCACTACTCACTTCGACCAACGAAACGGGGAGAATATGATTTTGGCTTTATAAGGGTGTTTGTCCAGTCGCCGATTGGCTTATTGGCGCGCAGGTACAATTTTAATGCGCAAACCATTCTTCCCTCTTTTCCTTCTTTCATTAATCTTGGGCAGTATGAACTGATGGCTATTTCGCAACATTTACAAGCTTTTGGGATTAAAAAAATTCGTAAAATTGGGCAAAGCAACGAGTTTGATCAAATAAAAAACTACGTTGGCGGCGATGACATTAGAACCATTAATTGGAAAGCAACTGCGCGGAAGAACGAGTTAATGGTGAACAATTTTACCGATGAAAGATCTCAAAATATTTATTGTGTAATAGACAAATCCAGGGTAATGCGTATGCCATTTGAAGGGTTGAGTTTGCTAGATTATGCCATAAACGCTACCGTTGCGTTGGCTAAAGTTGCTATGCTGAAACAAGATAAAGCAGGTTTAATTACCATTTCAGATAAACTTGGCACCGTACTGCCCGCAGAGAAAAAAGCTTCTCAACTTGGAACTATTTTGAATATTCTATATAAAGAAAAAACCAGATATTTGGAAAGCAATTTAGAAGCACTTTATCTCGCTGTGCGAAGCATAATTAAACAGCGTAGTTTGGTCATATTTTTTACCAATTTCGAAAGTCTTTCTGCACTGCAACGCCAAATGCCTAATCTTAAACGTATTTCTCGATATCATTTATTGGTTGTTGTTTTCTTTGAAAACACCGAATTGAAAAGTTTGAGTAGCAACCATGCCGAAGATGTAGAGGGAATTTATCACCAAACCATTGCCGAGAAATTTATTTACGAGAAAAAGCTGATGGTAAAGGAGCTTAATCAACAAGGAATTTTATCTATACTTACTCCGCCGCAGGCGCTAACCATAAACGTAATAAACAAATACCTAGCGTTAAAGGCACAGCAAAAAATCTAATTTTGATCAGACTTTTTTTTCGTTACCAGAATGTATTGTTCGATAATCTTTTGGGCGTTTTTACACGCTGTCCATTATATCTTCTCTCGGCTTAATTGGCCGAGAGAAGGATGCCATTTCCATCGTTAACGCAAAGAAAAACAGCACTTTGAGCCCAAGCCGACCGTTAAACGCTCATGCATGTGATTCTGCTTCCCTAACCAACACGGAACGTTTTACGCCACGTAACCGAAGTTTCTTTTTACCTGCCCGCGTACCTAAACGTGATGGAAGTGATAGCCCCGAGGAACGAGGGCTTTAACGGACAGCGCGACCAACATTAATCGAGCATAGAACCCTGCTTTTCAAAAAAATGCGTCTAAATAAAATCAAGCGAACTAAACTTCTTGTTCAAGATGCTTGCGTTATCTACATCTAGCCATTTACTTAAAATCGTTCCATAAACCTGCCTAAAATCCAATTGATATTTTAAATCTCCTGTGTCTAAATCGCTCAAATTAGGGGCGGCATTAAAGATTCCTGCTTTTTTTAATTGACCGCCATAAACAAACATATTGTTTGCGGTACCATGATCAGTTCCATTACTTGCATTTTGCTCTACACGACGGCCAAATTCAGAAAAAGTAATCACCAAGGTATCGTCTAATTTGTTGTTTTGCTTTAAATCTTTTAGAAAAGCGGCCACACCATCGCTGTATTGTTTCAACACATGTCCTTGTTGCCCCAATTGATTTACATGCGTATCAAATCCGCTGAGCGAAACGTAATAAACCTTAGTTTTTAATCCCGATGAAATAAATTTAGAAACCGTATTTAGCTGCTTTGCAAAATTAGTATTTGGATATGCTGCTTTCGATTGATATGTTTTTGAAGTCTCCTCTATATAATTGGCCGATGAGGAAGTCTCGATCATCGTTTTGTAGAGGTATCCCAAATTATCCTCAGAAAGATGCTCTTTATCATGCTGCACCATGTTTTTAAAAAATGGGTTGTTGGTATTTCTATAGAGTGCAGCGGGATCTTTTAGCGCGATACCTTTTTTCCCTTCACCCTTCATGGCCAGAGAAAGCGTATCATCAACTTCAATAGCAGTGTAAGGAAATTTACAGGTTTGGCAATCGCTGTCTAAATATCTTCCAATCCAACCGGTTGTTAAAAACTGATTGCTATCGCTAGCGGTTTGCCAAATGTCCATAGATCTAAAGTGTGATCGATCTGGATTTGGGTAACCTACATCGTTAATTACAGTCATCCATCCATTGTCGTAAATTTCTCGCAAAGCAGCCATGTTCGGATTCAGCCCTTGCATGTCATTAAGCTTTAATATGTCGTTTTGAGGGATGGCAATTGAATTTCGCTTTTGGTAATAAATATCGTTGCCATAAGGAACAACCGTATTTAGGCCATCGTTACCACCCGAAAGTTGTATCACAACCAAGTTTTTATACAAACCGATTTGATTTAAAGCCATGGCTTCTAAAGGTTTCAAAAAAGCAGGTACAAAAAAAGTTCCTGCAGCAACAAACCCACTATTTCTTAAAAAATTTCTTCTGTTCATCGCTTTAACTTAGCAAAGTTGATATTCTGGTGTACTCGTAATTTCCACTACGGTACTTTTTAAACTCTTATTGTTGACCACCATGGATTTCAATTTATCGCTTAAAGGCGGCTGCAATAAAAACGAGGCTAATTTTCCAGGACTGATGTTATCTGGCAGTGTTTTTAAAAATTCTGGCCAATCGGCAGATGCGTTAATGTAGCTCTTTGCCATTTTAGGCTTGGTGATTTTGCCTAATGCAATAAGCGCTTCATCTTCAGGATCGGCTTTACCGCTAAAATCTATTTGTCCATCATCCAACACCAGCGAGGGAATTCGCATGCGGAGCATTAAAGATGAGCTATCTATCCAACTCTGGCCGCCTGGCCAACCTGCAACATTTGGCGGATTAAATAAATACTGCCCTAAACTAGTTTGTAACTGAATCAAAACCTGTGGTCTATTATAAGTCACGTAAAATTGCCTGCTAAGACCAACAATGAACTCTGCTGGAGATTTAATTTTATTTCCAACATTCTCATTATTTTGAAACCAATCGGCTAAAAACACTTTCCTCATCAACTCCTCAATGTCGTATCTAGAATGGTAAAAATGATCTGCCAACTCCTTAACATGCATTTCATTAGGCGTATCGTTTACAAAAAATTGATACACTTTTCTGCTGATGAATTCAGCTGTTTTCGGATTGGCCAAGATCGCATCGATAATGTATTCTCCATCGAAACTCCCAGTTTTTCCGAAAAAGGTCTTTTCTCCTTCATCATGTAGTCTATCTTTAAATTCAAATGCACCATCTTTATCATACATCCAACCGGTAAAAGCACGCGCAGATTCCTTAACATCAACTTCCGTGTAATTTCCTCGGCCAATGGTAAAGAGTTCCATCAATTCTCTGGCAAAATTTTCGTTAGGATGCCCTTTTCTATTCTGTTGGTTGTTTAAATATGATAGCATCGCCGGCGACTTTGAAACGGCCATTAATAAATTCTTAAAATTGCCTAAGCCTTCGTTTCGCTGAATGTTATTGAGCTGCTGCGCATACATCGGAATTCTTGTCCTGCACGCAAAATGACCATGCCAAAACAGCGTCATTTTCTCTCTGAGCGGGGCTTTAGTATTGATCATCTTTTCTACAAAGCCGATGTTTAGATCTCTACTTTTATCATTTTGTTGCCTAATGATGTCTTTTTTAAGCTGCTTTTCCTCTTCGTTCAGTTGCGCCTTTTTTTTATACAGGCCTGCCTGCATTAACATTTGGCTTTTTGTTTCGGTTACATCGACTAACGAAATGTCGTCGTCTTTCCTCGCTTCCTTAAAAAGTTCTTTTACCACTTTTTCGTAAGGCCTTTTACTTACGTTCTGCAATTCACTATAAGAAATTCCGAAACCTGCCCTACTGTACAGGTGTTTGATCTTTAGCGCATTCTCATCTACATTCATGAAGCGGTGTTTTAATTGAGACAAACTCTTGTACTTATGGTTTAATCAATTTTATGTTTTTTATTTTTGGAGATGGTTTTTCGACTTGTAGACAATGAACTCGTTTTCCCAAACCCAAATTTGGCAGATGAAGATGGTTTATTGGCCGTTGGCGGCGATTTAAGTCCGGCGCGACTCACATTAGCGTATCACAATGGTATTTTTCCTTGGTATAATGAAGACCAGCCGATCATGTGGTTCTCGCCGCCAGAGCGATGCGTTATTTATCCCGATAGGATAAAAATAAGTAAAAGTTTAAAGCAAACCATTAGAAGTGGAAAGTTTACCGTAACGCAAAATGCAGCTTTTTCAGAAGTTATAGATAGCTGCGCAACAGTTTCGAGAAAAGATCAAGACGGGACGTGGATTGGAAACGATATGCTAGTAGCCTATAAAAAACTACATCTACTTGGCCTAGCTCAGAGCATAGAAGTTTGGGAAAATGAAAACCTGGTCGGCGGCGTATACGGTATAAAAATCGGTCGAATTTTTTGCGGCGAAAGTATGTTTAGCAAAGTTTCCAATGCATCTAAAGTGGCTTTAGCAAGTTTGGCTAAAACCAACATCGACTTGATTGATTGCCAAATAGAAAATCCTCATTTAATAAGTATGGGTGCTGAAATGATTCCTAGGGCACTTTTTTTAACTCTGTTAAAAGAACAATTTTAATTCTCGCCGTCTTCAACACCTGCGTCTCGTTGCTCTTTTAATGCACGTTCAATTCGTCGATCTGGGATGATCCAAATCATTGCTACAATTGCGTACATACTTGCGCCCAAATATGGACTTACAAAACACAAACCCATGCCCAAGAGGTAAAGTACAACACTAGCTTTTTCCTTAGTTGTGTTGTTCGCAACCTTTTCTATAACTTCATTTTTCTCTGCCGAAGCATCGATTAACTTCAATAACATAGCAAATGCAATGGCACAAAATAACAGTATGGCTCCATAAACTACTACAGGCCATAGCCTAAAACCCCGTTCCCCCATCCATGCGGAGGTAACAGGAATTAACGACAGCCAAAACAGCAAATGTAGATTTGCCCATAAAATCTTCCCATTAATTGTTTTGACAGGATAAAAAATGTGATGATGATTGGTCCAATAGATACCAACGTATACAAAACTCAAAATGTAGCTTAAAAACTTGGGAATTAACGGTTGCAAGTTATCTACATCGGCGCCTGATGGTACTTTTATTTCTAAAATCATGACGGTAATAATGATGGCAATTACTCCATCGCTAAAGGCTTCTAATCGACCTTTTTTCATGATTTAATCCACATAAAAATGAAGAAAAATTAATTTATAACAAACCTCTAAAGATCTCTTACCCAAATATTTCTAAAGCTTATGGCAGGACTTGGGTCTCCGTGATCTTGAAGTTTAATTGATGAAGGTCCGTGTGCTTTATATTCTGGCTTACCGATGTATTTTGTTGCTCCGGTTAATACAAAATGATTTTCTAGCACCACGCCATTTAAAAACAAAGTAACGGCTGCAGGGCTTTTTAAAGTTCCATCGTCATTAAATCTCGGTGCTGTCCATAAAATATCATAATACTGCCATTCACCGGGCTTCTTGTTCGCATTTGCTAAAGGAATGGCTTGTTTATACACACTCCCAGTTTGTCCGTTTACGTAAGTTTTGTTGTTATAGGCATCCATAATCTGGATTTCATAACCATCATCTCCGGGGCCTGTAGACGCCAAAAAAACACCACTATTTCCACGAGCCTGTCCTTCGCCTGTAATATTGGTAGGAATTTTCCATTCCAAATGAAGTTGATAATCTAAAAATTTCTTGTTGGTCTCTATATTCCCAGTGCCCTTTTTAACTGTAAAAAAACCGTCGTCTATAGTCCAAGCCGCCGGTTGAGCCGGATTGTTTACAGAATGCCATGCATCTAAGTTACGGCCATCAAACAACATAATGGCATCAGAAGGTGCATCTTTGGGTAATTTACCTGGTGTAACCACCTTTGGCTCAGGAGCCCAAATTTCTGTTGCTTTTGGGTCATTGGCGTTTTCCATTTTAGTGTCTTGTGCAAATGCAGCAACAGAGAATGCAGTAGATATTAGAAACAATAGTTCTTTTTTCATTGATAAATTGGTTAAGATTTTAAATATAGACAGTTTATCGTGGAATAGAAATAAATTGGACGATTTAAAAAACAGTTTCTTGAAATAAAACTTACAAAGTCCCTAAAAGAACGAGAGGTAACAATAGCCTACTCCACTTTTCGATTTCAAATTCACTTCAATTAATCCAGAACTACATTAAGATTTTTACTTAACTTTTCATCATGATGGATTTCCAATTTCGAAAGCAGCCTAATCAAATCTATCTTCTCCAAATGAGACAGTGGCTCTGCGACCCTAGCCGATGCAGTCTTTATGTTCTGCATATTTTGGCTCAATAATTCTTTCCCTTTTTCTGTGATGGAAATTAATTGGCTTTTCCTATTATTCTCTAATTTACTTTGCACCACTAAATCACTTTTGATCAACCGATTTACCACTTGCATGCCAGCAGATTTTTCGTGCACATTTAAGCGAATCAGTGCGCTCTTAGTCATGCTGCCCAGAGATACAAGACTTATTAAGTAAATGAAATCGTCGGGTGTCGAAAAACTTGTATCCACAATGGCAGATTTCGCATAAAGTTTTGCATACCTATATAAGTGCACAATTGAAGTATTTATAACGCTATCTGGCGAACGTCCTTCAGCCCTTCCCTGCCAAATAAACTCATCAGATTTCGGCTCGCTCACCTCTTGCTTAACAAGCCATTGTGCAAATAAATGCACATCTGTATTGGATTTTTCTGTTTCCTGCTCAAATTTTTTAACTAAGCCCAGTAAATTCTGCATCAAATCGTAGTACATCTTTAAATAATTTCCTCAAAAATAAATCATTTTAAGTATACATAATTACCTTTTCTAATAATTTGACCAACTAAAATACTCCAAAATAGCCTAAATGGTATATTTTTATACTTAAAAAGATGAGATTTGTGATTTTGTCTAAAAACTTAAAATCGAGAAAAGATCGAACTAATTAAGGTAGCGAATGCTTTAATTCCAATCATTGCTACACCGCAAATGGTTGAAAAGTAACAATCAGCTTAAACGATGGTGCAGGTTAAAAGAAATTAAAATGCCACTTAGGTTTTATTGTTTAAGTAGATAATCAAGCGGTTTTACCTTAAAATTTTTACACTGTAACCGTTCATTTTGGAAATGAAAGGTCTCGGGCATCCGATAGATGCCTGAGACCTTTTTTCATTTAATTGTTGAATTCAAATCTATGAAATGCTTGGAGCTAAGCTTTTAATTGGTAAGGCCGGGAGGCGCGGAAATAATAGGCATCTCTATAATTAATATTATCGATTTTAATACACGTTAATGCATTTGGAAATATTTTAGGCGTTCCCCCTAAGACGGGTCGCGCTTTACGTTCCAATCTTTTTGGCTCGTTCTTCGCAAAAAGGGCTTCCGCTACAATCGCTAATGCAGAATGACCGTCAAATACGAGCGCTAGAGATGGAAATATTAAAGCGCGCAAATGCGTAGTAATGTATTTAGATCATAACGTTACAAAAAACCCAATATTCTCGATTTGCGACCAGTGTGTACCAATAGTGACAACTCATTAATTTAGCATTTTGTTATTGGAGATCAAAAATGCAAGCTCTTAAAATAAAACGCTATAAATTATTCTCAACATAGGTTTCGGTTACAAAGATTTCATCAGCAACCTGTTCAGCTTCACTTTGTGCAATTAATTCTACTGAAGGGCAATAACCAGTATAACCCCTGTAAAGCAATCCGGCACCAGCTGTAGCTCCCAAAACACCCATAATGGGGTGCCGAAAAATATTTGTCAAGCCTTTAAATAGTAAATAAGAGCCTACAACACCAGACAATACGCGTTCAGATTCTGAAATATTTTCGTATAATTCTGGATGTACCCATGCATCTTTAATCTTTTCTATGGCATTGTTTAATTCTGCGTTTGTCATGATGTATCGTTATAATGAGATGATATAACAAAATGAGAAAGATTCAGTTTGATATTGGATAAAAAAAGGTATAAATCCAGCGGGAAAATTATTTCTCAACGAGATGTTTTTCTCGGTCTATCTATAAAACAAAAATAATTTAACTTAAAATTTCTCTAATATCATCCTTACTCAACGATTTGAAAAAACTTTCTTCGGTGGTGATTAAGGCATTTGCAAGCCGCTTTTTACTATTCTGTAACGCTAATATTTTTTCTTCGACGGTGTCTTTTGTTATGAATTTATAAATAAATACCTTTTTGTTTTGACCAATGCGATGCGTTCTATCAATCGCCTGTTGCTCTACTGCGGGATTCCACCAAGGATCTAAGATGAAAACATAATCAGCTTCGGTCAAGTTTAATCCTACGCCACCTGCTTTTATCGAAATTAAAAAAACCTTAACGTTATCCTGTGTTTGAAATTCTTCTACAATTTCACCACGATTTTTAGTGGCGCCATCCAAGTATTTAAATGCAATCTCCTCTTTCTCAAAATAACGCTTAAAAATGCTGAGGTGTTTTACAAACTGAGAAAATACAAGAACCTTATGCCCGCCTTTAAGCACAGTTTCTAAGGTATTAACCACATTTTCGAACTTCCCAGAATCTGATTCGTATTCAAGGTCTACCATTTTAGGATGGTTGGCCAATTGTCTCAAAGCAGTCAATCCTTGCAAAAGCTGAACCTGTTTACGTGCGAAAGTTCCGTCGTCCATGCTTTGTAACAAATCGTTACGGTAAGCCGATTTTGTCTTTTCATAACAAGAGGCTTGGTCCTCACTCATGTCGCACAGAATAATCTGCTCGGTTTTAGGCGGGAGTTCTGACGCAACCTGCTCCTTCGTTCTTCGCAATACAAATGGCTTGATGATAGACTGTAGCTTTCGAGCCTTCTCTTCGTCTTTCTTCTTTTCGATGCTCTGCACATATTCTTCATAAAAAAAAGACTGCGTACCCAAAAGCCCTGGATTTAGAAAAGTTAGTTGCGACCATAAATCGCCAACCGTATTTTCTACCGGTGTACCACTTAAGGTTAATCTATATCTGGATTTGAGACTTCTAACTGCTTTAAAAGATTTTGACGCCGGATTCTTAATGTTCTGACTTTCATCTAGAATCACATAATCGAAATAAAACATCTTAAGTTCATCTATATCAACTCGAGTAATCCCGTAAGTGGTAATTACTACATCATAATTTGCAAAATTTGCGACATCCTTATTCCTATAAGTTCCGGTATGAGCGACAACTTTTAGCTTTGGTGTAAATTTTTTAGCTTCGCTCAACCAGTTGTAAATTAGTGAGGTAGGCATAATAATTAATGAAGTATTCTGCAATTTTGCCAACTCTCCATCTTCCTTTACCTTTTGGAGTAGCGCCAAAGTTTGGATGGTTTTCCCCAAACCCATGTCGTCTGCAAGGCAACCGCCAAAGTTGTAGCTGCGCAAAAAGCTAAACCAGTTGAAACCCGCTTTCTGGTAATCTCTTAACTCGCCCTTAAAATGCTTAGGCATTGGAACATCGTCTATGTCTTCAAAATCTGCCAATTTCTGCAGTTTTCTTTCTAGGGTAACGTTGGCCAGATTATCTTCTGCTAAGTCATTAATAAGACCAATGTGATGCTTTTTTAATTTTAGCGTTTTGCCTGTCTCCGCTAAGCTAAAAAGATTGCCGTATTGGGCAAACCACTTCTCTGGAATGATCGCCACTTCTCCATCTGGTAATAAAAATTCTCTACGTTTATGGAGGATATGTTGCTTTAACGACAAAAACGGGATTTGATATTTGCCAAACCAGACAACTGCATAAATATCAAACCAATCATTCCCTTCTTTTATTTCGAGATCAATTTTATTTGTCCCTAATACAAACTTCTTTTTACCTGTTGCTTGTTGTATTTCGAAACCAGCATTTTCAAGCGTCTCGATATTTTCATTCACCCAATTTATAGGACCATATGCTAGATCTCCTTCGTCATCTGCAACCTCCAAATGACTGAAAAGTGCACTTGCTTTTCGTAGCCCCATTTCAAGCAACATTGCGTAATGCCTTTTTTCCCAATCTGCAGAGCGCTTAACTCTATGGAAAATATAATTGTCGTTAACTTTTTCTAATCTAACAGTTACTTTATGGGCATTTTCAACTGGGAATAGATAGTCGCCATAACTAAAGTTAAGTTGGATTTGAGAAATCCCTCCGTCTACATAAATAACCTTTAAAATAGGCTTTGCTGTAAATTGTTCCGTTCTAATTTCGAAACCCTCCGCATATACGTGGTGTTTTTCTATAAGCGGTGCAATAAATTTTTCAAAATAAGCTGCCTCCGTTGCTTTGGCTATAGAAATATATCGTCTATTTAAAAAAGGTTGGAGCTTTCTACCTTCCATCCCGGCTTCAAAATAATACAGCACATCATGTAATAGCATCCAAGCTGGCTGATTACTTACGATCTGCGCATCTTTAAACATAAATTCAATGCGCTGATTTTGATACTTGATGGTTGGGAAATACCGAGTTTCGGTTTCGGTTCTGCGAAAATGAAATAAAATGGTAGCGGCCTCTTGTGCAAATTCTATTTTTCGCTCAACTGGCCAGCCATCTTTATCCATTACATAAAGCTCATTTTTTGCTTTAAGCAGCTCAAGCGCTTCTGCCAACTTTCTTTCTATTTTAGGGCGGACGTTCTCATAAAATTTTTCATCAAATACCTTGGAAAAAAACTCTGTTGCCCTAATTACCTTTTTATAAAATTTTTTAATTATCGCGTCCTGTTCAATGTCATCTAGAAGGGCAATTAACTTGTGGTCTATCTCTTCTAAACAAGCCTTATATCCTTCTGCGGTGTGCGAAAATAAACGTTGGTGCGTAAAAGAAAAATCGTTATTTGGGTTGAGTTGAACTACGTGTGGCTCTATAATGTAGCCAAAATACTCATGCTTACATAACGAATAAACTATTTTGCAGGGTTTAGAACTATCTACTCTTAACATTAAGATGGATCGAATTTTTTTTGAGATGCACTTTTAACAAGCTTTAAACTTACAGTATTTGAGTTGTTTTAACAAAAATTTTAGATGAATTGAGTGGTGTTATAAAAATAAAAAGGCATATGACTAATTGCGGAGCCTTAGTCAACCACTATTTCGTAAAGTTGACTGTCATTTATTAAAAAATGTTAAATTGTGTTCTTTATTTACGCCCGATTTACAACATGGGACTTCATTCGCGAGTATCTCAAAACAAATTATGATTGCGAATACTGCGAGCAGAAAATGCAAAAAAGTAGCAGAAATGCCAAACTGAACTTAATGCTAGATAGAAAACTTTTTAAAAAAGCTTAATTAAAATGGAAATCGCATGATGACTAGCCAAAGAGTGCACTAAAGAATATTTGCAAAATTCCTGGCACAAAAATAATGGTAAAGATTAGTCCGGTTAAAGCGCCAAAAAGGTGCGCATCATGGTTAACGTTGTCTCTAGAATGTTTTGACGCATAAGCACAATAAACCAAATAAATTACTCCGAAAATAATCGCAGGAATGCCGATAGGAATGAAAAAAAGGTATATTTTAGAAAGCGGATTAAATAAGATATAGCTAAATAAAACAGCGCTAATTGCTCCTGACGCGCCTAAACTGTTGTAATGAAAATTGTCTTTGTTTTTGAAAACGGTAGGCAAATCACTCAAAATTAAACTCACAAAATACAACAGACCAAATTGCCAACTGCCAATTAATCTTTCTAATGTAAATGCGAAAGCATAGAAAGTAAACATGTTAAAAAACAAATGCATCCAGTCGCCATGAATAAGTCCGCTGGTGATAAGTGTGTAGACCTTATTTCCTCGAGAAACGCTATAGGGATGCATCATAAACTTCCCATAAATGGTATGATCATAAAAGGCATACAAACTGGTTATCATTGTAAAAACGAAAATAAGAGAGGCAACTGGCGCTACATTAAAGTATTCTAACATTTATTTTAAATTAAGATTCACTTCACTTTCTAATCGCGAAATAGGATATCTGTTGTGTGTTTTCTCGTAATATGCAGAGTTTTTATATATAAACTCCAGCTGTGCCGATCCGTTCTTCGCAAACTCCGCATCATTTGCCTTCTTATCGTCAAATTTTTTCCTTAACTCCGCATCGCTTTTTAATAAAGCAGCGCCTGTATCTTCAAACACGTAAGCTGAATAATGCTCTTTCATATCGAGGACTGAATCAAAAAAATTCCAGTTAAAAAAAGAGTCAATGCCCTGAGGCTCCAATGTTTCTACAATGTACCTATTAGAAGCTTGATTGACATAAACTACATAATCGCCGGCGTAGTAGTTTATCTTTGCGTTAATCGTTTTTAACTTCACATCGCTGTGCAAATAATGTCCTTCGTATGGTTTAGGAGTAGTTTTATATGTGTCGATGTAATAATTTTGAACATCAAGCATTACATCTTCTTTTAGCTCCCTTAAAACAACTCCATTAAGTTTGAGTAAATAGATCACTTTATCCCATGCTTTAGGTACGATATAGGCCAGGGGTTTTGTGACGGTTATGGCCGGTTTAAAGGCATTATATTCGGCAATATTTTTGGTAAAAGGTTTAGTTCTGTCGTAATATAACCTGTCAAAGCCACTTATTTCACTAGGCTTTTTAGCAGCTTTGAATCCATTGAAACTCAAACTGTCTTCCTTACTTTCATCCAATATCCAAGTAAGCGGGAAACTTTTTTGTTGCGCCACAAAATCATCAGCTTTTCGTTTATTGGCAACAATTTCTTTTGCATCTTTTTGAACCAGGCCTATATACGTTTGCAGTAATTTATAAGTAGCATCTACCCTCAACGGGTAATCTTTTAACATATGTGTTTCGGGCATAAAGCCGATTGTATTGTGCAGCGTTGTATAACCGGTAGAATATCTTGGCGATTCATTAAAACCTGTAATTCCGCCATCTGGCGTTTCATCTATTGAGTTTACATATGGAATAAGCGGATAACCCAAAGCCTTCATTTTAGCGTATAGATTAGGCAATAAACTAGCGGATAAATAGGAGGATAAAATGTGATTAAGTTTATCCTTTTGGGTGGGAATCAACGTCATTACGTATTGATAATCTGCTCCGTTACTTGTGTGCGTATCGACAAAAATTTCTGGTTGCCAAGTATTAAATATCAGTTGAAATGCAGCCGAGTTTTTAGAATCTGTTTTAATAAAATCTCGGTTGAGGTCTAAATTTTTGCTGTTCCCTCTAAAGCCATAAGCTTTTGGTCCGTTTTGATTTGCTCGAGACGTTGCGCTTCTGTTGTGGCTTCCGCCGATGTTGTAGATCGGGATAATGCCAATAACTACGTCTTTAGGCAAATTGTCTTTTTCTAAAAGATCTCGGGCAAGCATCATAGAAGCGTCAATACCCTCTGGCTCTCCCGGATGAATGCCATTGTTGATGAGCAAAAAACTCTTACCAGCTTTCTTAACTTCAGAGGGATCGAAAATTTCATTTTTTGAAAGCAGCAACAAATGTAAAGGCGCTCCAAAATCGGTAGTTCCGTATTCTAAAAGTTTTGCCTGGCTATAATGAGCTGCTAATTGTTTGTAAAAGGCAATTGATTCCTCGTATGTTGTTGTTTCTGTATGCTTACTGCGTTCGTAAGGAGTTATTTGAGCCATGGTTTTGCAACTGAATAAAATAATTAAACATAAAATTGCGCGCATAGGTACTTACTAATAATAACGAAATTTTCCAATAACATATTTAACTCCCACAGAATAAACATTATAAATATCTGGGCTTTTATTTAAAAATTTAGTGGCAGGATCATTGTAACCGTCCAACCCTTCGCCAATTGTAAGGTTACTTTGAGCATTTACATTGATAACAAAATTACTTACGAAGCCACTCTCCGCAATATAAAAATTGATTCCAAGATTAAATGGGAATACCGCATTGTAGCTATTGTCCTTCCCCGGAAAAGGCCCATATCCCGGATCGTCAGAAAAACTTGGCCTGTATCTAACCACGTCTATCATATGGTTTTTAATAACTCCGGCCCCAATCCCAACGTACAAACTTCTAATGGCATATAGAAACTCACTCCGTTCGACATTAAACAACCTACCGACCATTACTTTGCTATCTACTGTTAAAGATGCATATCTGTTGGCAAACTGCCTATTATATAAATCTGTTCTGATGTTTCCACCTTGTATAATACCAGTTTGTGCCTCCAAACCAACGGTGAAATAGCTAAAAGGATAATAATCCGCATTAAATGCAAAAGTATGCCCCCATTCGCCTTTTTTAACATCTGTGTAGGCATAGTTTGGGCCAATGTTTACGCCTGCGGTATATTTTAGTTCTTTGATTTGTGCAAAGGCACCTTCTATAACACATAGAAGAATTACCACCAAAGCAAACATGTTAAATTTAAACATCTAAATTTTTTTCGATAAAATCATCTTCGTCGCAAATATATAAATTTATCTTTGTTGACATGAGCTTATACAAGAACCGCCAAAAATCACTTACGAATCGATTTACTACTTATGTAAAGATAGATACGCAATCAGATGGTTCTTCAGCAACCTGTCCTTCAACACTAAAACAAAAAAACTTAGGAGAATTATTGGTAAAAGAGTTGTTAGAGTTAGGCATTATTGATGCTGCTATGGATCAAAACGGGTATGTTTATGCCACAATATCATCAACAACAACTAAAAACGTTCCTGTTATTTGTTTTTGCGCGCACATGGATACCTCGCCAGATTGCAGCGGTAAAGACGTAAAACCAATTATTCACCACAACTATAATGGAGAAGATTTGATTCTTCCCGATGATAAAAATATAGTCTTGAAGCTTGCTGACCACCCAGATTTAGGTGCGCAGTTTGGCAATGATATTATTACCGCGAGTGGGACTACCCTTTTGGGCGCAGACAATAAAGCAGGCTTAGCTTCCATTATGGAGGCAGTGGAGTTTTTAAACACCAACAAAGAAATTAAACACGGCACCATAAAAATTCTTTTTACGCCAGACGAAGAAATTGGGCGAGGCGTTGATAAAGCAGATATTAAAAGACTTGCAGCCAACTTTGCCTACACTGTTGATGGAGAAACGTTGGGCTCTATTGAAAACGAAACATTTTCGGCAGATGGCGCGACGCTTACGATAAACGGCATAAGTAGCCACCCGGGATTTGCTACAGGAAAAATGCAAAGCGCAATAAAAACATTAGCGTCGGTGATAGACCATTTGCCAAAAACCGAGCTTAGTCCGGAAACGACTGAGCATAAAAGCGGATTTATTCACCCTGTTTCTATTTCTGGTACTGTAGAACAGGCGGAGGCACAATTTATTCTTCGCGATTTTGATGATGAGAAGCTTGTAGCGCATGGCCAGCTGCTAAAAAAATTAACGGAACAAGTACTTACAAAATATCCCGGTGTAACATTTGATTTAATCATAAAGGAACAATATCGAAATATGAAACGGGTTTTGGACAAGTATCCGGAAGTTACAGAAATTGGAATCGAAGCTATAAAAAGGGCAGGCATCACTCCAAAACTTCAAAGTATCCGTGGCGGAACTGATGGATCTAGGCTGTCTTTTATGGGTTTGCCTTGCCCAAATATTTTTGCCGGCGAACATGCATTTCATGGCAAGCAAGAATGGGTAAGCGTACAAGACATGGAAAAAGCGGTGCAGACCATTATAAATATTGCGTGTATATGGGAGGAACGGAGCAACGAATAGCAAAGACAGTATAAAGACGAGCATGGAAAAAATATTTACTCAAGCAGAAATTAATACAAAAACAATCCCAACTCCTACTTTTTAAGTATCATGATAACTTTAGAAAACGACCATTTAAAAATAAACGTTGCAGAAAAGGGCGCGGAGTTGCAGAACTTAATTAGTAAGGAAACACAAATTGATTATTTGTGGAATGCAGATCCAACATATTGGGCTAAACATAGTCCTGTATTGTTTCCGATTGTAGGTTCGTTAAAAAACGACACCTATTTTTATAAGGAGAAAGAATATTCGCTTAGCAGACACGGTTTTGCACGAGACCACATGTTTAGCATTCAAAAAAGCCAAGACAATGAAGCAACTTTTGTATTGAAACAAAATGATGAAACGTTAAAAATATATCCTTTTTATTTTGAGCTCGCCATAACCTACAAGCTCTTAGACGACAGACTAATTGTGAGCTATGTGGTTAAAAATACTGGACAGGACGACATGCTTTTCTCTCTCGGTGCGCATCCTGCTTTTGCAGTGCCCAATACGCCGAATACAAACTACGAAGATTATTACATTACGTTTAACGAAGACATTAAACTGAAACACTATGATTTAGTTGACGGGCTTGTAAGCGATAAAATGGAAGAGATAGTATTAAGTGGACATAAAATGCAATTGGACCACAAATTATTTAAAAACGATGCCTTAGTTTTAAAATCGTTAGAAAGCAATTGTGTTAGCTTATTAAATACTCAAAACCACCATGGGCTCCATTTTCATTTTGATGAATTTCCCTATTTCGGAATTTGGGCAGCTCCCAATGCACCGTTTGTTTGTTTGGAGCCTTGGTGTGGCATAGCAGACAGTATAAAATCCAACCAGAAACTCATAGACAAAGAAGGCATTAATGTATTGGTCAGCAGCAAACAGTGGAGCCGATCTTGGGAGGTTGAATGCTTTTAATGTTCCGATTTTTTTAATAAAACAAATATTGATTCTTTATTTCTTAAGTTTTTTATGCTTTTGGATTTTATATTAGGGATGTTTCACTTCAGTCTTAAAGCTTTGTTTTAATTGCTATTCCCACTTAAAAACCTTAACGGCAACGGCGTAAATAGCGATTCCCCAAACAACCAGAATTAGGATTTGAATTTTAACATCCCAAAGTCCGGCGCCCTCAAAAGCAACCTTTCTTAAAGCATCATTTAAATAGGTAAGTGGTAATACCCTACAAAATGGCTGTAGCCAGGTTGGAAAAGCGTCGATAGAAAAAAATGTGCCAGAAAGTAGAAACTGCGGCAGCGTAACCATATTTGCGATGGGCGGCACCATAGTTTCATTTTTTGCAATACCCGAAATAATAAAGCCAAAACCCATAAAAACAATTACGCCAATGGCCGAAAGCACAAGCATATTTAGCACCGTGACGACGCCGTTTATGAGCGTAAACTTGAATAAAAAATGCCCAATTAGGATGATAAAAATTGCGCCGCAGAGCGCAAAACCTACTCTAGCCATACCTTCGCCAATTACAATACTAGATCGCTTAACCGGCGTAGCAAAAAATCGTTTTATAACCAAAGTTTGCCTCAAACTTAGAAAAACAAAAGCCGTTCCGAAAACACCTGTAGCCAACAAGGAGAATCCTAATTGCCCTGGAAGGATAAAATCTATCGTTTTGTACGTCCTACCAGTTACTGTTTGTTCTTTAAGTTCAGCTACATCAGGTTTCAGATTTCTATCATACAAAATTCCATTAAGTACAGATTTCAAGATATTGCCTTTATCAAGCGATGCCGAAGTATAAGAGATGTTTACATCATAACCCGCGCGCTTGCTACTCTTTTTAACCCCAATTAAAGCATCTATAGTTCCTTTATTTAATAGGTTAGAAAATTCTGCTGCCGTCTTGTGCTCAGTCAGTCGGATAATACTTGCATGCTTTATCGCAGCAATTACCGGATTGTTCAAATCAGCGCCTGGTGCAATACCAACATCTATATGTGTTCCTCCAGTACCTAAAAATCCGAAAACCAAAATAAAGATAAGTGGAAAAGCCAGCGTAAAAACCACTGAAGAAGGACTGCGTACAATGGCTTGAAAACTGGCTTTGGCCAAAGCAAGCATGGCCTTTGTATTGCTGTACTTCGGCTTCTTTTCGATAGAAGTTTTTTCACGCTCAATCTTGCCCTTAATTGCCATAAATTAGTGTTACTTTATATAAGATGTTTTTATGAAAAAAATTCTTTTAAGCCCCCTTTATCTTAGCTTAATTCTCGTTTCGGTTAACAACCGAAATTCACTCTCTCCATTCTTTTCCGGTAAGGTTTATAAAAACATCTTCCAGATTTGCCTGTTTTACTTGTTTTTGGCGCTCAAATCCAGTCGCCACTAATTGATCGATTAAATTGTCTGGTGTATCTAAAGCGATGATTTCACCACGTTCTACAAACGCAACTCGGTCACAGAGCTGCTCTGCCTCGTCCATGTAATGTGTAGTAATAACCACAGTAGTGCCGTTTGCCCGAATTTGAGTAATCAAGTCCCACAAATTTCTCCTTGCCTGAGGATCCAAACCAGTGGTCGGTTCATCGAGAAAAATTATTTTTGGTTCGTTAATTAAAGTTGTTGCGATAGAAAACCGTTGTTTTTGTCCCCCAGATAAGGCTTTATATTTCGCTTTTGCTTTATCTTGCAAGTTCACCTTTTCCAGCATTTCTATAGGTTTCACATTTGCACAATATAAGCCTGCAAAAAGCGCTATCAACTCCAGCAAATTTAAATTAGGATAGTAACCTGCAGCTTGAAGCTGAACGCCAATAATTTGTTTAATTTCCTGCGGGTTTTTATCGACCGAAAAGCCATCGACTACAATTTCGCCCGATGTTTTGGTGCGAAGCGTTTCGATAATTTCTAGCGTGGTGGTTTTACCTGCGCCATTTGGCCCAAGCAGCCCGAAGATTTCATTTTCGTAAACATCAAAACTTAAATCCTTAACTGCTACAAAATCGTCGTACTTTTTTACTAGATTTTTTACACTAATGATTGCGTTATTAGTTTCCATATCGCTAATGTAATAAGCGTAAATGAATAGCGGATGAATTATTTTTGGAATCCGGCTAAAATGGTTATAAAATGATGAAATTCACAATTGGCTAAGAAGCTTTTTTGTCAGTAACAATTATTCAGCTACCAGCTAAGTTCACCCTTCATTAAAGAAACAAAATCATCAAAAAGATAGCGCGAATCATGCGGACCTGGAGACGACTCGGGGTGATATTGAACCGAAAACGCTTTCTTTCCCTTTACTCGAATTCCTTCAATAGATTTATCGTTCAAGTTTAAATGCGTTATTTCTACCTTATCAGAATTTTTAACATCGTCTTGATTTACCCCAAAACCATGGTTTTGAGAAGTCACCTCGCAATGGTTTTTAATGATATTTTTAACCGGGTGATTTAAACCGCGATGACCGTTAAACATTTTCATGGTACCAATACCATTCGCCTCCGCTAATAGTTGGTGTCCCAGACAAATACCGAACATTGGTTTATTGGCTGCTAAAATATCAGTCAAGGTTTCTACCGCATACTGCATTACTGATGGATCGCCAGGACCGTTGGAAATAAAGTAACCATCCGGATTAAATTTTTCCATTTCCTCGAAACTAGTTTTCGCAGGGAAAACTTTAACATAAACGCCTCTAGATTCAAAACTGCGCAGAATGTTCTTTTTTATACCAAGATCTAAAGCCGCCACTTTTAAAGCTGCATTCGGATCACCAAAAACATATGGTTCGCTAGTACTTACTTTAGATGAAAGTTCTAATCCATCCATAGATGGAACTTCAGCCAATCTCTTTTTCAACGCATCAATATCTGTAATCTCAGAAGAAATAATCGCATTCATTGCACCCTTATTCCTAATGTGGCTCACCAAAGCACGTGTATCGATGTCAGAGATGGCTACAAGATTGTCGTGTTCGAAATAATCCTGAATAGATTCTGTGGCTTGTTTTCTGCTGTAAACAATGTTGTAATTCTTGCAAACAAGTCCCGAAATTTTTATAGATTCAGATTCAATTTCGTCTTTCTGAATGCCATAATTACCAACGTGGCTATTGGTGGTCACCATAATCTGTCCGAAGTAACTAGGATCTGTAAAAATCTCTTGATAACCCGTCATGCCCGTATTAAAGCAGATTTCTCCGGTAGTGGTTCCGATTTTTCCGGCAGCTTTGCCCTGAAAAACAGTTCCATCAGCAAGCAATAAAACAGCAGGTAACTTGGTGTAGTTAGTCATTCGAATAAAGTAAATGGGGTTTTAAAAAAAGATAAAAAATGCGGAAGGCGTCAACCAATAAGTTGTTTTTATTAAGGGTATAAAACGTAGAACAAATCCCTTCCATTTCGGGATACAAAGATAGGTTATTGTTTTAAAAATTAAAAGGAATGTTTAAAATGCTTTTTAGATGATTAATTTCTGCACGGGCTAGACTTTGATAATTGTTCAACATAATTTTTTGGGCGCTTTAACACGTTTTGCGTTGGATCTTTACTCGGCTAGAAAGCCGAGTAAAGGATGCCACTTCAATCGTTAGCGCATGTATTTTCTAGCCATAAAATGGATCAAGCTGTTTGGGTAGCACGGTTTTCGAAGAAAAAATACTTTAAAAATGCACAACTAATAAGCTAAATTATGCATGAATAAATTACAAGAGAAGCTCAGGTTTAAATAAAAAGTCGTTTCACCTATCAGACACAAAAAACATTTCTGAAAGAAAAAACCTACTTTTGGATTACAATAAAGCAACTTAGCCATGTCTGTACACAGAGAAGTTAAAAGAGTTACCACCCATATTTTACAAGAGATGAAGCAAAGAGGCGAGAAAATCGCAATGCTCACTGCTTACGATTTTTCTATGGCCACCATTTTAGATGATGCTGGTTTAGATGTTTTATTGGTTGGAGACTCTGCGTCTAACGTAATGGCAGGCCATGAAACTACGCTACCAATTACGTTAGATCAAATGATTTACCATGCGTCTTCTGTAATTAGAGCGGTAAAGCGCGCTTTTGTGGTAGTAGATTTACCTTTCGGATCCTATCAAGGAAATTCTAAAGAGGCTTTAAATTCTGCCATCAGAATAATGAAAGAATCTGGTGCACACGGTGTGAAATTAGAAGGTGGAGAAGAAGTGATAGATTCAGTACAACGCATTATTACGGCTGGAATTCCAGTAATGGGGCATTTGGGTTTAACACCACAGTCAATTTATAAATTTGGAACCTATACGGTAAGGGCAAAAGAAGAAGAAGAAGCTAATAAATTAAGGGAAGATGCCATGGTTTTACAGAATGCAGGGTGTTTTGCTGTCGTGTTAGAAAAAATACCGGCTAGTTTGGCAAAAGTAGTTTCAGAAAATATTCAAATACCTACCATCGGTATTGGCGCTGGTCCGCATTGCGACGGACAAGTACTTGTAGTAAACGACATGATTGGACTGACAAAAGGATTTAGTCCTAGGTTTTTACGCCAATATATAAATTTATACGAAGAAATTTCTGGCGCTGCGCAAGCGTACATAAGAGACGTAAAAAGCAATGACTTTCCCAACGAAAAAGAGCAATATTAAATGCCGATTACCGAAAAAGACATTCTTTTTGAAGACAATCACCTTATTGCCATAAATAAACGGGCCGGAGATATTGTGCAAATCGATGAAACTGGTGATGAATCTTTAGAGCAAAAAGTCAAGGTTTTCCTCGCTAATAAATATAACAAACCAAACGAAGCTTTTCTAGGCGTTGTACATCGCCTCGATCGACCAGTAAGTGGCGTGATAATTTTTGCAAAAACAAGCAAGGCTTTGGCACGAATGAACGAGCTTTTTAAAGGTCGAGATGTAACTAAGACCTATTGGGCAGTGGTACGAAACCAACCCATTCCAACTGCAGGAACGCTGAATCATTGGTTGTTAAAAAATCAACAAAAGAACGTGGTAAGCGCCTACGCCAAAGAAGTTAAAGAAAGTCAGCATGCAGAATTGTCTTATAAACTGCTTACCAAACTTGGCGACTACTATCTGCTCCAAGTAAATCCAGTAACAGGCAGATCACACCAGATTAGAGTGCAGCTTTCTAGCTTAGGTTGCCCTATTGTTGGAGATAACAAATACGGATATCCTCGGGGAAGCAGAAAAGGGAGCATTTGTTTGCATGCGCGTCGACTACAGTTTATTCACCCCGTAAAAAAAGAACCTGTAGACATTTTGGCAAAGTTGCCTATAGATGGTTTTTGGGAAAGGTTTGAAGAGGTCTAAAGCCGTACAAAATTTACTTTTCCCCACCACACTCGTCGTCAAAAACATTTCGTTATCGTCGAAGCTGTTTTTATTTATACTTATGATGTGTAACTTTGAAATAAGTTAGAACCATCAAAAGCTAGCTTTAGCTAACTACAATTATTGTAAATAAATATTATGTCTATAACAACAGAAGCGGAATTAATTGGGATGAAACAAATAAGTGATGCTGTTGCTTATACGCTTAAGGAGATGAGGGATTTTGCACGCATTGGGATGTCTACTAAAGCGCTTGATGATTATGGGGCAGCCATTCTAAAAGATTTTGGCGCAAAATCTGCCCCATTTATAACTTATAAATTTCCTGGTTGCACCTGCATTAGCATTGACCATGAATTTTGCCATGGAATCCCATCAATTAAAAAAATTTTAAAAGAAGGCGACTTAGTTAACATTGATGTTTCAGCAGAGTTAGGTGGCTTCTGGTCAGACAATGGTGCCTCTTTTGTAATTGGCGAAGATGTAAATGGACATCAAAAACTCGTTGACGCATCAAAAGAAATTTTAAAAAAGGCGATCAATCACATCAAAGGAGGCATCAGAATTTCTGAAGTCGGGCACCTTATAGAAACCGAGGCAAAGAAACGTGGCTATAAAGTAATCAAGAATTTAACCGGACACGGAATAGGCCGGAGTTTGCACGAGGAGCCATCGGAAATTGCTAATTATAAAGATAAATATAACCTGACGAGATTTAAAAAAAATACAGTTGTTGCCATTGAAACATTTATATCTACAACATCCACATACGCCGAGACCCAAAATGACGGATGGACAATGGTTGGAAATAAGGGTGGCTTTATGGCACAACATGAACACACGATAATAGTTACCGATCGTGCACCGATTATACTGACGGCGAAAAACGAAATTTGGAATTGAAAAATTAAAAAAGGCGGCGACTAAATGCTGAAAAATTTACTGATATAAAAAGTTTTCGTAAAGGAAACCAAAGATTCTTTTGAGAGTCGAAAAATTTAGCTTTCTTTTTTGAAACACCTCTTTTTTGTGTGGTCTTCATTCCTTAACCACTGTCTAAAAAACAATAACCATCGTACAAAAATATGTCAGAAGAAATGAGACCTTGCCCAAATTGCAAATCACCTTACGGCTATTCTTCGGGTGAAAATGCTTATGCCTGCCCCGAATGTAGCAACAAGTGGATTGCGAGCGAACCTGATGGCGAAGAAGTTTTAAAAGTTATCGACTCAAACGGAAACGAATTAAGCAATGGAGATTCGGTAATTATTATAAAAAATCTTCCAGTAAAAGGAGCTCCAAAACCGGTTAAAGCCGGTACTAAAGTAAAAAATATTCGTTTAACAGAAGGAGACCATAACATCGATTGTAAAATTGAGGGTTTCGGTTCGATGGCTTTAAAATCAGAATTTGTAAAAAAGGCGTAAGATCAGTCGGTTTAGATCGTTTTTATATATTATTTCTAACTAACGCATTGATAAAAATAATCTACCACTTTAATTGGTATCTACAAACTTAACAGCGAAGCCGTAAGCAACGATATTGATAATTTAAAGGACAAATCCTATTTCAGCAAAGGATGGATTTATTTGCAGGTTAATTTCTAATATATCTCTAATACATTATTTTATATTTGAGTAAAAGTTTACAAACGTAATTTTAATCTGCAACAATGCAAACCTATATTTCCATGCTTCGCGGAATTAACGTGAGCGGTCATAAAATTATCAAAATGCAGACGCTTCGCACGATGTACCAAAAACTTGGTTTTAAGGAAGTAACAAGCTATGTGCAAAGTGGAAACGTAGTTTTTCAGGCCGAAACGCACACCGAAAAAAAAACAGCAGAATTAATCTCGCAAGAAATTAAAAAAGAGTTTGATTTCGAGATACCTGTTTTGGTGCTGACTGTCCAAAGCTTAAAAGAAATCATTAAGAACAATCCATTTTTAAAACAGTCTGATAAAGAGGAGGCATTCTTTCATGTTACCTTCTTGTCCGAAAAACCTAAACCCTACGAGCAAGAACTTATAGAATTAAAAAAGAAGAAAGAGGAAGCAATCGCTTTTGCAGAACATGCGATCTACTTATTCTGCCCAGATGGGTACGGGCAAACAAAACTCCACAACACATTTTTGGAAAATAAATTAAATGTGCCTACAACAACCCGCAATTGGAAAACAACCAAAAAGCTGATCGAAATCGCAGAAGAGATGCAAAAATGCTCTTAAATAATTAATTACTTACTTTTTCAAACCTATTTCCCGAAGTCGCTCATCTAAATATTCACCAGCTGTCATATCTGTATATAACTTTGGGTGTTCGGAATCGACAGTACTAGGTAAACTGGTCAAATCCATTTTGCTTTTTGGGTGAAGAAAGAACGGTACTGAGAACCGCGAAGTTTTCATCAATTCTCGAGGTGGGTTAACTACTCTATGCGTTGTCGACTTTAATTTATTATTGGTTAATCTTTGAAGCATGTCGCCTACATTTACCACAATATCAGTATGCGCAGCTTTAATTGGCAACCACTCGTTGGCTTTCGTTAACACCTCTAATCCATCGGCACTTGCTCCAATTAAAAGCGTAATTAAATTGATGTCTTCATGAGCGCCTGCCCTAACCGCATCTGCAGGAAGGATTTCCGGGTTTTCTATTGGAAAATAATGAATTCCACGTAAAATAGAATTCCCATTGTGTACAAATTCAGCAAAATAATTTAAGGGCAAATCCAAATATGTTGCAATGGCTTCCAATAAAAAAGCTCCATTTTCTTCTAGTTTTTTATAAACTTGCATGGTAACCTTATTAAAATCTGGCAATTCCGCTAACACTTCATTACTTGGATATTGTGATTTAACGGCATCGCCATCTGTAACCTCTTGACCGATTTGCCAAAATTCTTTCAAATCTGGTGTTTTAGCACCTTTCGCAGTTTCTTTTCCGGCACTTGTATATCCGCGCTGACCTGCCAATTCTATCTTTTCATATTTTCGCTTAACTTCCAAGGGCAATGCAAAAGCTCCCTCAATATTTTTGTAAAGCGCGTCTATCAACTCTTTATCAAGGCCATGGTTGGTAATGGTTACGAAACCAGAATCGTTAAAAGCGCGACCTAAGTCATCAGAAAATTTCTTTCTATCGAATTCGCTGCCATTAATATAGGCGCCTAGATCTAAACAAGGAATATATGGAGTAGTCATCGTATTTTTTTTAAAAAACGAATTTAGTAAGAATTACGTATATGTAAGTCCAACAACGCCACAAAACTTACAAGATCGCAACAAACAACCACCTACTTTTTAATCCTGTAAAGTTGTAATCCATAAAATGTCATAAAATGTATTAGAGCAACAAATTATAAACTTTAGGTCGGTAATTTGCGTAGTTTAATTGAACATACATTGGAATCTAAATTTCTGAAAAACAGCTAATATGAAAAAAATTATTTTAATTCTCCTATCCCTGCTTGCAGTCAATAATCTCGAAGCTCAACCCAATAAAACCGAAAAAGCAACATTTGGTATGGGTTGTTTTTGGTGTACTGAAGCGATTTTTCAAAAATTAAAAGGCGTTATTTCTGTAAAATCTGGATATGAAGGCGGGACATTGGCAAATCCAACATACGAGGAAGTTTGCAGCGGCGCTACCGGCCATGCAGAAGTAAGCCAAATTACCTATGACCCTGCAAAAATAAGTTATACTGATTTATTAGAAGTTTTTTGGAAAAGCCACGATCCTACCACTTTAAATCGTCAAGGTGCGGATGAAGGAACGCAGTACCGTTCCGTTATCTTTTATAATACACCTGCTCAAAAAATTACGGCAGATAGCTATTTAGCGCGCCTAAACGAAGTAAATGCTTTAGGAAAAAAAATTGTTACCGTAATAGAACCTGCTAAACCATTTTACATCGCAGAGAACTATCATCAAGACTATTACAACAAAAATGGTTCTGCCCCCTATTGTCGTTTAGTAATTCTCCCCAAATTAGAGAAATTAGAAAAGGTGTTCAAAGACAAACTAAAAGAATAGACAGGTTTTTATTTTTTATCGACATTAAGAAATCTCAATCGACGTTGCCGATTGAGATTTCTTGTTAAAAAGTCAGTGCAAAATACATTATCCTTATTTCCTATCTTTGCCGCATGGACAACCCTTTACAGCTATACAATACGCTCACGCGACAAAAAGAGCGATTTGAGCCGCTAAACGCGCCTAACGTTGGCATGTATGTTTGCGGCCCAACCGTATACAGTGATGTACATCTTGGCAATTGCCGTACATTTGTCTCGTTCGATCTTATTTTTCGCTATCTAAACCATTTGGGTTATAAAGTTAGGTATGTGCGTAACATTACCGATGCCGGCCATTTAGAAGGCGACAGAGACGAGGGAGATGATAAATTTGCAAAGCGTGCAAAGCTAGAACAATTGGAGCCTATGGAAATTGTACAAAAATACACCCTCGGTTTTCATGATGTTTTGCGCATGTTCAATACTTTGCCCCCGAGTATAGAGCCAACAGCTACTGGACATATAATAGAGCAAATTGAGATGATAAAGTTGATTATCGCCAACGGATATGCCTATGAAATTGATGGGACAGTTTATTTCGACGTAAAAAAATATAGCGAAAAATACAATTATACCATTCTAACCAATCGAAACATAGAAGACATGTACGCCAATACGCGCGAGCTAGGTGGGCAAGATCAAAAACATGGGCGATTAGATTTTGCGCTCTGGATAAAAGCAAAAACAGAAACGCTTATGAAGTGGCCTTCCCCTTGGGGTTTGGGTTTTCCAGGATGGCACATTGAATGTTCTGCCATGAGCGAAAAATACTTGGGTGCTGAATTTGATATACACGGTGGTGGAATGGATTTGGCGGCAACGCATCATACCAATGAGATTGCGCAAAGCGAAGCTTGTAACCATACACAACCTGCCAAATACTGGATGCACACCAACATGCTTACTGTAAATGGCGTGAGAATGTCAAAGTCGGCAGGAAATGGATTTCTGCCAGAAGAACTATTTACCGGAACTCATCCACTGTTAAAAAAGGGCTACAGCCCAATGACGGTTAAGTTCTTTATGTTACAGGCACATTACAGAAGCACGCTAGACTTTTCTAATGAAGCATTAAAAGCGTCAGAAAAAGGCTTTAAGCGACTAATGGCCGCAATTGCCCTCATCGGCAAATTAACCATCTCTAATGAAGATTCCTTCGATTTCAACGCAATTCGTACTCGTTGTATCAAAGCGATGAATGATGATTTTAACAGTCCGGTGTTAATTGCAGAGCTATTTGAAGCCGTTAGAATGATCAATAGCGTTTATGATGGCAAGGCAAAAATATCTACCGAAGGCCTACAAAAACTAAACTTGCTAATCGAAAATTTTGTAACGGACGTACTTGGACTTAAGGATGAAAGTAATGATAGCGGCGATTTAAAAGAAGTTTTGGGTATGGTTATTAACTTACGAACTGAAGCTAAAGCGACGAAAGATTACGCGACTTCTGATAAAATTAGAATTGGTTTACAACAAATCGGCATTAAACTTAATGACAGTAAAGAGGGAACTACGTGGAGTAAAAACTAGCTTTTTGCCTCGATTGTATGATTCGAAGTTGTAGAAATGTTCATTTGTTAATTACTTTTGAAATCGTTAAAGAAATTAAATTTTATATTCGCCACAAAACCCTTAGAAACAAGAAATGAAAATATTGTTAGTTAGTGCAGTTGCCTTGCTCTTTACGCTAAACGCCGTTGCGCAACGGAGTGATGGTTCTACGAAATCCTTGTTAAACGCTGAAAAGGAATTTCAAAAATCGCTTACCAAAAATGGTGAAAAGGAAACCTACCAAGATTTCTCATCAGCTGGTGGGCTTGTATTTAGACCAAATCCAACGAATACCCAAAAGTTTTATCAAGATGGAACTCAATCAAATCAAGATTTAGTTAGAAATCCGACAATGGCGATGTCGTCTCGGAGCGGTGACTTCGGCTTTACAACCGGATCTTATGCGCTTGGAGCTACAAATGCACAATATGGCCAATATCTTTCTATCTGGAAAACAGACAACGAGAAATGGAAATTGGTTATGGACCTAGAAACTAAAAGCAATAAACCGTTAAAGGACGGTCAAAATAAATTTATAGAGCCAAAAGATCATGTTACCCCAAAATTTATCAACGATAAGGAAATAAAAGCTGGCAAAGACATTATTATCACTACAGAAAAGACGCTTAATACACTTATAAAAACGCACGGAGTAATTGCCTTTAGCGGCTTTTTAGCACCCAACCCTCGTTTAATTTTCCCGGGTAGAGAAGCCATGAACGGAACGGCTGAGATTGTGTCGTTTTACAGCAATACTGTTGATAAAATTAACTTTAAAAATACCGGTGTCGATAAAGCCATAGGTAGTGATTTGGCATATACTTATGGAATTGCTACAGTAGATTATAAAGCAGATTTGCGAGAAAGTTTTAATTACGTTTTTGTTTGGCAGAGGGCTGCAGATTTTAGTTGGAACCTGCTTGTGCAGGCCTATGTACCTGCAGAAAGATAATTTATACCTTCTAATTTTTTTAAAGGCTTTCGGAAAGAAGGCCTTTTTTGTGCTTTATTTTTCAACTATGCAAAACTGAAAATAGAAAAGAGCAATTAGTCAGTTAGAAGTTAAATTTCTTGGGCGTTTTAAAACGCTTTCCACTAAATCTTGTATTGCAGCCAAAAGCGCAAAAAGAATATCGCTCAAATCGTTCATGCACTTAACGAATGCCATTATGCGTTATATATATTTTAAGAGAGATTGCTTCAACATCCGCTCTACTAATAATGCGTTGGGATTTTTTAGTTGTTGATAAAAAAGTAGTCTCAAATGGCGTATTTATCCAAAATATCTAAACATAATAATAATAACTATTCAATTTTAATCTTATCAAAAACCATGTTTAAAAAATACCTTACCATCATCCTTATTGTCATCTCTTCAGCAAATAGTTTCTCTCAAACAAAAGGTTTTGATTTGCAAGGCAAAGCAGGTTGTAGAGGCATAATGCCAGAAAATACCATACAAGGAATGATCAAAGCGATAGATTTAGGCGTTACCACAATAGAGATGGACGCGGTCATCTCAAAAGACAAAAAGGTTGTGCTTTCTCAAGAACCTTATTTTAACAACGAATTTTCTTTGCAGCCAAATGGCAAGCCAATAGCTTTTAAAGATCAAAAAAAATTCAACATCTATAAAATGAACTACAGCGAAATTAAAACTTTTGATGTAGGTAGTAAAGTGCATCCTCGTTTCCCCGGACAAATGAAGTTTAAAGCTTACAAGCCGTTGCTAAGCGAGACAATAGACGCAGTTGAGTCTTATATTAAAGAAAAAAAACTAAAAAAACCTTTCTACAGCATTGAAACCAAAAGCATTAAAAATGGCGACAATGAATTTCAACCAGAACCTGATGAATTTGTAAACCTTATTATGGAAGTGGTTAATAAAAAGCGAATAGCAAAACGGGTAATTATCGAATCTTTCGATATGCGTACCTTAAAATATTTGCATGAGCATTATCCAAAAATTAAAACTTCGTTATTAATAGATGAAAAAGAGCCTTTGGAAACTTATCTAGCTGAACTCGGGTTTAACCCAACCATTTACAGTCCTTATTCAATTTTAGTTGGGAAAGGGCTAGTAGATCGTTGCCACGAGTTAGGAATAAAAATTGTCCCATGGACAGTAAATAGTTTAAAAGATATTAAATATTTTTTGTCACTAGGTGTTGACGGCATCATTACCGACTATCCAAATTTGATGCAACAACTTGATAAATAAAATAAAGTCCGACGAAACCAATCGTAGGACTTTATTTAAAAAAGCATTTTTCTTTATTTAACTTTTACATTAACGGCAACTCTCCTATTCATCGCTCTGCCAGTTGCATTTTCATTGTCTGCAATTGGATGCTCGGCCCCGTAACCTTCTGGTGAAACAAAAGAATTTGCTGGGCCACCGAAAGATTCAACTAGTTTTGCGACCGCTTCTGCACGTTTTTGAGACAAAGGTTTATTAATTGCCGCATCGCCAGTATTGTCTGTATAACCGCCAAACTTAAATTTCGCGTCGGGAAATGCTTTGGTAATCTCAGCCATATTCCTGAGCTGAGTTTCGGAAACCTTGGTTAAATCGGCGCTATTCAACTTAAAATGAACATTTGTAAATTCATACCAATTTCCATTCTTCTCATCCACAGCTATATTTTTATTCTCTAAAAAGGCAACTAATTTTGCTTCTGTACTATTCTCGCCCGCTTCAAATTCTGTCCCATTTGGCAATATAACGGTGGTCATCTCTCCATCATCGTACATGAAGTCTCCAGTATTTTCGTCAAGGGCACCAACATGAATTCCAGGTTGTATACGTTCCCGCATAAACGGTGTAGCAGTGTCGTTTTCATCCATTGTTGGCCTTACATAATTATTTCCAGGTCCGATGGTGTAAAACCACAACAATAAGATTAACCCCAACGTTACTAGCAAAGGCAATACCCAGCTAAAACCGCTTATCGGATTAATCGGCCCGGCAATTACCGCAGCATGCAACTGATGATCGTCTAAATGTGTTGGATCTTGAGTATGCGTTGGGCGTATATTGTCGTGCCGAGCAGCATTAGACTCCACGATAGGGCTTTGCGGGACTGCTCCTAATCCAGCGGCAGATTGCCCGGAAATTACTGAACCCTCAGCTACGCCAAAGCCTAATGGTAAGATCGTTTGCTTGGTTATAATTTCTCCCTCAAAGTATCCGGCTAATTTATTTCCTTCTAATTTATTATTTTGTAAATGTCTTCCCAAAAGCGCTAAAATGGTTGGCAATGCAATTTCAAAAAGAGCTGATGCAGAACTTTCTTTTATTTTAGAAAAAGTGGCAACCTTCGAAGTCATGTCAGTTTCCACATCTCCTGCAAAAGCCGTAGACGATAATTTCGCAGTAGAAGCAGTAGTTTGATGTTTGATAAAATTAGTTAGCGCGTTCAAAACGCCATTTGCTTGTTGAGAGGCAGCTAGAGCGGAAATCTTTTCAGCGCCGTTTGGTTTTTTAACCTGAGCAGAAATTAATCCTATCGTAGAAGGCAGAATTGCACTAAGCGCTTCTTTGATTCCTTCCTCCGATTCATTTAAATTTCTACTCGCTTCTGATATAAACTCGTTGTTAAAATATTCCTTGACCTCTTCGAGCAGGTTGAATGTCATCATGATTTATAGTTGAATTTTTTGAATGGTAATTGTTGTTTGTAAAGGATGTTTTTTAAACAACTAAATTAAGAATAATGTTTTAATTTCGAGGGATATCAACATAAGTTTTTAATGATAGAACGGGTGCTGAAACGTCAATGAAACGTTAAAATTGCGGGAATTTTCAAAAGAAATCCAATTTATTCAATTGGCGAAATCAGGACAAATAAAATTGATTTTTGGGAACCGTTGTTTATTAAACGGACGGTTTGCGCTTTAAAGAATTTCTGCTATTAATTTTTCTATTGTCAGGCCTTCCGCTTCAGCCCGATAATTTCTCACAATGCGATGGCGCAAAATAGCTTCCGCCACCGCCTGTACATCCTCAATGTCTGGTGCATATTTGCCGGTTACCGCAGCGTGGCATTTAGCTCCTAAAACCAAAAATTGCGATGCGCGAGGGCCAGCGCCCCAACTCACATATTTATTTACTGTTTCTGTGGCATAGGCACTGTTCGGTCTTGTTTTAGCAGTAAGCTTTACAGCATACTCCAATACATTATCAGTTACCGGAATATTTCTTATCAGTTGTTGAAAACCTTGAATTTCACTCGCGCCAACAATTTTGTTGAGCTTTATAGATTGATTGCCAGTGGTATTTCTTACAATGGTCAGTTCATCAGCGTAGCTCGGGTAAGTTAACAATACGTTAAACATAAACCTGTCTAGCTGCGCTTCAGGTAATGGGTAAGTCCCTTCTTGCTCAATCGGATTTTGAGTGGCAAGCACGAAAAAAGGTTTTTCCAAAATATGTGTTTGGCCAGCAGCAGTTACAGATTTCTCTTGCATAGCCTCTAGCAAAGCTGCCTGCGTTTTGGGTGGTGTTCTGTTGATTTCATCAGCCAAAATAATATTAGAAAAAATTGGACCGCGAACAAATTTAAAATGTCTGTCTTCGCCCAAAATCTCTGATCCAATAATATCACTAGGCATTAAATCTGGCGTAAATTGAATTCTATTAAAATCTAGCGCCAATACAGAAGCAATGGTTTGAACCAACAAAGTCTTAGCCAATCCGGGTACACCAACCAGCAAACAATGCCCGTTACTAAAAATAGAGATAAGCACCGCTTTTACCACATCGTCTTGCCCTACAATTACCTTGGCAATTTCTCTTTGTATCTCTTTAAAAGTTTGATGTAGCGCATCTACCGCTTCTACTTCGTTTTGGTAAGGCATTGGTATTACTTAGAATTTTCTTTCTCTGTTTTCGTCCAAATTTTTAGCTCGCTACAACCCAAATATTCTGGATCTATCTTAATATAAGTCTTTTCCCTTCGGGTCTCGAACCACTCACTCAAGGTCTTGTTAACTTTGTCTTGTTGCGCAGCATCTCTAATTTTTGGATAATCTTGTGCCAGATTTGCTTTATGTGGCGCAACCTTAGATTTTAGATACAGAATGCGGTAGTGCTGTTTGCCATCGGGGCCTGTATAAAGTGTAGGCTTAGCTATTTCCCCAACTTTCATGGTGTCGATCACCAAAAATGTAGATGGATCTAGTTTATCAACTGGGATAATGGTTGTCCTAGTACGAACATCTTCTGCATTCAACATCATTCCACCATTAAACTTAGACTGTTTATCATCAGAATAAATGTTAGCAGCAGCAGCAAACGTCAAGTCATTTTTCTCTACCTTATTGTAAATGGAATCTGCAGAGAGCTTTAACCGATCTAAACTGCTTTGGGTTGTAACAGGAATGATTAAAATGTGGCGGGCATGAACTTGCTCGCCACGCCGCTCTATTACTTGCAATACGTGAAAACCGTAATCTGTTTCAAAAACAGGAGAAATTTCCCCAGCTTTTAATTTAAATGCCCAAGCTGTAAACTCCTTTGCCATCATGGTGCGATCAAAAAACCCTAAATCGCCACCATCTGATGCAGAACCGGGATCCTCTGAATACGTTTTTGCCAATACTGAAAAATCTGCGCCTGCAACAATACGTTTTCGCAAATCTTCTATCTTATCCTTAAATTTTTGCTTTTCTGCTTTGGTTAATTTAGGATCCAATACTATTTCGCCTATTTCTACTTCTGTATTAAATTGCGGAACACTATCGCCCAAGGTTTTGTAGTATTTTTCTACTTCTAAAGGCGTCACACTCACATTTTCTGTAATTTTTGCCTGCATTTTCTGAGCAATTAGCTCATCCTTAATCTGCGGACGCTGCTCATCTTTATATTGCAATAAAGATTTGTTCAAAAATTGCTCTAACTTATCTTGCCCACCGGCACGTTGTACCATAGAGCGCATTCTCCTGCCCAATTCATCATCTACCTGACCATCATCAACAGCAATAGAATCTATTTCTGCTTGTTGTTTGAGCAGCTTTTGAGTAAGCACATTTTGTAAGATTTTACATTTAACGTCGCTATTGGCAGGATTTCCTTGGTATAAATACTGGCTATATTGCTGATTAATGTCCGAAGACAAAATGATATTATTACCTACCACGGCGGCAACTTTATCTAACGTATTTCCCTGACCCGACGCATGAAGCATAAATCCCACTACTGCAATAATTACTAGATATATTTTTCTCATTTTAAATGTTGTATCGCCTATGGTAGCCTAACTATTTTTTTGTAAAGATAAGGTTTTACTTTTCCCTTTCTCCTCCCGCAATTTAATGGCTTTTAAGGTCTAAAAGTAGGAATTAGACCGCCCATTATCCGGATATTTAACTAATTTTAACAGATATTTTGATGCAAAAATACAAATGGAAAACCAAGTAACCAACAATCCACATGCTTTGCCTCTATTTTTTACAGAAGAAGTGTTTTTAATAGCAGATAAACAGTTTTCAGATGCCAATCAAATGGGAGAAGCTTTACTTGAAAATATTGAGGTTTTAACGCCTCCCAAAAAGCAAACTGTAGCAAACGAAGCCTATATCGCACCGTTGGAAACAGAAAACGTTGGTGATGAGCCTAAAGTGCTGAGGGAATTTAGTTATCTGGGCGGCAATAAAAAAGGCATTTTAATTTTAGTTTACGATAACGACAATGAGGTGAGTACTGAAATAGGAAACACCTTATTAAAAAATATTTTAAAAGCGATACGGTTAAAGAAAGATGATTTTGCATTGCTAAATATGGCAAAACAACATCCAGCAAAATTTACTGACTTAAATGCTTTTTTTAAACCAAAGGTGATCCTCGCGTTTGGCATAGATTCAGCCCTATTAGATTTAGGCCAATTTGATCTGGGCGAAATGTTTACGAAGAATGATGTTAACGTAATTCTTGGTCGTAACCTAAGCGAATTCGATGACACTGATAAAAAGGCGCTTTGGCGAAATCTGCAAGGCTGCACCTTTTAAGGAATAAGTTCTCCGTTCCAAAATCTATTTCCAAACATCAAGCTCAACAAATCTTAAATAACATGCAACAACTAGTTTTCGCAACACAAAACGAGCATAAAACCGAAGAAATTAGCATTGCACTAAGCGGTCAATATGAGGTATTAAACCTGCACGACCTTCATTTTTCTGGCGAGATTGAAGAAACTGAATCTACTTTTTCAGGAAATGCTACCTTAAAAAGTAAATTTGTTACAGAAAATTTCAATCTAGATTGCTTCGCAGATGATAGTGGTTTGGAAGTTTTTGCCTTAGATGGCGCACCAGGAATCTTCTCTGCCAGGTACGCAGGCACCAGAAATAGCGAAGAAAACATGGATTTATTACTGAAAAATCTAGAAGGAAAAAAAGATAGAAGCGCTAGGTTTACAACGGTCATCTCCCTATTCCAAAAAGGAGAAAATCATTTATTTGAAGGTGTGATCACAGGAAAAATCAGAATGGAAAAATCAGGAATAAAAGGGTTTGGTTATGATCCTATTTTTCAGCCTGATGGCTACGACATTACTTTTGCAGAAATGGAAATGGAGGAAAAAAATAAAATTAGCCATCGCGCGTTAGCGCTAAAAAAAATGATTGAGTTTTTAAAACGATAAGTTAATTCCTGAAGGTTTTCCAATTCACCCAATCTTCATATCTTTAAATAGAGCGTGGCATAGCTAGACACGTCTCCAACTTATTGAATCGGCTTTGTTTTGTCAATGGAATCCTTCTTTGGCAAAGTTGGTTTAATGCCAAAAATAGTTGAATCAGGCTTTGAAATAATTTTTGGCATCTTTTTTAACTCCAAAGAATCTACACTAACTTTTTGTAGCGCATCTGCAGGCATGTTTTTTGGCTTTGCTGATTTCAGCGACTCTTTAGCTGTTTTAACCTGCCCGCCTAATTGCTTCGGGGGCTTACCTTTGCCCTTTGCAGTTTTTAAGATAGTGCTTGGTGTAATGGCATCTTTCTTTGACTTTGGTCTTTCCTTTGGTTTCCAAGAAAAGCCAGTTAAAACGTTGTCTTTTGCAACCTTATTATCGGGATTAATCGCGCCCTCAACACCCTTAATGTAAACTACATCCTCGATGTCTTTATCCTTAAATACAAATTTTATACGACTGCTTAACGTTTGATTTACCTCTTTGTACACTTTAGTACTATCGTCTTGTGTATGATAAATACTTTCTGCATTGCCGTCGACATAAAGCGTTTTAAGTGCTCCATCTGAGAAAAAACCTGTCATTAATCTGCCTTTAATCTGATTAAAACGCAAAGAATCTTTTGGTGTATTTACCAAAAATGCATTTTTGATGGATTGCATGTTGTTAAGTTTTTTGTTTTTAAACTGCACATAAATCGTGTCTGCGACTTGCTGTGAACCTTCAGCCCAAACAATTGGGTTTACATAGCAGCGTAAAGTAGAATCTGCACTCGTATAGAACAAACTATCAGTTTTTGCCTGGATATTGCTCTTAAATATTTTTACATGGTGAAATGCATTTATTATTCTAGCTTGAACGGTATCCAAAGGATCAAGTTTTATGGAGTCTTTTAATTTACCGCCAGCCTTCAATTTTAATAATGTAGCTTTTGCACTTTCTAAGACAGGTTTTTTTACTCCCTCAGGTAATTTGCTTAATTCAACTTTTGATTTACCGAGCAAACTATCAGCCTTTTTAAGCACTTTCCTCTGAACTGAATCTGGAGGTAGTTTTGGCAGCTTCTTTATTATGGAATCTGCAACAGACTTCAACTTATTCTTATCAGACAAACTGTCTAACGGAAATAATTTCAATTTCGTTGTAAGAGAATCTACATTCTTTTTCAAGCTATCGGTAAGTGGCGTAGGCAAATTATCATCTCCATTTTTGTTTTTCCCTTTATCTCTTCGTTTCTGTTTTCTACTCGGCGCATTTTTTGTCTTATCCCCTACCTTGCTTGTCTCTTTAGGCTCGTTGCTATTTTTTTCGGGCTTTTTTGGCTCGTCTTCTCCTACTTGATTATCGGCTTTAATAGATATTTTTGGAATCAGCTTTAACGTTTGCCGAAGCACCATTTGAGTAATTAAAGTATCTGCCCCAATCCACAAACTATCGGGCTTTTTTTTGCCATTTACGGTAACAGAATCATCAGTACCAATCCCCAAGTAAGCCTTCTTTGTTACTAACGCCCGTTTATCCGCTTTGTAATAGTAACCCAAGTCTCCAAACATCTTAATTTTATCTTTGGTATCGCCAAAAACGATATTCTTTACCGCTTTGCCGTAACCTTTTGCTCCATAATAATAAAGACTATCTCCTTTAAGAGATTTTGTATCCTGCGTGTATAAGTTTTTCTTACCGAAATAGGCGTCTTGCGACTGCGTATTATAGGCGCCATTTTCCGTATATAAATTATCGTCTTTACCCTTAATATTGGTTGGCCCATAAAAATAAGTCCATTTACTTAGCGTATTGTACCGCATCGTGTCAGACTTTATAGTTGTTTGCGGTGTAACTGCTATCACATCATATCTAAAATAGGCGTCGTTGCTATTGCTGAAATAGTAGCCGTTTCTACTGGTTAGGGTAACGTCTTTATTTACAATTTTGCCGCCACTTGTGTAGGTTCCAATCTTCGCAGCCATATCGTAATCCAATATTTCTGTGGTTAATATGGCCTGCGGATCGATCATTTTTACGTTTCCGGTAAGATGTGCTTTTTTAGTATTGCCATCATACTGCAGTTGATTGGAATAAATATCTGTGGTTTGCTGGTTGATGTGGACATTATTATATGCCTCGAAATAATTTCGCTCGCTGTAATAAATTGCACTATCGCAAGTAAGCGTTGCATTGTCTTGTTGAAAAACAGGTCGACGCAGATAGGAAACCTTTTTTTCAGGCACCCCCGTAATTTGCTCAAAAGAAATAATTTTTATAACCGATTTTTGTTGCGCAGACAAAAACATCGGACCAAACACCAGCAACAATAAAAAAAATCTTTTTTGCACGGTACAAAGTTAGTTTTTTGTTTGGTACGTTCGAATTACCAGTTAAAATTAAATATTTTTGGAACATGTTACCCACCAAGCAGTTTGAAAATTTTATAAATGAACGGCAATTGTTTGATAAAAACCATCGCATTTTACTAGCTGTTAGTGGTGGGAAGGATTCTATGTTGATGTTGCACCTATTTAAATCTTTAGACATTGAGATAGGCGTGGCACACGTAAATTTTAAACTTCGAGGAGACGAGTCTCAGCGCGATGAAGATTTTGTTAGGAGCCAAACCAAACATTTAAACATTCCGTTTTTTACCGTTCGGTTTGAGACTAAAAAGTATGCGGCGCTTCATAAAATATCTACTCAAATGGCTGCTCGAGCATTGCGCTATCAATGGTTTGAAAAAATTAGATTAACAGAAAACTATGATTTTATTGCGCTTGCACAACATAAAAACGATGTTGCTGAAACAATGATCATTAATTTGGTACGCGGAACGGGTTTAAGCGGCTTACATGGAATTCTACCCAAAAAAAATCGGCTTATTAGACCTTTGCTTTTTTTAACTCGCGCAGAAATAGACGCATGTTTTCAAAAACACGATTTGAATTATGTGGAGGACAGCTCTAACTTAAGTACTGATTATACACGAAACAAAATTAGGCTAGAAGTAATGCCTCGCCTGCGTGAGATAAATGCGAGCGTAGAAAATACTTTTGTCCAAAATGCAGCTAGGTTTGCAGAGGTTGAAAATTTTCTAGCGATGCAAGTCGATGCAATTAGGGAAAAAATTGTTCAACAGAAGACAAATGGTTGGTCGATTTCTATTTCAGAAATACAAGCGCTAAATCCCATGTCACTACTCCTTTATGAGCTTTTGAAGCCCTTCAATTTTAGCGCTTCGGTAGTGAGTGAAATCGCCAATGCACTTAAAGGTTTATCAGGCAAAAGCTTTTTTTCGATCAGTCATCGCATAACTATCAGCCGCGGTTTGCTTTTAGTGGCAAAGCTGCAAAAAGAACTGATCGAAAGTAAATTAATCTATGCAGACACAAAAAGCCTGGTCTTTGGCAGTCAACAAGTTTGCTGCACTTTAATTAACGGCAATAGTTTTAACCAAGATTTAAAAATGGCTTGTGTAGATGCCGAAAAGCTCATCTATCCGTTAAAAGTTAGAACATGGGAAAAAGGCGACAAATTCATCCCGTTAGGAATGAAAGGTTTTAAAAAATTAAGCGATTTTTTTATCGATCAAAAAGTAGATCAATCTTTAAAAGCCATTACACCAGTCTTGGTTAATGGAAATGGAGATTTGTTATGGGTTGCCGGAATGCGCCAAGATAATAGGTACAAGGTGAGATTATCAACAAAAAAAGTTGCTATCTTCGAACTAAAATAATTTAGCGCATTGGATAGCAAATATGCATTTTTTGAAAAACAGTACATTGGCAGAGACTATGTACGGATTTTTATAAGGTTAATTATGGCCACTTTCTGCTTTGCCGCATACGTTTATGAGAGAGACAGAAATAACACAGAAGACTTATTTTTAGTAGTCGGTTTCGGTATAATTGGTGTTTCTATGCTGCTGCTTTTTTTAATTCAATATAAAACCGTCGTTATAAATAAAAGCTTAATTTTAGACGGGTTATGGACCACTAAAAAAGTAAAAATAGATTTAAACAGTATCGTAGATGTTAAGAAAGACGTTTACAGCAAGTTTTTTTTTAACAATCCTGTTTACAACCTGCATCAAAAAGGAGCAATAAAGTTTTATTCTTCAGGAAACGATGCGGTGATCTTAACCGATAGAGATGGATTGAAATATTACATCGGAACACAAAGACCGAACGAACTTTTTCTGGTTATAAAAGATGAAATGAGTCGATCTTTTTAAAAATTCTAGCGCTATGTTTCTCTGCTAGTTGTCGATTTTCCTTTTCGTTGTTTAGAAAAACCAATTTATTTTGAGATCATAAGAAGTTCTTTCAAGACTTATAAAAACCAACAAATATGAAAAAACTACTTTTTGTGCTTGTGGCAATTCTAGCTGGTAGTGCCGCATCTGCACAAACTTATACGCCAAAAGTATCAACAGACTCCTTAAAAATAATTCTTACAAAGATTGAAGTTTTAAAACAGCACATAAAAGTTTTAGAACTAAAAGGGAAAGAAGCAGATGAAGAAACACTGGTGGAAAAATTACGTATAAATTTGCTAGAAGCCAACGGCGAAGCAAAAGTTTCTTTAGAAAAGAGAGAAGAAAATACAAATAGGTCTAGCGGTATTGATGACCAAACCAAAGTAAAGAAATTGGCGATTTCAGCTGAACGGGCTGCTATAAATGCGAAAAAAGCATTAGATAGGTTTAACAAACAGGTTAAAAAAGTTGAAGATCTTCGAGCAGAAATAATCAGCGAGGTACGTAAACTTAGCTATAAAAAACCCTCAATTGTTTACGAATACAACTCGTTTTAATTGGCTGTTGATTGAGTAATTATAGGCTACGTTTCCGCTAAAAACTGCTAGCATTCTTTAACATGGCCTTGATAATTGGCAAAGGCCTTTGCTTTACAAAACCATTAAGTCTACCTCTTGAAAAAGTTTTTTATATCCTTTGGTCTAGCTATTTTTTGTCCTCTTTTTTTACTTGCGCAGAAACAAGTCGAAATAGATGACGCCATTCCGCAGCACATATTTACCTTTAACGAGGTCTTCGTATTTGAAGATAGCACCAACACTTTAACATTTGCAGAAATTCTGGATGCAAAGCATTATGCCCTTTTCAAGCCAAGCTTGGCGAGCACGCCACAAAACATCCACCTAAAATCTACCTATTGGTATCGAATTGATATTGCCAGAAAAGAGGATAGCAAAAAAAACTGGATATTAGAATTTTTCGACCAGACCATAGATGATTTGGTGGTTTATTTGCCTGACTCAAATGGCAAATATAGTGCACACATGGCAGGCGATGAAAAGGCATTTTCTAACAGAAGTTTTGCACATAAAAATTTCGAATTCAGAATCCAGAAAGAACCAAAAGATCAATTAATTTATGTAAAGGTAAAATCTAGGCAAATTGCCGATGTCATCATTGTGTTGCGTTCAGTAGATTGGTTTATTCACTACGCGCTTAACGAGTACCTTTTGTTCGGCCTTTTTTACGGAATGATACTTATTTTTTCCTTCTATAATTTAGTGATGTATTTTGCAGTGAGGCAAATCCAATACCTCTATTATGTGCTTTATAATATAAGCGTAGGTGTTTTCGAACTGTCCTCAGACGGTTTGGCCTACCAATATTTATGGCCAAACTACCCAAAGTGGAACCAATATGCTTTCGGCGTGGCGCTGTATTTTGTAAGTATTTTCGCATTGCTTTTTGCTAAAAAACTGCTGTATTTAAAAACCAAAGCACCGTTTTTAAACACATTAATAGATGGCTTTCTGGTGCTTCGCACGTTATTTTTTATTGCCTGTATCGTCATAAATCCCATTTGGTTTAATTATAAATTCTTGGAGTTTATCCCGCTGTTGCTTTCTTACGCAGCCGGCTTAATGGTTTATAAAAACGGTTATAAACCTGCTAGATTTTTCGTGGTGGGTTATACTTTTTTATTCATTGGATTTGTAATTAAGTTCTCGATTACGCTCGGCGTCACCTGGCTTAATATTGATGCCATTGCGTATTATAGTTTGAGTATTTGCTTCATTCTGGAAATGTTTTTCTTGTCTTTTTCCATAGGAGACAATTTTAGAATATTGAAACTGAAAAAGGAAAGGGCACAAAGGAGAATTATAGAGCAATTTAGAATTAACGAAAAACATAAAGACAACTTAAACAAGTTTTTAGAAGATAAAGTTGCGCTTCGCACTAAAGAGGTTTATGAAAAATCGACGTTGATTATAGAAAAAAATAAAGAACTTGTTGGGGTAAACAGACTGTTAAAAGAACAAGCAGAAGAAATTATAAGAATAAACAGCCTGCTGTCTATTGATAATGTGGCGCTCAAAACAAATGTAGTACAAGCTACACGTGCCAGAATTATGGATGATGAAGTAAATTTCGAAGAATTTAGCAGAATCTATCCCGACAAGGAAACCTGCTATAAGTTTTTGGATGGGCTGAAATGGACAGCAGGTTTTAAATGTAAAAAGTGCGGAAGTGTGCATTACTTTCAAGGCCACCAACTTTACAGCAGACGCTGCAGCAAGTGCAGCTATGAAGAATCTGTAACAAACGGCACTTTGTTTGAAAACAGCCGCATCGCAATAAATAAAGGTTTTTACCTGCTATTTTTAAACTACCAAACCAAAGGCAAAATTTCGTCGCATAAGTTGGCAGCGGTTTTGGAAATTAGACAAAGTACTTGTTGGGCCTATAGTGCAAAAATTAAAATATTAATTGATGCAAAAATTAAAGATGGCACCTTTGATAAAATGGGCTGGAGCACCTTACTCCTTAACGAAGTTTAAGTCTTAAAAACCCATAAAAATCATTAAAATCATTAAAAGGTTCTAAACCGTATAATTATTGATGAATGATTCCTCTAAAATCCGTCATTCTAATCTGTAAACCAATCCTTTGTAGCAATTTTTATACGGGTACTAAACCGTATCAAAAACATTTAATTTATAGGATATACGCGAGATTTGTTAAATTTTTTTTTGGATGATCGACGGTTTCTACGCTAAGTTTACATCAACATTAACCAAATATAAATTTGATGATTATGAAAAAACTTTGCACAATTTTTATGTTGCTCTGCACCATTGCGTGTTCTGCGGTATTTGCCCAGACAAACGTACAGGTTACTGGCATTGTAAAAGATGAGAAGGATTTGCCGATACCTGGAGTCAGCATTTTAATTAGCGGCACCAAGGTGGGAGCCACAAGCAATTCCGATGGAACATTTACCATTAGCGCACCAACTGACGCAACACTTGTATTCTCTTTCATTGGTTATAAAACTCAAGAAGTTCCTATTGCCGGTAAAACAACATTAAACATTACCTTATCAGAGAGTGCATCAAGCTTAAATGATGTGGTGGTGATTGGTTATGGATCGGTTAAACGTAAAAACCTAAACTTTGCTACATCAGAAGTGAGCTCAAAAAGCATAGAAGATAGGCCTGTTACTAATTTCCAACAAGCGCTGCAGGGCAGAGCTGCCGGTGTTCAGGTAAGTCAGCCTTCGGGCAAACCCGGCGCTGGATTAACATTGCGCGTTAGAGGCTATGGCTCTTTGAATGGCTCGAACGATCCGCTTTATGTAATCGATGGAGTTCAAACGCTGAGCAATGATGGCATTAATCCGAATGACATTGAAAACATCACCATTTTGAAAGACGCATCGGCAACCGCAATTTACGGCGCAAATGGTGCAAATGGTGTGGTTTTGATTACCACGAAATCTGGCACAGCAAATAAACCTCAAATCAGTTTAGACGCTTATTACGGCAGCCAGAACATTAGCAAGAAATTAGATGTTTTAAGTGCTAAAGATTTTGCAGTATTGATTAATGAAGAACGCACAAATGTTGGCCAACAACCGTTTATTACAGATGTAAATAACTTACCCTTCAATACCAACTGGCAAAATGAGATTTACAGAAGCGGTGTTCAACAAAATTATCAACTCAGCGCTTCTGGTGGTTCAGATAAATATAAATATTACCTCTCTGCGGGCTGGAACGGCGAAAGTGGTACTTTGTCGCCTGCTGATTTCGGCCGTTACAGCATCAGATTTAACCAGAGTGCTAACCTCCTACCAAAATTGAAAGTAGGAAGCAACTTTACAATTAGTAGGATAAACTCGGTAGATGTGCCTGATAATGCCCGGGTAAATAACGGCGGTGTAGTATTGTCTGCGTTAACAACACCACCAAACATTCCGGTAAGAAATGTTGATGGGACATATCCTCAAAACCCTTATCAAGCACTAGAAAATCCGGTGGCAATTACCCAAGGGGTCGATAGTAAATCATTCACAAATAAAGTACTTGGAAATATTTTTGCAGAGTATGAACTTCCCCTAAACTTAAAATTAAGATCTACTTTTGGAGTAGAGGCAAATGACAATAGAGCAGATTATTTTGTCGATCCGTTTTTAACAGGGCAAGGAAGAGCGCAAAAAGGATTTGCAAGCGCCACCTCAAATAACGAACTTATTTGGCAGAATGAGAACATCCTATCGTACAATCAAACTTTTAACAAAGTACATTCCATTGATGCGATTGCGGGTGTTACTTTTAGAGAATCGAATTATACAGGAACTTTTTTATCAGGTAAAAACTTTGCAAACGGAGCAATTAAAACCGTAAACGGCGCATCAGAGAAACTAGATGCAAGTAGCACCGCTTCTAGTTGGGCTTATCTATCTTATCTTGCTCGTGTAATTTACACATATAAAGATAAGTATACTTTGACAGGTTCTGTGAGAGCAGATGGATCTTCTAGATTTGGTGCAAACCAACGATACGGATATTTCCCTGCGGCATCTGTTGGTTGGAGAATATCTGAAGAAAGCTTCTTGAAAGATGTAAGTTGGCTTAACCAGTTAAAATTCCGTTACGGTTACGGCAGCAATGGAAACTCTGCCGGCATTGGAGATTTCAGTTATTTGGCTAGGTATGGTGTAGGATACAACTACCCAATAGACAATAATACACAACCCGGTACCATCACCACAAGCATCGCAAATGAAGATTTGAAATGGGAAGTAAATACTCAAAGTAACTTAGGTTTTGATTTGTCAATTTTTAACAATCGTGTTAATTTTACCGCAGATGCCTACCTAAGAAAAACCACAGATGCCTTGGTAAATAGACCATTGCCGTCTCAAACCGGTTACACGTCTATCACACAAAACGTAGGAAGCTTGGAAAACAAAGGGATAGAACTTGCGTTAAACACCGTAAACATTACCGGAAAAAATCTAAATTGGGAAACAGATGTCGTATTTTCCTTAAATAGAAATAAAGTGGTTAATATTTTGGGTCAAAGCATTCTTTCTGGCGGTGTTGGAGACAATGGAAGTGTTACCATTACAGAAGAAGGCAAACCGATAAGTTCATTTTACGGCTACATTTCTGACGGCGTAGATTCACAAACGGGTAATATTAAGTACCGGGATTTAAACGGCGATGGACAAATAACCGACGCAGATAGAACAATAATTGGCAATCCAAATCCTAAGTTTCAGGGGGGTATTACCAATCGTTTATCTGGCTATGGCTTCGACTTGTCTTTCTTATTTGATGGAGTTTATGGAAACCAAGTTTACAATGCAACCAGAATTGAGACAGAAGGCATGTCTGGGCCAAAAAATGCCTCGACTGCAGTATTAGATAGATGGGAAAAACCCGGCGACATGACAAATATTCCGCGTGCGGCGTTTGGAGATCCAGATAAAAACTCACTAAGAAACTCTACCAGGTTTATAGAAAATGGATCTTACATCAAGCTTAGAGATGTAACATTTGGCTACGATTTAACCAAAGTAGTAAAAACAAATAACGTGCTAAAATCGGCTAGAATTTATATAAGTGGCAGAAATCTGTTTACCATTTCAAAATATAAGGGTTATGATCCAGAGGTGAGCCAAAATGGCGGCAGTGCATTTGCTCAGGGGATAGATTATGGAACCTATCCTCAAGTACGGACATTGGTTTTTGGTATTAACGCTAAATTTTAATTAACATGAAAAAATATTTAATAATAGTCCTCGCATCAGCATTCATGCTAACAGGATGTAAAAAATTTCTAGATCAAAAACCGCAATCGGAGATTACGGGGGCAAATTTCTATCAAGTTTCTTCTGATGCCGAATCTGGCCTGATTGGTTGCTATGATGCATTACAGCCAGATTCATACTACGGTTTTGACATAGAAACCTATGGAGATGTTGTTTCTGACAATGCTTATGCAGGTGGTGATAATCCAGCGAACATTCAACAAGATATGTTCAATACAGACGCAAATAATCCCAACATATCTAGAGATTGGAATCAAATCTATCAGGCAATTGGCCGTTGTAATGACGTAATAGATAACGTAACGGTGATGAATGGATCACTATTTCAGGGCAATAGAAAAAACGAAATTTTAGCAGAAGCAAAGTTTTTGAGAGGCCTACATTACTTTAATTTGGTTAGAATTTTTGGTCCAGTTCCATTGGTTATTAAGCAGATAAAAGACACAAGCCCTGAAAATATAAATGCGGGCAACAGTACCATTCCGGCCATTTATGCGCAAATAACACAAGACCTTACCGAAGCCATTAAAGACTTGCCTAGAGACAACAATGTTGGTAGAACAACGAAGGGCGCTGCGGAAGGAATTTTAGCCAAAGTAAACCTCACAAATAAAAACTGGCAACAGGCCGCAGATCTTTCTAAAGAAGTAATTGATTTAAACAAGTACAGCTTAATTGCCAATTACGATGGCCTTTGGTCGGGTAAAAACACCACCGAATCTTTGTTTGAGGTGCAGTTTACCGGCGGAACAGAAGGCAATACCATGCCCGATTTATTTTTACCATTTCCATTGGCTACCTATGAATTTTTAAAATTTAGCACTCCAACTGAGGATATGATTGCAGCTTATGAACCAAATGATACAAGAAAAGCAGCGTCCATTATCTTTGCAGATCAATATTACGGCAAAAATTTTCCTCATGTTTATAAGTATAGAAATGCTGCAGGTTTTGCAGCGCCAGCAAATGTTCCGGTGTTAAGGTACGCAGATGTGCTTTTAATGCGCGCCGAAGCCTTAAACGAGATCAGCTATCCAAATACAGAAGCCCTAACTTTGCTAAATCAAGTGAGAACCAGAGCCGGTTTGCCTTCCAAAACAATAGGTGATCTCCCTTCTCAAGATGCGATGAGAATTGCTATTGCCAAAGAAAGACGCGTGGAACTTGCTTTTGAGGGCCATAGATGGTTTGATTTGTTAAGAACAGATAAAGCCATAAGCACTTTACAGGGTAAATACCCAATTACGCAGAACAAGTTGCTCTTTCCTATTCCTCAAGATCAGATCGACAAAAATCCGAATCTCAAACAAAACCCAGGCTATTAACAAAATTTATTGGCAAGCAGAATGTACACTGCTTGCCGTTTCAAAATAATCGAGAAAATGAAAATGTTGACCTACCGCTACTTCAAGCTTTGCAGTATTCTTATATTTAGTGTGATGTGTAGCTGCAGCTGTGGCAAAAGCAGTCCGGGCAGTCCAGATGCTACTCCGCCGATCGTTGCACCTCCCGCAACAACCACTTCTTCCGTTCAAATGTGGCTTACAGATGGAGATAAAAGTAATCTATTTAGTAAGCAGAATATTGCATTAAATTTCGACAAAACCGAAAACAAAAGTTTCCCGAGTATAGTGGTAGATTCTACCCAACAATATCAATCCATAGATGGATTTGGTTATAGTCTTACAGGTGGGAGTGCTTTTTTACTGAATAGTCTAGATGCTCAAACTCAAGAAAACACCTTGAAAGATTTGTTTTCTACCGAAAACAACAGTATCGGTGTGAGCTATTTAAGAATTAGTATGGGTTCTTCTGATTTAGATGCGAATGTTTTTACCTATGATGATCTTGCCAACGGACAAACAGACGTAAATCTAAATTCTTTCAGCATTTCTCCAGATCAGAAAAATTTAATCCCGATTTTAAAGAAAATTTTAGCCATAAACCCCACTCTAAAGATTATGGCTACCCCTTGGTCCGCTCCATCTTGGATGAAAACAAACGCAAGTTCTAAAGGCGGGTCATTAAAACAGGAATACTTTGCTGCTTACGCGAGCTATTTTGTAAAGTACATTAAAGCAATGAAAGCGGCAGGAATTAACATTGATGCCATTACGCCACAAAACGAACCATTAAATCCGGACAATAATCCAAGTATGGTGATGACGGCTTTAGATGCGGCGAGTTTCATTAAAAACAACCTAGGCCCGACATTTAAGTCAGAGGGTATATCTACAAAAATTATTGTGTACGATCATAATGCAGATGTCCCACAATACCCGTTAACCATTTTGGCCGATCCGGATGCAAGCAAATACGTAGACGGTTCTGCGTTTCACCTATACGCAGGAAACATAAATGCGCTTTCTCAAGTACATAACGCCTACCCTGATAAAAATTTATATTTTACCGAGCAATATACCCCTATTTCTGGCTCCTTTGCTGGAGATTTAAGTTGGCATACCGTCAATTTAATTATTGGCGCTCCGCGCAATTGGAGCAGAAACGTATTGGAGTGGAACTTGGCTTCAGATCCTAGTTTAGGCCCACATACGCCGGGCGGTTGTACTACTTGTTTGGGCGCTTTAACGATTGGCTCTTCTTCTTCGGTTGTAAAAAATGTATCCTATTACATCATCGCACAAGCCTCTAAGTTTGTTAGGCCAGGCGCATCGCGCATAGCATCTACTTCTAACGGAAATCTTGCGAGTGTGGCTTTCAAAAATACGGATGGAAAAAAAGTGTTAATCGTAACAAATAGTGGTGCCGCAGACCAACAATTTAATGTGTTATTTGGAAATAAAGCGCTTCAAAGCACCTTAAAACCTGGCAGCGTTGCTACCTATATTTGGTAATTTTTTGTAAATCAACTTAAATCTACGATATTGAAAAAAGAAATCTTTGTAGTCATTTTTGCACTAGCATTCGCAGGCTGCAGCAACAACAAAAATCAAGAAACGAGCAAGCCTAAAAGCGTAATAGAAGTTTTTACTACCGCTCAAAATACCAATCTACGCCTCACTAAAACAGCCGATTTAAAATTTGGCCCAAGTGCGCAACCTTTAGAAACGCAAGTTTTTGTCTACGTCGACCCTCAGCATGAATTCCAAACCTTTGAAGGTGTTGGCGGCGCACTTACCGACGCTGCTGCAGAAACTTTTGCAAAATTACCAGTGGCTCAGCAGCAAGAATTATTGACCGATTACTTTGATCCCGACAAGGGAATTGGCTACACCATTGGCAGAACCAATATTAACAGTTGCGATTTTTCTACCGCTAGTTACGTTTATGTAAGCAATAAAGACAAATCCTTAAGCACCTTTAGCGTTGCACACGACGAAAAGTTTAAAATTCCGCTTATTAAAAAGGCAATGGAAACAAGCAAGAATAACCTAAAGTTATTGGTAACGCCCTGGAGCCCTCCAGAATGGATGAAAACAAATAAAAGCATGCTCAAAGGCGGTAAGCTTTTACCAGAATACAATCAAACTTGGGCAGATTATTACGTTAAATTCATCAAAGCCTATCAAGACAAAAACATGCCAATCTGGGCGCTTTCTGTTCAAAATGAACCGATGGCCACGCAGACTTGGGAATCTTGCCTTTACACCGCAGATGAAGAAAGAGATTTTATCAAAAACTATTTAGGTCCAACGTTAAAGAAAAATAACTTGGGTGATAAAAAACTCATTGCTTGGGATCATAACAGAGATTTAATTTATCAGCGCGCAAGTACCATTTTAAACGATCCCGAAGCTGCTAAATATGTTTGGGGAATCGGCTACCATTGGTACGAAACCTGGACAGGGAGTAAAATGCAGTTCGATAATGTTAGAAAAGTGAAAGAGGCATTTCCCGATAAACATTTAATCTTTACAGAAGGTTGTCAAGAAAAGTTCAATTTAGACAGTATTTACAACTGGAAACTTGGCGAAAAATACGGCCATTCTATGGTAAATGATTTTAACGATGGCACCGAAGCTTGGGTAGATTGGAATATTTTATTAGATCAAACTGGCGGCCCAAACCACGTAGGCAACTTCTGTTTTGCGCCCATCCACGCAGATACTAATTCCGGTAAGTTAATGATTACCAATGCGTACTACTACATTGGACAGTTTTCTAAATTTATCAAAACTGGTGCAAAGCGGATAAATTCATCAACCAATAGAGACAAATTAGAAGTTACATCTTTCAAAAATCCGAATGGAGACATTGTAGTGGTTGTACTAAATACCTCTAATGACGAGCTTCCGTTTAAACTGATGTTGAATGGAAAAGCTGCCAATGCAAAAAGCTTGGCGCATTCCATTTCTACCTTTATCGCAAAGAACTAACTATTCTATACTTATTTGGGCAGTTGCATAGAAAGCATCAATTTGCGTGCATAATCGTTCAAAAAATTAGTTATATTCTTTTAGCTACAATTTTTCCAAAATGCCCGAAGGTGCACGGCGCTATTCGGGCATTTTATTGCATTTTGCTTACGTTACTTTCTAACATAATTGGGCTACATTTGTCAGCATAAATTCTATATCGAGCACATGAAAATAGGAATAGTTTGTTACCCAACTTTTGGCGGCAGTGGCGTTGTGGCCACCGAATTAGGTAAAGCGCTAGCAAGTGAAGGGCACCAAGTTCATTTTATAACCTATAGCCAACCGGCGCGGCTAGACTTTTTCTCCGCAAATTTATTTTATCACGAAGTTTCGGTACGTAATTATCCATTATTTGATTACGCGCCATATGAGTCTGCTTTGGCCAGTAAGATGGTAGATGTGGTACGTTTTGAACAATTGGATGTGTTGCACGTTCATTACGCCATTCCCCACGCATCCGCGGCATTTATGGCGAAGCAAATTTTGGCTACTTATGGGATAAACATTCCAGTAGTTACCACGTTACACGGCACAGACATTACTTTGGTCGGCAAAGATCCCACATACAAGCCCGTAGTAACATTTTCAATCAATCAAAGTGATGGTGTAACGACCGTTTCCGCCGATCTGAAGAAAGATACGCTTAAACATTTCAAAATTACCAAAGACATAAGAGTCATTCCAAATTTTATAGATTTAACTCGGTTCAGTCTACAGGCAAAAGATCATTTTAAAAAAGCAATAGCGCCAAATAACGAGCGTATCTTAATACACACGAGTAATTTCAGAAAAGTTAAACGCACAAAAGACGTCATTCGAGTATTTGAAAAAGTGCAAGCCATAATTCCGTCTAAATTATTGATGGTCGGCGACGGACCAGAACGCGCTTACGATGAACAGTTGTGCAGGGAGTTGAAGATTTGCGAAAATGTACGTTTCTTGGGCAAGCAAGATGCGGTTGAAGAAATTTTGTCTGTAAGCGATCTGTTTCTAATTCCCTCAGAATCTGAAAGTTTTGGATTAGCAGCCTTAGAAGCCATGGCCTGCAAAGTCCCAGTTTTATCATCAAATGCAGGCGGTTTACCCGAGCTTAATGTAGATGGTTTTTGTGGCTATATGGATAATGTCGGCGACATAGAGGGAATGGCTGCACACGCAATAGAAATTTTGAAAGATGATGACACACTAAATCAGTTCAAAGAAAACGCATTTATGCGTGCAAAAGATTTTGATCTTAAGAAAATATTACCTCTTTACATCGATTTCTATAAAGAGGTGATAAAAGGTTGTAAGCCCATCACCTAATTTACCTCACGGATGCGGTAACAATCAAGATTTTCTAGGCAACAGAATGAAAGTACTGTATTTCTGCGGACGATATTTTATAGTTACTTCCTAAATAAATATTTTCTAAATCCCTAACTTCCATTACCAGGCGGCTCCAATGTGCACTGTTTTTATGAGACTTCGTAAAAGCAGACAATTCTTTGCAATATGGTAGCGTTGCACTGTTGATAATTTTAAAACTTCGAAAGTTTTTTCTTTGCATCGCATGTGGATGGACCCAATGTTTAAAACAAAGGTTTTATCGACTTTTGATTGGGATTTCTGCCAAATGCCTTCTCCAACATCTGCTATTTTCTATAACCTTCTAAAAACCCAAATTTCATCTGTTCCATCGGTAGTTCTTAAATGACCACTAGACTATCCCACAAATTGCCGTTAATGCAACTGTTAATTTGCTCACATTCAGCATCGGGTTTTAAGATCAAATCTTCGAAAAAAACAATTTCCCCTAAATTAAATCTAGTGGACACCATACAAATTGTAGCAATCGATTTCTTTAAGAAATTGAAAAAATTTTATGCTCTAACAATTAAAGAAGTCAATAGATATTAAAAAAATTACTAAGTTGCATTAACTAAATAATTAAAATGGAAAATTTGCAGGAGAAAAAGCAGAGATACCTTTCCTTGGATGTGTTAAGAGGTTTGACAATTACGTTGATGATTGTGGTAATCAATCCTGGAGATTGGAAAGCTATTTACGCACCTTTTGAACATTCTGCGTGGGACGGTTTTACCCTAACAGACCTGGTTTTCCCTACGTTTTTGTTTGTGGTTGGCAACGCCCTAAGTTTTAGCATGAAAAAATATGAGACGTCAAATTCTTCAAACTTTCTTTCAAAAGTATTTAGACGTACCTTCTTAATCTTTTTTATCGGTTTGTTCCTCAACGGCTTTCCTTATGTTATTTGGGTTGACCATCAGCTCGTTTTTAGAGATCTGACTGATATAAGAATTTGGGGAGTTTTACAACGGATTGCAATTTGCTATGGTCTGGCGAGTCTTTTAATCCATTACTTCAAGCCACGCGTAGTTCTATTTATATCCCTTTTTGTCCTGCTTGCATATTGGTTAGTAATGTATCATTTTGGAACCCATCCTTTGCCATTTAGTTTAGAAAACAATGCATCAGCAAAGTTAGACGCCTTATATCTTGGTTTAAAAAATACCTATCATGGCTATGGAATTCCGTTTGATCCGGAAGGACTATTAAGTACTTTTCCTGCGATGGTGAATGTTATAGCAGGTTTCTTCGTGGGGAAATTTATTCAAAACAGCGGAAATAACTTGCCCACTATAAAAAAACTAGTCGTGTTTGGAACAGCAATTATAATTGTCGCGCTGTTATGGAATATGGTATTTCCAATAAATAAACCAATTTGGACAAGTTCTTATGTGCTCTGCTCAATCGGTGTAGATCTTTTCCTACTGGCCATTTTGATGTACATTATAGAAGTGCTCGGTTTTAAAAAATGGACCTACTTTTTTGCAGTATTTGGCAGAAATCCATTATTTCTTTACGTTATTTCTTGGATTATAATCACACTGATTTACTTAATTAGAATTGACGATGTGCCATTAGGTTCCATCATCTACAAGTCGATCTTTTTAAATATTGCATCTGGAAAAAATGCATCTCTAATGTTTGCACTTGCATACATGTTATTTATTTGGCCAATTGGCTACTACCTGGATAAGAAAAAGATTTATGTTAAAGTATAGCAGCAGCTGTTTCTTCGATTTCTGATGACTTTTCCATAACCAGAATGGCCGCCCCGATCAATTCTGCATCAAGGCCTAGCTCAGAAATATAAATCTCAGTATCCTCGGCTAGTCTTGGAATACAGTATTTATTTAGTGCTTGCTGAATTGGAGCAAGCATTAATTTTCCCACTTTGGCACCTCTACCACTTAAAACAATTGCCTTCGGATTGATGATGTGAATCAAAATAGACAGACCTCGCCCGATTTCGTAGGCTGCTTCAGATAAAAGCTCTATCGCAAATTGATCTCCCTCATTTGCCACCACCATCAAGGCGTCTCCAACCGCAGCTTTTGGTTCATTTTCGTTGTGAATTAGCCGCGTCTTTCTTCCGTTTTTTATCCCTTCTATTGCTTTTTCTGCTACCGCTAACAAAGAGGCTTGCGCCTCTAAGCAGCCTTGCTTACCACAAGAACACAACACACCTTCCTCAGAAATTGGAATGTGGCTAAATTCTCCAGCAAACCCATTATGCCCGCGAAATAACTGCCCGTTGATGATCATCCCAAGTCCAATTCCCCAACTTAAATTAATCACCATCACATCTTTAATTTGCCTCGCAGCGCCAAATTTAAGCTCGGCAAAAGCCACTAGGCTAGAATCATTATCTATGAAAACAGGTAAATCTAAAGCTTTGCTAACGCGAGTAGTTATATTTTCCGAGCCAGACTCGACATAGGTATAATTAAGTCCTTTATCTGTGTTAACAAATCCGGGCATTCCAATTCCTACACCAAGAATCGCGTGCTTAGTTATTCCCGAGTTAAGGATATGATTTGAAATGGCATTAATTAATTCTTCAAGTGATTTTGGATTATTGCGAAGTTTTAAATCTATAGTTTCTACTTCTGTTAAATAGTTATTTAAAATATCTACAATTACAATCCGTGTAGATAATTGATCCATCGCCACAGCGACAATGTATAATTGATCAGGCGCAATGCCATAAAGCAACGGCTTTCTCCCGCCACTAGATGGTGCATAACCCTTCTCTACCAAAAATCCCCTTTCTAAAAGCTGACTTAACAACCTTGTAACAAGTGGGATGCTTTTATTCATTTGCACACTTAATTCTGCGCAAGACAAGAATTTACCATAATAAAGATGCCTTATCACCTCAAAATAAAGTTTCGAGTTTCTTTCGTTAGGATCAAACATTTGGTTTCATGAGGCTTTTAGATGAACTATTTTATGTATTATTATTTATCTGTTGGATTAATATCTTTAGGCGGGGTTAAATGTAAGCCAATCTTTGCGGATTTGTGTAAAGGTAATGACAAGCTAAACAAGTCTATCGAAGTAAATGATATGATCGACACTCTGCACCTCGTATTTAGGAGCAAGGGTCCATCTTACCTGCAAAAAACGAGCGACTTATCGAACCAAGCCAACATTAAAAAAAACATCATACTTTTTAACATTCATACAAAAGTATTAAAAACTTTTTATTAAGTTTGATTTATCAAATAACTTAAGTGGTAATTTCTCGAAATACGCGCAAACTAACGCATTAGATAAATCTTCCACAAACCAACAACTTTAAACAACCAGTTACTTTTGCAATAGAATTTTTGCTCTGATACCATTTTTTGAAATTTTATTAATTTTCCGATACCATTAGATTTTATTTCAGCAACAAATGTCAACGCTTGGCTATGTTATTTTCAACATTTTTTGAGCTTTAACTCCAGTAGAACCACTTTTATACAAACACCTCACATTAGGTGCCTTGTGTAGATACTGAAATTGTAGTACCAACAACAAACCTAACAATATGAAAAAAAACCTAAACTATTACTGTTTCTACGGCTTGACGGCAAAATCCATTCTCGGATTTCTTTTAATATTGGGCTTTGTCGGCTCGGCGACTGCTAAAACTCCCACTAAAGTTTAGAAATGCCACGTTGCATTCTTTTGTCTTACGTGGCACCATTAAGGACGATAAAGGAGTGACTCTTCCTGGCGTCACCATTTCAAATAAAAATAAAAACATTACAGCTATTTCCAATAAAATTGGAAAATTCGAAATACAGGCAGATCAGGGTGACAGCATTATATTTAGATCTATTGGTTTTGAAAGAAAAGGCATCATTGCAGGCGCCAATAACATAATTGTTATTTTAAACGAAAGTTCTACAAATCTAAACACTACCGTTGTCACTGCACTTGGAATAAGCAGAGAGGAAAGATCTTTAGGCTACGCGGTTTCGGAAGTAGATGGATCTACCTTAAATAAGGCGAGAGAAACCAATGTTATAAATTCTTTGGCAGGCAAAGTGCCGGGATTAATTATCAGTGGAACTGCTGGTGGGCCGGCAGGTGCATCTAAAGTAATAATTAGAGGAAGTACAACGCTAACCGGCAACAACCAACCATTATATGTGGTAGATGGCATTCCGATAGACAATTCAAATTATGGCGGAGCAGGGTCTGACCAGTATGCTGAGGGCGTAGATTTGGGAGATGCTATTTCAGCAATTAATCCGGATGACATAGCCACAATTAGCGTTTTGAAAGGCGCTTCCGCATCTGCGTTATATGGATCTAGGGCAGGGAACGGTGTGATACTTATCACCACTAAAAAAGGAAGTAGCAAGCAAGATTTGGGGATAGAGTTTAACAGTACGTCAACCATCGAAACACAACTCACCAGCTATGACAATTATCAATCTTTATATGGCCAAGGCACTAAAGAACTGATAAATAATGTGATGGAACAAGATTATGGCACACTTAACACAAGTTTTGGCGCACGCATAGATCCAAATTTATCTGTGATTACAGGTACTGGTCAAAAAAGACCATATGCTTATGTTCCAAATAACATAGATGGTTTTTTTAGAGATGGTTCTACATTTACAAATACACTTTCTTTTTCTAATGCCAATGATAACTCTAGTTTTCGTTTTTCGTACTCTAACCTAAGCAATAACGACATCATTCCAGAAAGCGGCATAAATAGAAACTCTTTTACCTTAAATGGGAGTTCTAAATTTGGCTCTAAAGTAAGTTTAACTGCAAGAGCTTTTTATCTTAATGAAGACGTAAAAAACAGACCATCGCTTGCAGATTCTCCGGCAAATATTGGAAATAGCTTTCTCTCGTTGGCGAATACGGTAGATCAAGCACGGTTTGCAACGGAATACAAAAACGCTGATGGAAGTTATTTAGACTGGAACAATGGAAATCAATATCGCTTAAATCCGTATTGGGTAATTAATGAAATGAGCAACACCAGCACTAAGAATAGGTTGCTTGCATCGTTGCAGCTTAATTACGATATTTTAAGTTGGCTAAGTTTCCAGGCAAGAGGTTCATCAGACCAAACGCAAGTAGATTTTAGAGACTTTAGTCCGCGTACAACACCCGGAGCACTCACCGGTACCCTAAATCAAAATAACGTTAAATACAGCACCATAGAAGCTGATGGGCTTTTGACGGCAAAGCGCCAAATAAGTCCGTCCATCAATCTTTCCTTACGCTTGGGCGCAAGTATTACCAGAAATAGAAGGGACGGAACAAGTAATCAGTTTACCGATCAGGCCATTACCGATGTTGCCATCCCAACCAGTTATACCATACAATCTGTTTCTCCTGTGGCTAGTAAAAGAAGTTTTAACTCCGTTTACGCGCTAGCTACATTTGCTTATAAAAGTGTTTTGTACGTCGATGCAACGCTTAGACAAGATGCATTTTCTACACTTCCAATAAACAGCAATAGTAAAGTGTTCCCATCACTAAGCAGCAGTTTTGTTTTTAGTGACGCTTTTAAAATTGACAAAAAATACCTTAGTTTTGGTAAGCTTCGGGCATCCGTTGCACAGGTCGCATCAGATACCGATCCATACTTAACAAGTCAATATTATAGGAGCAATTCATTGCCTTTTAATGGTTTGCCTACCGGTGGATTATCAACAGACGTAAAATTTAGCAGTGATTTAAAGCCAACCACCACATTTAATTATGAGTTTGGTACAGAGCTTAAATTTTTAAACAATAGACTGGGACTAGATGTAAGTTATTACAATGCAAAATCCAGAGACCAATTAAATATCGTACCAGCAGCACCTTCATCGGGCTTTAATTCTAAAATTATAAACGCTGGCACCATCAGCAACAGGGGTTTAGAAGTTGCATTGAGCGGAACGCCAATTGTTTCTAAAGGTTTTAATTGGGAATTAAATATCTCATTTGCAAGAAACAAGAATACCGTAGAATCATTGGCAGAAGGAACACCTTTTATAAGCTTATCTGATGCGAGATGGGCAGGAGTTTCTGTAGTGGCGATGCCGGGCCAATCTTATGGCGCAATATTAGGATATAACTATCAGAAAGACCCTAGTGGAAACATCATCTTGGATGCAACAACTTTACAACCGTTGTTAAGTGACAATAGAGAGGTTTTAGGAAAAGGTGTTTTTGATTGGACCGGTGGCTTAAGCAGTACCATGAGTTATAAAAACTTTAGTTTTGGTGCAGTATTAGATGTAAAATGGGGCGCGGATTTACTGTCGCTAACCAATTATTTTGCAGCCGCTGGCGGTGCACTAAAATCTACGCTCCCTGGAAGAGCCGAGTGGATTGCTTCTGAAGAAGATAGACAGGCGGCCGGCGAAACGTTAGAACAATGGACCGCAGAAGGAAAAGTAAGAGGTTTGGTACCGAGCGGAGTTGTTCAAACTGGAACAGATGCAGGTGGAAATCCAGTCTACAAACAAAACACACAAGCAATAGAACCTTCGAGCTATTGGGCAACACTGGGCAATATTTCTAACGCGGTTGCTGTACCTTTCATTTACAGCGCCTCTTACGTTAAAATTCGTCAACTTACTTTAAGCTACAACCTACCTTCTTCTTTAATTAGTAAGTGGAAAATTAAGGATGTACAAGTTGGTTTAGTAGCTCGAAATCCTTTCATCATTTATAAAGATGTCCCTAATGTAGATCCCGATTCGAACTACAACAATGGAAATGGACAAGGAATTGAATATGGTTCTTTACCAGGAAGACGCAGTTATGGTTTCAACTTAAATTTTAGGTTTTAGCAGAGATGATTATTTTAAAAGACAACATCATGAAAAAAAACATAAACAAACTGACACTCATTTTTCTCGGCCTAACGTTAGTGTTGGGATCGTGTAAAAAGTTTGGCGACACCAATATAGATCCTACTCGATCTGCAAACATAGACCCAGCCATTCAATTATCAACGGTACAGCTTCGCTTTTCTGGAGATCTAAATGTGAATGAGAGAACAAGTTTTTTAATGACCTTGCCCTTGGTACAACAAATAGCAGGTTCTTACAGCAACCGTTGGGGTGGTATATATTTTAACAATCCGGATGTAATGGGCGTTCTCTGGGGTGATTCTTATCCAAATGACATCGTTAACATAATTGATGCCGTGAATAGAACGAATGGTGTCGAAAATAAGACAAACCTAAATGCAATTTGTAGGATAATGAAGGTCTATGTATTTGATAGGTTAACAGATTTATACGGCGACCTGCCCTATTCGGAGGCTGGTCTTGGTACTAATGCGAAGTTTGATAAGCAGCAAGATGTCTACGACGATTTCTTCAAAGAGCTTTCGGCAGCCTCCGCTCAATTAAATCCATCAAAAGATGTGGTTAAAGGAGATTTGTTTTACAATGGAGATATAGGCGCCTGGAAGAAATTCGCCAATTCCCTTCATTTGCGATTGGCCTTAAGGTTGGTAAAAGTCGATCTGGCAAAAGCAAAAAAAGAGGCCCAAGCGGCTTATGATGCTGGCGTCTTTACCTCTAATGCAGACATCTGTTTACTTCAACATGAAGACGTTCGCAATCCCTACGAAGAACTTGGTAAAGGGAATATAAAGGGAAATGCAGTTTCTGCCTCTTTTTTTAATGGCGGTGCCGTTCCGGGTCGATTTACAACTGTTTTCTTAAATCAGTTAAGAAGTACAAACGATCCTAGACTTAAATATATGGTTAAATATTACTTAGATAATTCAGCCAGCGAGCCAAAAGATCGTACAGACATCACCGATCAAATTGTGCCTCTACAAGGCTATGTGGGTGTTAAACCGGGAAGCTATATTTATGATACTCCTTATCTAAACTCGGTAACGATAACTGTTCCTGGAAAAGGAACCATTACGGCGACAAATAATGATGAGAAAGCACAACTTGCAAATTTTTTGTTGAGATTTAACGCCCCTTTCTTACATCAAACTTATGCAGAGGTAGAATTTTTACTTGCAGAAGCAACCGTTAGATTTGGTGCTACATTTGGGGGAAGCGCAAGCATGCATTATGCCAATGGTTTAGAAGCAGCTTGTAAACAGCTAAGTGTTTTTCCAGGTGGACCTAACATTCCTCAGACAGAAATAGATCAGTTTATCCTAGCAAACCAATTAACCGCAGGAAGAGAAGTAGAGCTAATTAACAACCAAATGTGGGTTGCGCTTCTTTTAAACGGACCTGAAGCTTACGCCAATTGGAGAAGGAGCGGTTATCCTACTTTACAACCGGCGGTAGGTGTTTCAGAAACCGGTGAAAGTACAACCATTCCAAGACGTTTCGAATATCCATATACAGAGAAAGAGCAAAACAAGGCAAATTTTGACATTGCCCTCGCGCGTATGGGTGGCGAAGACAGCTGGAATGGGAGAGTTTGGTGGGATGTAGATAAATAATTATAAAAAATCCAACATGAAAAAGATAATTAAGCTGTTTGCAATAACATTTCTATCAGTTTTGGCGCTTCATGTATATGCTGAAAATTTTCCTACCACTCCGAAAAATGGAAATAAGGTGCCGTTTCGTGTGGTAGGTTACATACTCTCTCATGGAAACTTAGATACTTTATCTAAAAAAATAGATTTCAAACAACTTACCCACTTAAATATTGCTTTTTTCAATCCAGATTCCTTAGGAAACATCGTTGCGCCAACTGGTTTGGAAGCGATGATAGCAAAAGCGCATGCCGCAAAGGTGAAAGTGCTTTTTTCTTTTGGCGGGGGTAATGCACCAATGGTTCTAAAAAACCTACTTCGAGCCGAGAAAGCTGATGTTTGGATCGCAAATATGTTGGCTTTTGCCGATGACTATCATTTTGATGGGATTGATGTAGATTTAGAGGGCGATTTTATAGACAACAACTATGAGGCATTGGTAACGCAGTTGTCGAAAAAATTGAAAGCAAAGAAAAAACTATTGACCGCTGCGGTAGCCACATGGAATGGCCAAACCATTTCTGATAAAGCACTCTCTTTATTTGATTTCGTGAATGTAATGGCTTATGACCATACTGGGCCATGGAATAAAAGCAATCCTGGGCAACATTCCTCGTATGAAGACGCCGTTGAAGACTTTAATTATTGGAATGAGAAAAGAGGCATTCCAGCAAATAAACTCGTACTCGGATTGCCATATTACGGGTACGGATTTGGAGCTAACATAGCCCCTAGCTTTACCTATGCAGATATTTTATCTCAATATCCCCACGCCGACAAGGCAGATAGCATTGTTGTGGCCAATCAGGGAACAATCTACTATAATGGCGTTGCAACCATCACAAAAAAAGTAAGGTTTGTATTAGAAAAACGCGGTGGAGGAGTTATGATATGGCAATTACTTGGAGATGCGCAGGGAGAGAACTCCTTAATGACAATTATCAATAAAATTAAAAAATAAGTTATTTAATATAAAATATCAACATGAAAAAATTATCCTATTTCTTATTTACCATAATCACTATTTGCGCTTTTAATAGTTGTAAAAAAGGTCAAGAGGCGCAGGTAGATGACAATTTTCACCCTCGTATTTTCGATACGAAAGGTGTTTTTCGGGCACCGTCTATCATCATCAATCAAGGACAATCTGCCATTTATACAGGCCTAACATTTTCTCCAAAACCACAAGAAAAGTCTAAAATCTTGTGGACGGTGGATGGAAAAGAAGTTTCGACAGATACTACTTTTACATTTACGCCTACTGCTGGAGGAGAGTACGAAATAAAACTTCTTTCGACTTACAATGGCCTTTCTTCTACACGCATCTCAAAAGTTCTGGTAAGCCCCAATACGTACACTGCAAAACCATATACGAGTGTTGTAATGGCTTATTTGTCTGAGAATGGAACTGCAGCAAATATAGATTGGTCTAAAGTCACCCATGTTGCGATCAATGGTGCAAAGGTTATTTCGCCAACTTCGATAGATTTTTCCAAAGCAAATTTTAATCAGAATATAGATGAGTTGGTCGCTCGAGGACATATCAACGGTGTCCCTGTTTTATTAGGTGTTTCTGGCAGATTGTCTGGAATAGACGGATGGTCCTCTTACAACAGCACCGATTTTGGCCTTTCCATAAACAGCTCAGCTAAAAGAGCATCGCTTATCGCACTATTAAAAGCTTATGTGATTGCTAGAAAATTGGATGGCATAGATATTATGATGACTGATTTAGGAAATGACTCTTACGATGTTTCAGCAGAAATGGCAAGATCTGTTGCTCCGTTTTTAAACGAATTGAAAGCAGCGTTACCTACCGGATCTTTGGTTACCGTTACCGTTACTACGAATTATTTACATTGGGAATACCTCAGTTTGGCTGCTGCAGATTGGATTAATGTACATGCCTTTGAGAATGGCACGGTTTCTCCAGGATCGCCTCTGGCGCAACAATCACCATATAGTTATTTGGTTGACGCGGCAAATCTTTGGAAAAATACCAAGGGCTACCCTGCAAATAAATTGGTGCTTGGTCTTCCGGCTTTTGGAATTGTTTACAACACTTTAGATGCAAATGGCAATAACCTAAATTATGGTTCTTATGGTTATTTGCCCTATAAAGATATTGTAGCAGCAGACGCCTCTGCGCCTCAAAATGAGTTTACCGATAAAATTGCAAAGGGTGTTTATTATAATGGAATTCCGTTGATTACAAAAAAAGCACAATATATAAAGGACAATGGTTTTAAGGGTGCATACATTTGGGCAGAAGATTACGATGTTACAGGTGTAAATTCGCTGTTAGATAAAACAAGTGCCCTACTAAAATGACGTGTTTCATTTAAGAAATAAATACTTCCTTAAACGAGGAATTATTGGCACCATGGTTGTGAATCTAATAGAGTTACAAATAAATTTTTGTTCTTTTTTTAGCCGCTTATTCCGCTCGATGTGAAAAAAACACTCCTTTTTATTGGTTTTGGACTATTATTCGTTTCCTGCTCGAAGAAGATTACAGCGCCTAAAAAAGAAATCAATTTAGCTAATACAGTGCAATATGGCAGTTTGGTAGATACTTTAAATTTTTCTGGTTATGCTTGGCGGGTTAGAAAACCGATGGATCGTCAAGGTCCGGGGCCAAATTACTGGAGCGGTGCAAACGTTTGGGTTGATGAAAAAGGTTGGCTTCACCTGCGCATCCAAAAAAATGAAACCACGGGACTATGGGCGTGTGGCGAAGTTTCTACCATCCAAAAATTCTCCTACGGAACTTATCAATGGCAGGTTGAAGGTGCTTTAAGTGCTTTAGATAAGAATATTGTGTTAGGCTTATTTAATTATTCCGGAAACGATCGGTTTGATGAAATGGATATTGAAATTGCACGATGGGGCAACAATAGCTATCCAAACCTAAACTATACCATTTATCCGCAAACAGGTAAAACGGCTGATAAACCCGTAAGTTTTACTCAAAATTTTTCTACAAGCAGTGTTCAAACGACACACAGGTTTAAACGAGAAGCAACCAGCGTTACACTAAAAAGTTTAAATGGTTTTGCTAACGATGATAGTGGATTGTTTGCTTCAAAAACTTTCGGAGGAGCAGATGTGCCGATAAGTTCTTTGGACATGTCCGTCTTTATCAATTTGTGGCTATTTGAAGGCAGCGCTCCTAGTGATGGTAAAAGTGTTGAAATAATTGTAAAGAATTTTAAATACACGAAATTGTAGCGCAATTCATCATACCTAAACATTCATTTAAGACCAATGTTGGAGAAGGAACAGTGGTTTTACCTTTATAACCGGAAATAATAGCGTACTGCTGAATTGCTATAACTGCACCCTGATACTCAATTCTTTCAACTGCTTATCGTCAATTGTGCTCGGACTGTCTATCATAGTATCTCTACCAGAATTATTTTTTGGAAAAGCAATAACATCTCTAATAGAATCTAAACCTGCAAAAATGGAAGTTAAGCGATCGAAACCAAATGCGATACCGCCGTGTGGGGGAGCCCCAAATTCAAAAGCATCCATCAAAAAGCCAAATTGCTTTTGAGCTTCTTCATCGGTGAAGCCTAAATGTTTAAACATTAATGCCTGCAACTTTCTATCGTGAATACGGATAGAACCGCCACCAATTTCTGTTCCATTCACCACCATATCATAAGCATTCGCCCTTACCTCTCCAGGTTTTGTATCAAGTAGGGCTATATCTTCTGGCTTAGGCGATGTAAATGGATGATGCATGGCGTGGTAGCGCTCTGTTTCTTCATCCCACTCCAATAATGGGAAGTCTAATACCCATAAAGCAGAAAATTTATTTTTATCGCGCAAGCCCATTTGCGTACCCATCTCTAAACGTAATTCACTTAGTTGCTTACGCACTTTTTCGGTCGAGCCCGCAAGAACCAATAAAAGATCACCCTTTTCACTGGTAAAAGCGTTGCTCCAATCTTTAAGATCGCTTTCGCTGAAAAATTTATCTACAGAAGATTTTATAGAACCATCCTCGTTGTGGCGGGCATAAATTAAACCTGTAGCGCCAATTTGCTGGCGTTTTACAAAATCTGTAAGTGCATCTAATTGCTTGCGTGTATAATGCGCCGCACCTTTTGCATTGATTCCAACCACAAGTTCTGCATTATCAAAAACAGGAAAACCCTTACCTTTTGCCAGGTGATTTAACTCAACAAATTGCATGTCAAATCTGGTATCTGGTTTATCAGAGCCGTACAAACGCATGGCATCTGCATATTGCATCCGTGGAACTTCGGGCAAATCGTAATTGCGAACTTCTTTAAACAAAGTTCTTATTAAACCTTCGAAGGTGTTTAGAATATCTTCTTGCTCAATAAAACTCATTTCACAGTCTATTTGCGTAAACTCTGGCTGTCTATCTGCGCGAAGATCTTCATCTCTAAAACATTTAACAATTTGGAAGTATCTATCGAAGCCAGAAACCATAAGCAATTGCTTAAAAGTTTGCGGAGATTGTGGCAATGCATAAAACTGACCTTCATTCATTCTACTAGGTACCACAAAATCTCTTGCACCTTCGGGCGTAGATTTTATAAGAACCGGCGTTTCAACCTCTATAAAATCTAGGTCGTCTAGATATCTACGTACAGACTGCGCCATTTTGTGTCGCAGAACCAAGTTGTTGCGCACAGGATTGCGGCGAAGATCTAAATACCTATATTTCATCCTGAGTTCATCGCCACCATCTGTTTCATCATCTATCAAAAACGGAGGTAACTTCGCAGGGTTTAAAATTTCTAAGGCTGTAATTTTTATTTCTACATCGCCAGTAGACATTTTTGGATTTTTATTGCTGCGCTCAACTACAATTCCAGAAGCCTTGATAACATATTCCCTTCCCAAACCACGTGCTTGCTCACACAATTGGCGGTTATCATCCATGTTAAAAACCAGTTGGGTAATGCCGTATCTATCGCGAATGTCTATAAAAGTCATTCCACCTAAATCCCTCGATTTTTGCACCCAACCACAAAGTACAACGCTTTCGCCTAAGTTTTTTATGGTTAATGCCCCACAAGTTGTCGTTCTCAACATAATATTATCAATTGTCTAAAAGATAGTGGCGCAAAAGTACCTATTTATCTTTAAAGGCAGAAGTCTCAAATACTAAAGTTCCAGGAAGAGGTATAAAGCGACTGTTTTATTTAAATTTTTGCTGCTTATTTGGGCGTTGCCCAAGCTTCGCAAGGGCCCGGGCTGTTCGGGGGTCGCTTCGCTCCGTGCCAATAAAAAATTGGCACCAAGCCCCTATCATCCCTAACGCAAACGGGAAGTCGGAAATTGGATGTCAGAAATCAGCATTTGTTGAGTGCCATTTCCGCCACGCGCGTTAGGGAAAGAAATCCTTTTACGGGATGGAAGCCCCTTTGGGGTTTGGGGACGTAAAAGATTCTGTGATGAATTCCAAATAATTTCTATCTTTATTTTTCAAGGCGGCTTTGTGCCAGCCTGTTTAGGGCAGCTCCTTTTTTGTGGCT